>NZ_RJJY01000001.1:5872646-6230195 GCF_003751085.1 Micromonospora sp. Llam0 | reverse complement strand
CTCGGTCGGCCTGCTGTTCAAGGCGACGGCGCCCCTGCCACGTCTGGGCCCCCGGACGTGTACCAGGGGGCCCGACACGGGTGACCGGTTTCAGGCCGCCTGCACCAAGGTCGCCGCGTTTCGGTGCGCTGCTGCGGGTGCTGCACGTGGCGTTCTACGGCGCGGCGTGGGACTTCACCCCGGTGCTCGGCACGGTCGCGATCCTGGACCATGCTGGTCGGGGCGATCCTGGCCGGTCACCCAGACCGACATCAAGCGGCTGCTGGGCGTACTCGTCCGGTGGCCAACGCCGGCTATCTGCTGGTCGGCGTGTTGTCGCTGTCGCCGAGGGCCTGGCCAGCACGATGTTCTACCTGGTGGCGTACGGCTTCATCGTGCTCGCCGCGTTCCGGGTGGTCACCCTGGTCCGCGACGCCGACGGCGAGGCCACCCACCTGTCCCGCTTGGGCGGGGTTGGGGCCGGCGGTCCCCGCTGTTCGCCGGCATCTTCACCTTCATCCTGCTGGCGTTCGCCGGCATCCCGTTTGACCAGCGGCTTCACCAGCAAGTTCGCGGTCTTCGGGGCGGCGGTCGGGGACGGCCAGATCTTGGCTGAGTGATCGCCGTGTGTTGACCAGCATGATTCTCGCCTTCCCGTACCTGCGGGTGGTGGTGATGATGTGGCTGAGTGAGCCGAGCGACGCCACCCCGACGGTGGTCATCCCGGTGCGCTGACCTCGGCGGCGCTGATGATCGGCGTACTGGCCACCCTGCTGCTCGGGGTGCGCCGGGAGCGCTGCTCGATCTGACCAGCAACGCCGCCGAGTTTGTCCGATGAAACCACCTCACCCGCCCCCAACCTGGGCCCCACCGCCGCTGTGGCATGGTTGGGGGTGTGGTGAGGACGGCTGACGGCAGCTCCTTCGCGTCCGGCGCGGGAGCGGTGACCTCGATCCGGGATCGACATCGTCGACCCGCAGCTGCAGGCGTCCCATCGCCGGGATCCTGGCCGACGTCGAGGCCGAGCTGCGCGACAGCGTGTTCAGCGCCGACCCGTTCGTCACCGAGGCGGCCGCCACCTGGTCGAGGCCGGTGGCAAGCGGTTCCGCCCGTTGCTGGTGGCGCTCGGTGCGCACTTCGGCGACCCGGCGGCACCGCTGGTGGTGCCGGCGGCGGGTGTGATGGAGCTGACCCATCTGGCGACGTTGTACCACGACGACGTGATGGACGAGGCGCTGGTGCGTCGTGGCGCACCGAGCGCCAACTCGCGGTGGACCAACTCGGTGGCGATCCTGGTCGGGGACTACCTGTTCGCGCGGGCCGCCGACCTCGCCGCGGATCTCGGCATCGAGGCGGTACGGCTGCAAGGCCCGCACGTTCGCCCGGCTGGTGCACGGCCAGAATCGCCGAGACGGTCGGCCCGCGTGACGGGGAGCAGTCGGTCAACCACTATCTGAAGGTGATCGGGGACAAGACCGGGTCGCTGATCGCGACCTCCGCGCGGTTCGGCGGGATGTTCGGCGGCGCGGCCCCGGAGCACGTCGAGGCCCTTGCCGGGTACGGCGAGATCATCGGGGTGGCGTTCCAGCTCTCCGACGACCTGCTCGACATCGCCTCGGACTCCCGCCCAGTCGGGCAAGACACCCGGTACCGACCTGCGGGAGGGGGTGCACACGCTTCCGGTGCTCTACGCGCTCGGCTCGGATGACGGTGACGCCGCCTCCCCGGCGACTGCGGGAGATCCTGGCCGCCGGCCCGGTCACCGACGACGATCTGCACGCCGAGGCGCTCGCCCTGCTGCGCGAGTCGCCGGCGCTGAAGCGGGCCCGGGAGACGGTGCGCGGCTACGCCGAGGACGCCCGGTCCCGGCTCGCGCCGCTGCCGCCCGGCCCGGCCCGGCAGGCGATGCAGTCGCTGTGCGATTTCATCGCCGACCGGACGAACTAGCCGGGTCCTGGTTCTCGGTCCCGGTCCCGGTCCGGTCGCACGGGCGGATTTCCGCCGGTTGGCGGGGGTAGGGAGCGACGAACGGCACCTCCATTTGCGATGATGTTGCGTTAGCCAATAGCATGAACCGTACGTGTCGGGCGCCCACACCGATAGTCGCCACCTGGTGCCCCTGATTCGAAAGGGCATTCCACAGGCGGCTGTCTTTTCATATGGTGTAAGTCCCCGGCGGCGGAGGTGGTTGTGCGCGACCCCTTGGCGGAACCTTCGGACCTCATCCGGAGCGTTTCACGGGCACTGCGTGTGCTCGAAGCGGTCGGACGTGCTCCGCGCGGACTGGACCGTCAAACAGATTGCCCGGCGCTGCGAGCTGACCGTGGCGACCACGTACCACCTGGTGCGCACCCTGGCGTACGAGGGCTACGTGATCCGTCGCGAGGACGGCACCTACATCGTCGGCCTCGAGGTGGCCGACCGCTACCGCGAACTGGTCGCCGCGTTCCGCGGCCCGCCAGCGGTCGGTGAGGCGCTGCGCCGCGCAGCGGTGGAGACCGGCTACAGCCACTACCTCGGCCGCTTCGTCGGTGCCCAGGTGGCGGTGACCGCATCGGCTGACGGGCTGCGCTCGCCGTACCTTGAGGACCTGGTGCCCGGGTTCGACGAGGGGGCGCACGCCACCGCGCTGGGCAAGGCGCTGCTCGCCACCCTCACCCCCGACCAGCGGTTCCGCTACCTCAAAGAGTTCGGCATGCGGCCGTTCACCTCGGCCACGATCACCACCATCGAGGGCTTCGAAGCCGATCTCGCGGTCGGCGACCGGCGCGGCATGCACCTGGAGATCGGGCAGTACCGGCAGGGCCTCGCCTGCGCCGCGGTGATGGTCAACGCGGACAAGGACGTCGAGCGGCGGGTGGCGATCGCCTGCGCGTTGCCGGCGGCCGAGATGATGACCTCGGCCCGGGTGGTCCGTGCGAAACTGCTCACCGCCGCCCGGGCGGTCGCCGAGGCGATGACCGGCCCCGAGCATCCGGGCTGCTGAACAGTTTCTCCAGGACCTTGAACCGCCTGGCCGACGGCTACGTGTCATGAGGCGGAAGGGAAGGGCGCCTCTTGACCGACCAGGATTCACAACTGATGCGCGCGTTGCACGAAGAGCACGGTGGACGCGCTCTTCGCCCATGCGCTGCGGCTGGCCGGTGGCGACCGGCAGCGGGCCGAGGACCTGGTCCAGGAGACGCTGCTGCGGGCCTGGCGACATCCCGAGTCGCTGGACCCGGAGCGGGGATCCGTACGGGCCTGGCTGTTCACCACGGCTCGGAACCTCGCGATTGACGCCTGGCGTCGACGCAGTGTCCGGGTCGGCGAGGTGGTCACCGACGAACTGCCGGAACCACCACCAGCGGTGGACGAGGCGGACCGTGCCGTGGAGGCGTGGACCGTCGCCGAAGCCCTCGGCCGGCTCTCCCAACCGCACCGGGAAGTGCTGATCGAGTGCTTCTACCGGGGGCGTTCGGTATCGGAGGCGGCGGCCAGGCTCGGTGTTCCGCCGGGTACCGTGAAGTCACGGACACATTACGCACTGCGCTCGTTGCGGCTGGTGCTGGAGGAGATGGGGGTGACCCAGTGAGGTGTGACTACGCGCACGACGACGGCGCGTACGTCCTGGGTGCCCTGTCACCCGCCGAGCGAGCGGCGTACGAGCATCACCTCGCCGGCTGCCCGAGCTGCCGGCAAGGCGGTCGCCGACATCGCGGTGCTGCCCGGTCTGCTCGGCCGGCTGGATCCAGCCGGCTTCGAGCAGATCAGCGACCCGCCGTCGACCGAGCCCCGGTTGGCCACCCTGGTCGACGCGGCGGGCCGGGCCCGCCGCCGGGGCCGGCGGATGCGCCGCTGGCAGACCGCCGGGGCGGCGCTGGCCGCCGCCGGTCTCGCGATCGTGGTCGGCTTCGGGGTCGGCTGGGTGGGTGCCGGCGGTACGCCGGATACCGCGCCCGGTTCCCAGCTCGTCGCGATGCAGCCGGTGGCTTCGCAGTTGCCGATCCACGCCGAGGTGGGTCTGCAGGCGGCGGCCAACGGCACCGAGGTCACCATGCGCTGCTGGTGGGAGCCGACCAACCCGGACGGCCGACCGATGGATTTCGAACTGGTCGCCTACGACCGGGACGGGGCCAAGCAGCAGGTCGGCTCGTGGGCGGTCAGCCCCGGAGCCGAGATCGTCTTCACCGGGGCTACCCGGTTCGAGCACGACCAGTTGGAACGGCTCGAACTGGTCCGTGCCGACGGCGCGGCGATCCTGGCGTACCAGGTTGGCTGACCCGGTCGGTTGACTGGGTCGGTTGACTGGGCGGCGTACCTGGTCGGCTGACTGGGTGGCGTCCCACGGCGGCCGATCTGGCTGGCCGATCTGGCTGGCCGATCTGGCTGGCCGACCTGGCTGGCCGACCTGGCTGGCCGGTCAGTCCCGGTCCAGCACCAGACCCAGCAGCCAGGTGACCACCCCGACCAGCAGCGCCCCGAGCACGGCGGCCGGCCAGAAACCGTCTACCTGGAACGGCAGGTCGAGCTGGCCGGCGATGAATCCGGTCAACAGGAACAGCAGTCCGTTGACGACCACCGCGATCAGCCCGAGGGTCAGCAGGTACAGGCCACACCCGACGGTCTTGATGATCGGCTGCAGCACCGCGTTCACCACGCCGAAGATGACCGACACGAACAGCAGCGTGACGACCGCCTCGCCGATCGCGTCGGTCTGCAACGTGATGCCCGGAATGATCAGGGTGGCCAGCCAGAACGCCAACGCCGTACTACCCAGGCGGATGAGGAGGCTTTTCAGGAAACCCATCCGGGAATCCTGCCATGCCGGTCGTCGCCGTCGCGCCCGGCATCGCCGTCCAGCGATACCATCGTGTGTCACCCTCTCTCATGGTCGAACCGCCCGTGACGCCATGTCGTGCACCGGTTGCGGCCCGTCGCTCCCGGAGGTGCACGGTTGACGTCCCGGCAGCACCAGTTGCAGTCCCACCGGTACGCAGCGCGACGGTTGGTCGAAGCGTTGGTGTCCAGGCAGGCCGATCCGGCACGACCAGCCCGCCGGACCGCCCCGGCGACGCTGGCCGGGGTGCTGGTCGCCGTGCTCGGATTCGGTGGTGCCGCGGCGTACGGCGCGGTGACCGGATCCGTGGCCACCGACTGGCGGGACAGCCGGGTGGTGATCGTCGAACGGGAGTCCGGGGCCCGGTACGTCTACCGCGCCGGCCGGCTGCACCCGGTGCGGAACTACAGTTCGGCGTTGCTGATCGCGGGTACGGCTCCACCGCGTACCGTGCTGGTGCGGCAGGCCGCGCTACGCGGCGTCGAGCGAGGTTCTCCGCTGGGTATCCCCGACGCGCCGGACTCGCTGCCCCGCCCCGAGGACCTGACCGGTCCGGAGTGGACGGTTTGCTCCAGCGTCGCCGACCAGGGTGAGTCAGCCGCGCCCAGCATGTCGGTGCTGCTCGGCGTGGGTAGCTCCGGCGGTCGGCCGCTCGGCGACGACGCGCTGCTCACCCGGCTACCGGACGGTGCCGTACAGCTGATCTGGCGGGGTCGCCGGCACGCCGTGACCGAACCGGAGCTGGTGCTCGCCGCGCTCGGCTGGACCCGGCACCGCCCGTTGCCGGTCGCGCCGGCGGTGGTCCGGGCCCTGCCGGCCGGGGCCGACCTGGGCCGCCTGACGGTCCCCGGTGCCGGGCAGCCGTCCCGGACGATTCCGGACACCACGGTCGGCGAGGTCTTCCTGGTAGTCACTCAGAGCGGCTTGCGACAGTACGCGGTGGCGTACCGTGACGGGCTGGCCGGGATCACCCAGGTGCAGGCCGATCTGCTGCTGACCGCGCACGACCAGGCCGGCCCGACCCGGTTGACCCAGGGCCGGTTCAGCGGCCTGCCCCGGGTCGACGAGTTGATCCCGGACGGTCCCCAGGCACCACCGGCCGAGACGCCGGCCCTACGGTCGGCGGCGACCGGCACGGTCTGCGTCGGCGGCGCCGGGATCCAGTCCCCGCTACGGGTGGCGGTGGATCCGGACGCCCCGGCCACGGGCGTCCGGTTGCCGCCCGGCGGCGGCGCTCTGGTCGAGGCGGTACGGCGGGACGAGGCGGTACGGCGGGACGAGGCGGTGCGGCCGGACGGGGACACCCCGCAGGTCAGCCTGATCACCGACGCTGGACTACGCCATCCGGTCCCCGATCCAGCGGTGTTGCCGACGCTCGGCTACCCGGGCGCCGCGCGGTCGCGGCTGCCGGCCGAGGTGGTCGAGCTTGTGCCGGCCGGTCCGGACCTGGACCGGCGGCTCGCCCTCGGCTGACCGCCTCCCCGGTTGAGCCGCGCTCTGGCTGATTCGTCGCCGGTGCCACCGCAACCGAGCCGTTATCCACAGCGGACGAGTCCGGGGCAGCGGCGACGGGCCGACCCGACTACGGTCGGCGAGGTGACGTTCACCGCCGTCGACGGCGGGGTGAGCGGGCACCGTCCGGCGCGGGAAGCACCGGGGCGGAGAGCACCGGGGCGGACCGGGACCGAGAGGGGCCACAGCGTGTCGCAGACGCAAGCCGAGTTGGCGGTCATGCAGCGGGCAGCCAGCCGTTTCGACCAGGTCGACGAGGAGCTCGATGCGATGCTGCGCGGTCTGCTGCAGCGGTTGGAGGTGCTTCAGCACGCCTGGCGTGGTGCCGGTGGCCGATCCTTCGAGCAGGTCACAGCCGGGTGGGCCAGGGAGCAGGCGGCGTTGCACCGGGCGTTGCGCGAGACGGCCGGAGCGATCCGTACCGCGGGGACGCAGTACCAGGCGACGGACGTCGCGGCGGCGGACCGGGTGACCCGGGCGGGGCGACGGATCGAGCTGCCGCTCTGAGCCGGCCCGGCGGCCTGCCGCCTCGGGACGACCTGGCGGGCGGCGCGGCGGTATGACACAGAGGAGGTGACCAAGTTGGCCGACGGCGAGCTGGTGGTGGATTTCCGGGCGTTGCAACAGGCCAGCGCCGACATCGGGCAGGCGCTGCGTACTCTCGGGTCGCAGTTGCACCAGGTGGAGCGGGAGGCTGCGCCACTGGTAGCGACCTGGGACGGTGCGGCCCGTCAGGCGTACGAGCAGCGGCAGGACCGGTGGCGCGGCGCGGCGCAGAATCTCCAGGCCCTGCTGCGGGAGATCAAGGTCGCGGTCGACGAGTCGGCCGCCGACTATCTGAGCACCGAACGGCGCAACGCGGACCTGTTCCGATGAGCCGAATCGTGTCCTCTCGACTACGCGAAGTATTTTCTCAGATGAGTTGATCTGCAAGGCGTCCGCCGGCCGTTGTGATCGTGGCACCACCTTGTAGGTTGTACCGGACGCGTGTGGCCTGTCCGGTGGAAAGGGGGGTCGGCCGTGACCGATTGGCAACCGGCCACCGAGATCGAGGCCGCGATGCGTGACGCCCTGCTCCGTCAGGACCAGGAGCTCTACTTCCAACTGCTGGCCGGCACCGAGTTGCTGCTCCCGGTTTCGGCTCAGGCCCTGGCCGGTCAGGCCCCGATGGGCTGGGGCACCTGGACCACGAACGGGCGGACCCACGTTCTCGCATTCACCTCGCCGGTCACCCTGCACGCCTGCCTTGGTGACAGCGGCAGTTCCGCCCGTCGGGTGACGTTCGCGGAGCTGGCCGCCACCTGGCCGAACCTGGAGTGGTGGCTGGCGGTCAACCCGGGTCTGCCGATCGAAGGCTGGTTGCCGGCCTGGTTCGTCGCCCAGCTGGCCCGCGGAGACGCGCGACTGCCGAACCGCGGCGGCCAGTCCGAGGGCCGCGCCGATGCCGCCGCTCGGGCCCGCGCGACCGCCACCGTCCCCGGACCGGCTGGCCACCCCGGCGGTGCCGGCTTCGTCGACGGTGGGCACGCGCCACCGCCGGACCATGGCCGGCATCCCACCCAGTACGCCGCCGAAGCTTCCGCCGCTGCCAGCCCACCGCCGGCGCCGACCACTCCGGCGCCGACCACTCCGGCTCCGGAAGGTCAGTGGCCGCACCCGGACAACGCGGCCGCCGACCCGGCGCCGCCGACCGCCCGTCCGGTGTCGTCCAGCTCGCCGCCACCGTACGGTTCGACCCGATCCCCGGCCGGCGCGACCGCCGGGCTGTCGGCCGGCGGTCTGCCCCGCCGGGTGCCGACTCCCGCGCCGCCCACCGAAGACCCGCCACCAGCGGTGGAACAGCCCGGCGCGGCCGGCGACCCAGTCGTCGGGCCGGCCACCGAACCACCGTCCGGTCCGTCGGTCGAGCCAGACCTCGGTCCGTCGGTCGAGCCAGACCTCGGTCCGTCGGTCGAGCCAGACCTCGGTCCGTCGGTCGAGCCAGATCTCGGTCCGTCGGTCGAGCCGGCGTCCGGGCCGGCCTTCGAGCCGGCCAACGACGTGGAGCGGGACCTGGTCGCGGCGGCGGGCGGCGGGGGCAGCAACTCGTTCCTGTCCACCCTGCTGCTCGCCAAGGTGCTGCTGCCGGTCTCCGAATCGTCCGCGGCCGGTTCCAGACCCGGCGACGAGGGTTTCACCTGGCGGACCGAGGCCGCCGCCGACGGTACGTTCGTCGTGGTGTTCACCTCGCCGGAGCGGATCGCGGATCACTTCGACACCCCGGTCGAGACCGTCGAAGTGAAGTTCGTCCAGCTGATCCGCCGCTGGCCGGACCCGCAGTGGTCGTTCGTCATCAACCCCGGCACCCCGGTCGGCGCGAAGCTGCCCGGCACCGAGATCGTCGGCCTGGCCAGCTGGGCGGCCGAAGTCGGGCTGGGAGACGAGGAAGCCGACGTCGAACAGCCGGCCGAACCCCAACCCGGCACGTCGGCCGCGCCGAAGCCGGCCGTGTCCAGCGGGCAGGACGTCCCGGGGCAGCCGACGACGATGCAGAAGACCGTCGCCGCCAGCCAGGTCGGCTACTACCTGGACCGTGGCTACGACCGGGTGTCGGGGTTCGTGCACCGCGCCGCCGAGGTCGCTCACCTGGACACCCCAGCCAAGCTGTACGCGGCACTCGGGCTCGGCTACGCCGGGTCACCGTTCGCCCCGGACGCCGACGAGATCTTCGTGTTGCGGTGGCCGGCCTACCGGCCGAGCCTCTACCGGATCCCCTACGGCGGGCAGAACGAGAACGCCATGCGGGCGATGGAAGGCTGGGTGATCGAGCGCTCGCCGTTCCGTGGCAACGGCTTCGCCCCCGGGGAGAGCAGCGACGTCGTGGCCGAGTTCAAGGTCGACGGGATTCGGCTGCCGCACGGCTCGCAGCTGTGGCGGCTCGGCGCGGACGGTACCGGGACGCTCATCGCCCGGCTGGACGCCGACGAGACCGCCTGGCAGCGGGTCAAGGAGGAATGATGCGCGACGGCTACGTCGCCCGCTGGCAGGGGCAGGAGTACGACGCCAGCCCGGCCGGCGACGAGGTGCGGATCTACCAGCCGACGGAGGGCGAAGGCTTCACCGCGATCCGCTCCGGCCGGTACGTCCGGGTGGTGCCGATGTCCGAGGTCGACGACCTGGCGTACGTCCGTACCACCTGCACCTGGCACGGCCAGCCGTTCGTCGTGCTCGCCAAGCACGACGGCTGGCTGCGGGTCGAGTACACCGGCGGTCGGGCCCCGGTCGCCCAGTCGCTCGGACTGGAGGAGTTCGACTTCGGTGTCTACCAGGGCTGGGCGGCGGCCAACGAGGTGACCGAGCTGCGCGAGCACCGAGTCTGACCCGACCCGGGCCGCTGGTCAGCTCTTGGCCCAGCGCAGCACCTCGCCGAGCACCACCTCCGGCGACTCGACGTGCGGAAAGTGCCCCACCTCGTCCAGCAGCCGCCACTCGTACGGGGCGATCACGTACCGCCCGGAGCCTTGCGCCGTCCGGGGCAGCACCGCCGGATCCAGCGCTCCGTGCAGCTGCAACGTCGGCGTCACCAGCGGCTCCTGCAACAGCTTGACGAAACGGTAGCCGTGCAGCCGCAGTAGCGATCGGAACGCCCAGCGGTGCCCCTCCAGCGCGCAGAACGACGCCTGCGGGATCCGCATCGCGGTCCGGCACAGCTGCTCGTACTCGGTGAACCGGGCTCCGCCGGTCCACGTCGGCCCACCCCACTGGCGGAGGAACCCACCGATCATCGCCGCGTCGTCGCGGGTCAGCACGTGTTCGTAGCGGGGCAACTGGAAGCGCAGCGACGGGGTGGAGGCGGCGGCCTGCCCACGCGGGTCGGTGAAGATCGCCGAGCGTAGCCGCAGCGGGTGGGCGGCCCCGATGACGACCAGCCGGCGCACCATCCTCGGGTGGAACGCGGCGGCGGTCCACCCGATCATGCCGCCGAAACCGGCGCCGACGATCACCGCCGAACGCTCGCCGAGCGCCCTGATCATGCCGGTGACGTCGGCGGCCAGCGTGTATCCGTCGTACCCGCGCGGCGGCTTGTCGCTCGCGCCGAAACCGCGCATGTCGACCGCCGCGGCACGGTAACCGGCGTCGGCCACCGCCGGCAGCATCTCGTGCCAGGCCCACCAGAACTCGGGAAAGCCGTGCAGGAAAAGGACCAGCGGGCCGGTGCCGGCCTCGACCACGTGGAACCGGCTGCCGTTGGCACCGACGTACCGGTGCTCCCAGGGGCCCTTGATGAGCACACAGGACTCGTCGACCGGGCCCGCTGTCCTGCCACGTTCTGCCATGGCGACAGCGTAGGCCGGCCCCGCACCACCGTATCCGGCCTGGGCAAACAATAGAGGTTGATTCAGGGTGGTCACCGGCGTGGGCTCAGGGTGGTCCACCGGGGGTGGCGGACTTCCGCCGCTGGCGGCGGACCCGGCCGGGCGGCGATACGGTTGCCGGATGGCCGACGATGCTGCCGGACCCGCGCCGGGCAACCCCCAACCGCCACCCGTCCCGTTGATCAGCGTCGCCGGGCCGCCGGCCGAGTACGGCGCCGGTTACGGTGCGGCGGCGGCGTCGGTGATCGCCCGCAACATCGAGCACTACCTGCGGCGGTTTCGCGACGAGGCCGGGTTGAGCAGGTCGGCGGTACGGATCGCCGGTGGCACCTTCCGCAACGCCAGCCGGGCCGCCCACCCGAGGATCGTCGAGGCGCTCGACGCGGTGGCCGGCGGAGCCGGGGTGCACGTCGACGAGGTCTACGCGCTGAATGCCCGTACTGAACTGTTGTACGGCACCGGGCGGACGGCGGCCGACCCGCCGCCCAGCGACCCCACCGATGCCGGCTCCGATTCCGGCCGCGGCGGCGACGTTGGTCCGGACGGTTCGGCCGGCGGCTGTACGGCGGCCGGGGTGCTCGGCTCGCGGACCGCCGACGGCCATCTGCTGGTCGGCCAGAACTGGGACTGGCATCCCGACCAGCGGGACACCATGGTGCTGCTGCGGAGCACGGACGAGCGGGGACTGACCGTGCTCACCCTCACCGAGGCGGGCATGCTCGCCAAGGCCGGGCTGAACTCGGCCGGGCTCGCGGTCTGCATCAACATGCTGGGCAGCGACCGGGACGGGCTGGCGCCGGGCCGATCGCCCGGGGTGCCGTACCACGTGCTGCTGCGCGCGGTGCTGGAAGCCGGCAGCCTCGGGCAGGCGACCCGGGTGGCCTGCCGTACGCCCCGGAACGCGTCGATCAACCTGCTGCTCGGCCAGGCCGGCCCGGCCGGCGGGGAACTGCTCGACCTGGAGGTGGTCCCCGGTGACGTCGGGTGGACCCACCCGGTGGACGGCGTGCTCACCCACGCGAACCACCTGGAGACGGCCCTGCCGGTACGGGACACCACGAAGAACCTCGGCGGCTCGTCGATGTTCCGGGCGGCGCGGGCCCGCCGGCTACTGGTCGAACGGGCGGCCGGTGGGCCGTTGAGCCTGGGCGACCTGGCCGACGTGTTCCATGATCATCTGGGTCTGCCGTTGGCGATCTGTCGGCATCTCGACGAGCGGGACGCACCGGCGGACCAGGCGGAAACGGTCTACTCGGTGCTGATCGACCTGGACGCCCGCCGGCTGGGGCTGGCCGCCGGCCCGCCGTGCCGGCACGACTACCACTGGCTGGAGTTGGCCGACGGCGTCACCGGATGACCTCCGCCCGGATCAGTTGCCAGTGCTGGCCCGGCCCGCAGTGGATCCGGATCCGCAGCGGAGCCACCTTCACCCGGATCCGGGTGTGCTGGGTGAGCGCGGTGCCGTCATCGCCGTACAGCGCGTGTTCGGTCCCGTCGTCGGTGACCAGCCCGTAGCAGGGTCCGGTGCCACCCCGGGTCACCGTACCGACCAGCCAGTCGCCGGTGATCAGGTCGGACGGGGTCTTCGGTGGTGTCCCGGGTCGGGGCAGCGTCGGCGGTTCGGTCCGGGACAGGCCGGGCGTTTCGGTCGGTGTCGGTGCCGGTGTCGCTGGTCCGTTGGATCCGCCCTGCGGGGCATCCGGACTGTCGGATCCGCTCTGCGGGGCGTCCGGTTCGTGCTGCGAGGCGTCCGGGGTCGCCGGCATCGGTGCTCCTGACGTGCGGCCGCCGCCCTCGCAACCGGCGACGGCGATCAGCACCATGCCGGTCAGCGTGGCGGCGACGGCCCGGGAGGCTGACTGTCGGATCAGCTTCGGTACTGCCATGCCGGTTGGACGCCGCCCGGCCGGCCGGAGTTCCACCGGCCGGCCGGGACCGCGTCACCGCCGGGTCAGGAGATCCGGATCTTCATCGTGGTGCCGTCCACCGACACCACCCGGATCTTCACGCCGACCGCGGGCAGCTTCACCCCGTGGTTGGGCAGTTCCTCGTAGAAGTACTTCCGGGTGTCGTTGAACAGCGGCTGCGCCGCCTGGCCGCGTACCCAGTGCGGTTCGCCGTTGATGTGCAGGGTGAACCCGTCGGCCTTCTTGAGGCTGAACGGCGCGTCGTACACCTGGACCCGGGCCCGCCACGGCGCGCCGGTCAGGTTGTACATCGGTCGCGGCCGCGAGTCGATGTACAGGTTGCGCCCCTCACCCGGGTGCACGTTGGTGTTGTTGTCGACCTGGGAGGTGTCCCAGTACGAGATCAGCAGACCCTCCTGGTACGCGTAGTGGTCCACCATGTCGGGCTTGGTGTCGGCGTACCCGAAGTAGTACGGGCCGGTCTCCAGGTAGCGGTCGTACGAGACGTACGACCGGTGCCCGGCGATGTAGTAGTTGTCGTAGTCGGCGGTCACGCTGGCCCCGACCGTGGTCCAACCGTCGAGGTCCCAGCCGCCGTCGCCCTCGGCACCGTCGGTGAAGATCGGCGAGCCGTCGGCGGTCACGGTCATCTCGTCACCGAAGAAGCCGCCGTACGCCACCGCGCCGTCGGTGCGGTAGAGCAGCCGGACCAGTACGGCGTCCCCGGCGTACGCGTCCAGCGGAACGTTGATGTCGACCCACTGGCCGCCGGTCGAGCTGTCGATCGCCGGGGTGCCGCTGCCGTCGGTGCCGTACGGGACGCCGTTGACGGTGCCTTCGAGGGAGGTCCAGCTCGCCCCACCGTCCGCCGACGCCTGGAAGTACAGGTAGTCGTAGTCGTCCTCGATGTCGTAACGCGCCTTCATCGACAGTGCGGCGGTCGAGGCACCGGCGAGGTCGAACTCACGGGTCATCGTGTTGCTCATGTCGTCTTCGTTGCCGGAGAAGTACTGCATCTCACCGGCGTACGGCTCGCCGAGCTCGGTGGTGACCTCCTTCTTCGGCAGCACGACAACGACCGCCTGGGCCCGCTTGGTGTTGTACTCCTGTGGACCCAGGTGCAGGGTGCGTTTCTGCCCGGCCACCACCACCTCGTAGTCCAACCAGCCGAGCTGCAGCTTGTTCCAGGCACCGAGGTCACCGGGGCGCTCGCCGATCCCGCCGTCAGTGGCGGCACCGAGGCGGCTCTGCGCCATCAGCGTCCAGTGCTCGTTGTTGTTGTCACCGCCGCCGGAGGTGTCGTAGTCGTCCGGCAGGCCCAGGTCGTGGCCGTACTCGTGGACGAAGACGCTCAGCCCGCCGTTCTCCGGCTGGATGGTGTAGTCGCCGATCCACAGCCCGCTGTCGCCGATCTGGGTGCCACCGGCCGGGTTCTGCGCCGGGCCGGTCAGCCCGATGTCGGTGGCGAAGGCGTACCAGCGGTGGCTCCAGATCGCGTCCTCACCCTGCCACGGGTCACGGTCGGCCTGGTCGCCACCGGCGTGCACGATCTGGAAGTGGTCGATGTAGCCGTCGGCCTCGTTGAAGTCGCCGTCGCCGTCGAAGTCGTACCGGTCCCACTTGTCGAACTCACGCAGCTCGGCGGCGATCTCCTCGTCGGTACGGCCGAGCGCCTGCTGGTCGGCGACCCACTGGTTGGAGGCATCGCGCAGCAGTTGCCAGACGTTGCTGCAGACGTTGCCGCCGCAGAGGTCCCGGCCGTACCGGGCCTCGTTGTAGCGGACCTTGACCCAGTCGGTGACGGTGCCCTCGACGCTGTACCGCCCGGAGGACTGGGTCTCGTAGTAGGTCTTGACCGACTCGACGCCTTCACCGGCGCCGAAGTAGAGGTCCCGGTAGTGCTCCGCAGAGTAGTCGGCCTGCCAGATGGTGGTGTTGTCGACCGTCCGGTCCGGCTCGGGGATCTCGTTGTGCAGCGGTCCGTCGAACCGGGCCGGGCCGTCCCAGTTCGGATTGCTGTCCACGTCGGGGTAGGCCGGGTGCCGTTCGTTGCCGAACTCGGCCAGGATCACGAAGATCCGGTCGGTGGTCTCCCGCTCCAGTTCGACGTACTGGTCCTTGCCGGAACCGGCACCACCACGGGCAGCCCGGCCGGCGATGCCGGTGCCCGACGTCTCACCGACCTTCGCGACGGTGCTCGCGCCCCGCCGTTCCGGTGTGAGTCGGCCACTGACTACTTCGCTCACTGCGCGTTCGCGCAGTTCACGACGCTTCTCGCCGAGCGGGTTGGGCAGGTCGTCGCTCGGGGCTTCGGCCCGGGAAGGAGCCGCCACCGGTGCGTCCACCGGTGGTGCGGCCATCGCCGTCGCGGGTAGAGCAAAGCCCATGCCCGAGGCGAGCGACACGGTGAGCATCCCCACCATGACTTTGCGCACCTGGATACCTCCGGTTCGGGGGAATCAACGCCGCCACTTGGGTGAGGGCGGCACGATCTCCGGATGATGTGGCCCCCGTTGTTGGGGCCATCGTGAACCTAGTCACCCGAGGGAACCCCTGTGAAGGTCAATGCGTCGATTTGTTTCACGCTCCCGGCTGGAACGCCCTGATATGTCACAACGATCACGGCGTGAAAAATGGCCGGCCCGGCCGCCGAAGCGACCGGGCCGGCCTCGAATCGTCCACAGCCGGCGGTGCGCCGGGACCGCGCCACCGCCGGGACCGCGCCACCGCCGGCGGCGGACGTCAGTCGTCGTCGGACTTGCCACCCTGCATGCCGGAGGAGATCAGCTCCATCACGGTGGAATCCTGCAGCGTGGTCACGTCGCCGAGTGACCGGTTCTCGGCGACGTCCCGCAGCAACCGGCGCATGATCTTGCCGGAGCGGGTCTTCGGCAGCTCCGGCACCAGCATGATCTGGCGGGGCTTGGCGATCGGCCCGAGCGTACGCGCCACATGGTTGCGCAGCTCCTGGATCAGCGCCTCGCCGGCCTCGCCAGCGATGTCCGCGCTGCCGCGCGGGATGGTGAACGCGACGATGGCCTGACCGGTGGTCGGGTCGGTGGCGCCGACCACGGCGGCCTCCGCCACCGACGGGTGCGACACCAGCGCCGACTCCACCTCGGTGGTGGAGATGTTGTGCCCGGAGACCAGCATCACGTCGTCCACCCGGCCGAGCAGCCAGATGTGCCCGTCAGCGTCCTTCTTGGCCCCGTCACCGGCGAAGTACATCTTGTCGAACCGGGACCAGTAGGTGTCGATGAACCGCTGGTCGTCGCCCCAGATGGTGCGCAGCATCGACGGCCACGGCTCACGCAGTACCAGGTAGCCGCCGCCGCCGTCGGGCACCGACTCGGCCTGGTCGTCGACCACGTCGGCGCTGATCCCGGGCAGCGGGGTCATCGCGCTGCCCGGCTTGGTGGCGGTCACCCCGGGCAACGGCGAGATCATGATCGAGCCCGTCTCGGTCTGCCACCAGGTGTCCACGATCGGACACCGGCCGCCGCCGATGTGTTCCCGGTACCACATCCAGGCCTCCGGGTTGATCGGCTCACCTACGCTGCCGAGCAGCCGCAGCGAGCTGAGGTCGTACCCGGCCGGGATGTCCTCGCCCCACTTCATCATGGTGCGGATCAGCGTCGGCGCGGTGTAGAGGATGCTCACCTTGTACTTCTGCACCAGCTCCCAGAACCGGCCCTTGTGCGGGGTGTCCGGGGTGCCCTCGTACATCAGCTGGGTGGCGCCGTTGGACAGCGGACCGTACACGATGTACGAGTGCCCGGTGACCCAGCCGATGTCGGCGGTGCACCAGTAGACGTCGGTCTCCGGCTTGAGGTCGAAGACCGCGTGATGGGTGTACGACGCCTGGGTCAGGTAGCCGCCGGTGGTGTGCAGGATGCCCTTCGGCTTGGCCGTGGTGCCGCTGGTGTAGAGGATGAACAGCGGCTGTTCGGCGTCGAACGGCTGCGCCTCGTGCTCGGTGCTCGCCTGCTCCACCGTCTCGTGCCACCAGTGGTCCTTGTCGGTCCAGGTGACCTCCTCGCCGGTACGCCGGACCACCAGGACGTGCTCCACCGACGGGCACTGGGCCACCGCCTCGTCGACGGTCGGCTTCAGGGCCGAGGGCTTGCCCCGCCGGTAGCCGCCGTCGGCGGTGATGATCACCTTGGCGCTGGCGTCCTGTACCCGGCCGGAGAGCGCGTCGACCGAGAAGCCGCCGAACACGACGTTGTGCGTCGCGCCGATCCGGGCGCAGGCCAGCATCGCGACCGCGGCCTCCGGGATCATCGGCAGGTAGATCGCCACCCGGTCACCCGCCGTCACACCGAGGTCGGTCAGCGCGTTCGCCGCCTGGCAGGTCATCCGGTGCAGGTCGGCGTAGGTGATGGTGCGGGTGTCGCCCGGCTCACCCTCCCAGTGGATGGCGATCCGGTCACCGGCCCCGGCGGCGACGTGCCGGTCAAGACAGTTGTACGCGACGTTGAGCTGACCGCCGACGAACCACTTGGCGAACGGCGGGTTGGACCAGTCCAGCACCTGGTCCCACTCCTTGGCCCAGTGCAGCCGGCGGGCCTGGTCCGCCCAGAAGCCGAGTCGGTCGGCGGCTGCCTCGTCGTACGCCGCCGCAGTGACGTTGGCCGCCCCTGCCAGCTCGGCGGGCGGCTCGAACCGACGATTCTCCTGAAGTAGATTCTCCAGCGTTTCGCTCATGCGTGGGGCTCCTCACACGTCGCTTGACTTGCTCCGAGGTTAGTGTCGCCGTCCCGCCGGCACGAGACTTGGCGGATACCTGGGTACCCATCGCGCGCCGAGCGGCCACACCGGCGCGGCGGGCGGTTCAGCCGGCCAAGCTTGTACCGTGTCGCTGGTGACCGAGACCGACCCGCTGGCTCCGCTGCTCGACCTCGCCGACGTGGCACCCGCGCTGGACCGCGCCCGGGAGCAGGTCGACGCCGCGTTGCGGCACCGGGCGCTGCGTCGGCACGGCGGGGCGGTGGCGGCCGAGATCAGCCTCCGCTCGGCGGTGGCCAGTGCCGCGTTGGACGGGCACGGCCATCCGGTCGCCGACGTACGCGCCGGGACGGTGACCGATCCGGTGGTGCAGGGGGCGCTGCGGGTGGCCGAGGCGGTTCCCGCGCTGGCCGACCGCTGGTCCCGTACCCCCCGTCAGGTTTTGGCCCGGTTGCACGTGCTCGCCGCGCGCGGGCTGGTGCCGGCCGATCAGCTGGGTCGTCCGGTCGCCGGGCCCGACGTCACGCCGGGGCCGGATGCGGCGCTGCGGCTGGACGGGGTTTCCGCGCTGGTCGGCGGCGGCACCTCGGTGCCGGCGCTGCTGCTGGCCGCCGTGGTGCACGCCGAGCTGCTCGCGTTGCGGCCGTTCGCCGGGCCGGGCGGGGTGGTGGCCCGGGCCGCCGCGCGGCTCACCCTGGTCGCGGCCGGCACGGACCCGCGTGGCCTGCTCGCCGTCGAGGTCGGTCACCACGAGCGGCAACCCGAGTACGTGGGTTCAGCGGGCGCCTTCGCGACGGGTACGCCGGACGGCGTCCGCTCCTGGCTGCGGCACTATCTGACCGCGGTCGAGCTGGGTGCCCAGGAGCTGACCCGGGTCGCCGACGAAGTGCTCGCCAACGCCTGAGTCGCGCGACCGGGTCGGCTGGACGACCGGTTCCGTAACCTGCTGAACCGGTCCAAACCGTCATGTATCCCCTTCGGCCCGTGGGCTTGGCCCATCATGTGTGCTGTGGCCTGATGCCACAGGTGCATCAATATGCACCTGTGGCATCAGGCTCGCGCAGGCCAACCAGAGGCTCGCCCAGGTCGCGCCTGTTGGCTTGGTCGCGCGTCGCTGATCTCGCTTGGCAGGTGCGGGGTCAGGCCGAGGCTGTCTTTGTCCGGCGGTGCCGGCCGTACCAGGCGATGCCGATCGCGACCCCGACCCCGACGCTCAACGCGGCGGCCGCCACCGGGACCGCCGGACGCTCCCGCAACCTGCGGCCGAGCGGGATCGGGTGGCGGAAGGCGAGGACCGGCCAGCCCTGCTCGGTGGCGAGCTTGCGGAGCTGGCGGTCCGGGTTGACCACCGTCGGGTGCCCGACGCATTCGAGCATCGGTACGTCGGTCACCGAGTCGGAGTAGGCGTAGCACTCGGCGAGGTCGTATCCGCGCTGCTCAGCGAGCTCGGTGACACCGGTGACCTTGGCGGCCCCAGCCGCGTAGAACTCGATTTCTCCGCTGTACCGGCCGTTCTCCACGGCCATCCGGGTGGCGATCACGTCGGTGACGCCGAGCAGTTCGCCGATCGGCCGTACCATCTCCTCGCCCGACGCGGAGACCAGCACCACGTCCCGACCGGCGTTCTGGTGCTCCTCGATCAGCGCCGCCGCCTCGGCGTAGACGTACGGGTTGATCAGCTCGTGCAACGTCTCCGCGACGATCTGCCGGACCTGCTCCACCTGCCAGCCCTTGCACAGCGCGGCCAGGTAGTCGCGGGTGCGGGCCATGGTCTGCTCGTCGGAGCCGCCGAGCCGGAACATCAGCTGGGCGTACGCCGACTTGACCACGTCCCGCCTGGTGATCAGCCCGTCGCGGTAGAACGGCCGGCCGAACGCCAAGGCGCTGGACTTGGCGATGACAGTCTTGTCGAGATCAAAAAAAGCGGCGCTGCGGCCCACGACGGTGCAGTCTAGCCGGAGCGGGCCGTCGCCGACGGCCGGTGCGCCGGCGCACCGGCCGTCGCCGGGGATCCCCGGGGATCTGACCCGACGATCAGGAACCTGAGTGGCCCAACCTGCGTCCTGTGCCGTCAGCGGTGCGACTCCCGGTGAAAACGCCACTCGACGGGTGGCGGTCTGCTCAGGCATGCTTGTCATGACACAGTTATCTTTCCGTCCCAGGCTTCATCCAGAGGACACTCGGCGGTTGCACCCCCCGTGACCGCTGAGCGGGTTCGGCTCGACCCCCCCGGAGCCGGACCCCAGGCGACCCCCGTCTCCCCCCGGCGGGGGTCGTCGCTATTCCAGGGCGCGTTCCAGCTTCCGGCGCTGTCCCGCCACCCGGTCCTCCTCACTTACCAGATCAGCTGACCGGCGCTGACGTTGTCCACAGCCAGTCCCGTTGTCCACAGGCAGCCCCGTCGTGGACGCGCCGGCACCGGGTCGGCACCCACAGTTGCGGCATCCCCTCACCGACCGCAGGAGGTCCGGATGCCGCCGCGCACCAGCACCGCCGCACCCCGCCGGCTGCCACTGGTCGTCACCGCTGACGAACGACTGCTCGACGACCTGCTGCGCCTCGCGGCGCTCGCCGGCACCGACGTCGACCTGGCCGCCGACCCGGCCGCCGCCCGGTCCCGGCAGGCCGCCGCCCCGCTCGTCCTGATCGGTGCCGACCAGGCGGACGCCTACCTGCGGGCCAGAATGCCCCGCCGACCCCGGCTGGTCCTGGTCGGCCGGGCCGACCAGGACCAGCCCTGGCAGGTCGCCGAGCTGCTCGGTGCCGAGCACGTCGCGATCCTGCCGGCGGCGGAGCCGTGGCTGGTCGACCGCCTCACCGACAACGGCGGCACCGACAAGCCGGCCGCAGCTGTCATCGGGGTGATCGGCGGCCGGGGCGGGGCCGGCGCCAGCGTGCTGGCCGGTGCCCTGTCGGTCACCGCCGCCCGGCTCGGGATGCGTAGCCTGCTGGTCGACGCCGACCCGCTCGGCGGCGGCCTCGACCTGGTCCTCGGCTGGGAGCAGATCGACGGTCTGCGCTGGCCGGCCCTCGCCGACAGCGACGGCCGGATCGACCCGTCGGCGCTGGCCGGTGCACTGCCCTGCCGGGGCGACCTCGGGCTGCTCTCCTGGGACCGGGGCGAACCGCTACCGCTGCCCGCCGCCACGATGACCGCCGCGCTCGACGCGGCCCGGCGGGAGCGGGACGTGGTCGTCGTCGACCTGCCCCGCCGGCCCGACGACGCGGCGATCGCCGCGATGCACGCCACCGACCGGGTGCTGGTGCTGGTCCCGGCCGAGTTGCGGGCCACGGCGGCGACCGCCCGGGTGATCGCCGACATCCAGCGGCACTGCACCGACCTGTCGCTGGTCGTGCGCGGACCGGCCCCGGGCCGGCTGCGGGCCCGGGAGATCGGGCGGACCCTGGGGCTGCCGGTGACCGGGGTGCTGCAATCTGAGCCACGAGTCAGCCGAGGGCTGGAGCGCGGTGACGCTCCAGGTTCGTCGGGCCGGGGTCCGTTGGCCGAGTTGTGTCAGCGGATCGTCGCCGGCCTGGTCGACCGTACGGCGGCAGCGTCGTGACGGCGGGTTCGGCCGGTTCGGGCGCGGGTGACCGACGTTCTGGTGAAACGGCCTCCAGGCACCCGCCATTATCGCAATTCTGCTATACTTCTCAGGTATCGTGGCCCGTCTACTACCACCCCGAGGCGGAAGCGGAGCTGCGCGAGCTACCGACCTCCTGGAGCTGAAGTGAAGGGCGACGAGTGATGAACCTGTCCGATCTGAAGACCTCGGCCCAAGTCCACGACGAGCAGCGCCACGACCCAGAGTTTCGCTCGGAGTGGGACCGCACAGCGTTCGCCAACGACGTCGCGCTGCGAATCTTGCGCTACCGCCAGGAACATGGCCTCACCCAGGCGGGTCTTGCCCGCGAGGTCGGGATGACTCAGTCGGTGATCGCGCGCCTTGAGTCGGGCGATCAGCCTCCGTCGATCGCGACCCTGGTCAAGCTGTCGAAGGGCACAGGCATGGATTTCAATATCAAGGTCAGCGGCGGTGCTGTCGAGTTCATCGCAGCCTAAACAGCCGTGGGGGTGAGCTGACACCGGGGTCTGCCCCTGGTCCGGTCGTGGGATCAGGGGCAGACGTTCATCGGGGTCAGCCGTGGTCGAACTGGCCGATCTTGATCCCCTGGACGAAGCCGGTCCAGGTATCGGCGGTGAACGACAGCACCGGTCCGGCCTGGTCCTTGCTGTCACGGACCAGGACTGCTCGGCTGGGGCTGGCGACCTCGACACAGTCCCCGCCGGCGTTGCTGCGGGTGCTCTTCTTCCACACGAGTTCGGTCAAGACAGTTCCTCCGCGATCGATGCGATGAGTTTGCGAGACTGCGCCTCGCTGAGTGCCGTGGACTCGACGGCTGACCAGACCTCCTCGTACGCCGCCGCCTCGGCGGGCTTGTCGAGGTAGAGGGCGCCGGTCAGTCCGTCGGCGTAGATGATCGTCGGTTCGTCGGAGCCGTCGAAATCCAGGATGGTGAACGCGCCGTTCGCCAACGTGGCGCGGTGCAGGCCTGCGCTGAACGGCACCACCCGGACGGAGACATTGGGCTGGCGGCTGACGGTGACGATCAGGTTGAGCTGCTCGGCGTCGATGTCGCGCCGGAGCACAGCCTCGTCGAGGATGATGTCGACCTGCGGCGCGGGTGGGGTGGCTCGGGTCAGCAGTGCCTGACGGTCGAGCCGTAAGGCGACCCCTCGGTCGATGTCCTCGCGCTTCATGTCGGGGCGTCCGGCCTCGTATACCCGGGTCGCGTACGCCTTGGTTTGCAAAAGGCCGGGGACCAGGTGCGCCTCGTACTTGCGCAGCCGGGTCGCGCCTGACTCAAGGCCGACGTACAGCTCGAACCACTCGGGGATGGCATCGCCGTACGAGTGCCACCAGCCACGGGCCCTGGTCTCCTTGGCGAGCCCCATCAACGCCTCGGTGATTTCTGGTGACGCTCCGTAGACCTTGCACATGGCTTCGACGTCGAGGGACCGCATCGACGTGGCACCGGTTTCGATGCGCCAGATCTTGGGCGTCGACCATTCCAGTGCGGTGGCCGCAGCCTTCACGGTCATGCGGGCCTCCTCGCGGAGCTGCCGTAGATGCCTGCCGAGCTGTCGCCTCGGGACGGTCGAGCCGGTGTCGGTCGTCACTGGATTCTCCTCTCCGCGACTACACACCGGGCGACATTCGCACTCGATATGTAGCACCCATCGACCACGTTCAGCAATGAAACATCACTAGGTGAAGTATCGTCAAGTGTTTCATCTAAAATGTAATATTGCATTGACCATGGTTCGTGGGAACCATGGTTGCTGGGTGTGGCGGTCGGATGACCGATAGGCCCGGCCGTCACATCCCCTCACTGAAGGGGGGGCGGATGACCCAGCGCGTCAGCTACGAGGCGTACGTCGTCGCAGTCGCACGGACTCTGGCCAGGCGACACCGGCCGGTGTGGTCCTGGAGCAAGTGGCAGCAGGTCTGTCGGTGCGGGGCGGCGCTGCCCTGCCGGGCTCGGCACCGGATACCGATCAACCGGGGTCACTGGCCGAAGGAGGGCGCGTGAGCTTCCACACCCCGATCCAGCCGGCGTGGACCTGCGCGGGATGCGCGGATCCGTGGCCCTGTCACACCCGCCGTCAGGAACTGCTCGCGGAGTACGCGGGGGCGACGGTGTCGCTGTCGGTCTACATGGCGACGTGCCTGCTCGACGCGATGATCGACCTGGCCGACGACCGCAGCGGCTACCTGTACTGGCGATTCATGGGGTGGTGGCGCTGATGTCGGTCATCCGGCCCGGTGACGAGGACATGCACTTCGAGGACGGTTCGCACCGCTGGTACCCGTTCGATCCCGCCGACGACGACCAGCAGGCGTGGGAGGACCGGGTACGCGAGCACAAGCGTCAGCACCGTGAGGAGGAGCCGCGCCCCCGCAAGCGCTGGCCACGCCGCTCGATCTGACCCTGCCGGTTCATTGCCTGCCCGGCCGCCGTAGCAGATCACCTCCGGCCGGGAGGAGTTATCCACAGGCAGGTCGGTTGTCCACAGCCTGCCTGATCGTCCAGGCGCGAACGCCGCGTCAGCGTCCACAGTTTCGGCATCGCTCCCCGAGCCGTAGGAGGGCTCAGATGCCGCCGCTGTACCCCGCCGCGATTCCCCACACCTGCCCGCCGCTCGTCACCGCCGAGGCAAGACCTCGGCGTGACGTCGCGGGCCTGGTCGATCGTGCGGCGGCGGCGTCATGACGGCCGGGTCGGCCCGTACGGGCGGTTTCGCCGCGCCCGCCGGGTGGCCGGGTGGTGCGGGCGTCGATGAGGCGGTGGTGGCGGCCCGGGTGCGGGAGCGGTTCATCGCGGACGGCACGTCGGTGACGCCGGCGTCGGTGGTCGGTGCGGTGCGGGCCGAGCCGGGGGCGGCGTTGCGGGGTGACGCCGGGTTGTTGCGGCTGGCCGACCGGGTGCACGGTGAGTTGGCCGGGGCGGGGCCGCTGGCGCCGTTGCTGGCCGACGCTCGGGTCACCGACGTTCTGGTGAACGGCACCCAGGTGTGGGTGGACCGGGGTGCCGGGTTGGAGCGGGCGGCGGTGGGCGTCGGTTCCGTGGACGAGGTACGTCGGTTGGCGCAGCGGTTGGCGGCGGCCTGTGGGCGTCGGCTCGATGACGGATGTCCGTACGTCGATGCCCGGTTGCCGGACGGTACCCGGTTGCACGCGGTGTTGCCGCCGGTGGCGGCGACGGGGCCGTACCTGTCGTTGCGGACATTCCGGCAGCGTCCGTTCCAGTTGGCCGAGCTGGTCGGCAGCGGCATGGTCGATCCTCCGGTGGCGGAGCTGCTGCGGGCGGTGGTGGCGGGGCGGCTGGCGTACCTGATCGCGGGTGGTACGGGGTCGGGCAAGACGACGCTGTTGAACACGCTGCTCGGGCTGGTGCCGGCGGACGAGCGGATCGTGATGGTGGAGGACGCGGCCGAGTTGCGGCCGGAGCATCCGCACGTGGTGACGTTGCAGGCGCGGACGGCCAACGTCGAGGGGGTCGGGTCGGTCGGGCTCGGTGCGTTGGTCCGGCAGGCGTTGCGGATGCGGCCGGACCGGCTGGTCGTCGGCGAATGTCGGGGCGCCGAGGTCGTCGACCTGCTGGCCGCGCTCAACACCGGCCACGACGGCGGCGCTGGCACCCTGCACGCGAACGCGGCCAGCGACGTGCCGGCCCGGCTGGAGGCGTTGGGGCTGCTCGGTGGGCTGCCCCGCGCCGCGTTGCACGCGCAGATCGCGGCCGCCATCCAGGTGGTCGTGCAGCTGCGCCGGTTCGCCGGGCGGCGATTCGTCGACGCGATCTGTCTGCTCACCCCGCACGGGCCGGAGCGGCTGATTACGGTCACCCCGGCCTGGCGGCGCGGGGCCGGTCCGCAGCCGGCCGGCCCGGCCCTGGCCAGGTTGCTCGTCGAACGCGGCGTACCGGTGCCGGCGGTGCTCGACAGCCGGGGGCCACGGTGAGCCGGCGACCCGGTACGTCGCACCGGCGTTGGCCGCGTCGGCTGCGCCGCCCGTGGGGACACCGTCGTCGGCTGCTGGCCGTGACCGGACCGACCCCGGTCCGGTCCCACAGCGCCCCGGACTCGCCGACACCGGCCCCCGTTCGGTTCAGCGTCCGGCTGTGGTCCCAGGCGCTGTGGTCCCGGGCACGGTGGCTCGGCAACGCCGCGCGTCGGCATCCGCGCCGTGCGCTGGTGGCCGTCGCCGGCACCGGCGGGCTCGCCGCCGGCTGGCTGGGCGGGCCGGTGGCGGCGGCGATCACCGCCGCGTACCTGGGGCTCGGCCTGCGTACGGCGGCGAACCGGGCCGCCGCCAAGGTCCGGCGGGACCGGCGGGTACGGCAGTTGGACGCGCTGGCCGCGCACGCCGCCGACCTGCGGGCCGGTCTGCCGGCGGGGCCGATGACGCTGCCGCAGCCGACGACGTCGCCGGGTCCGACGGCGGACACCACCGCGACCCGGCTCGCCGATTTGTCGACCGCCGCCGTACGGCTGGCGGAGCGCACCGGTGCGCCGTTGGCCGACCTGATCGAACGCATCGAAGCCGACGCCCGAGCGTTCGACCGGTCGCGGGAGGCGGCCGCCGCGCAGGCCGCCGGTGCGCAGATGACCGCCTGGCTGCTGGCCGGGCTGCCCGCTGGCGGCCTGGCTCTCGGCTACAGCATCGGGGTGGATCCGTTGGCGGTGCTGTTGCGGACGCCGATCGGCGCGGCCTGCGCGCTCGCCGCCGTGGCCCTGCAGGTCGCCGGGTTGGCTTGGACAGAGCGGCTGAACCGGGCACCGGAGGCGACCAGCTGATGGCCGGCACCCGCGTGATGCTGCCGCCGGCGGTCCGCCCGGTCACGGCGCTCGCCGCCCGTCGCCGGCTCGCCCGGCTCAGTGACAGTCAGCCACCGGAGTCCGACCTGTCGCGGCTCGTCCGGCCGGTCGCGGCGCTTTCCGGTGTGGCGGTGCTGGTGATCGGCGGCGGCTGGCTCTCCGTGCCGCTGGCCGTCGCGACTGCTGTCGGTGTCGACCGGTCACTGCGCCGGATCGAGCCACCGTCGGTACGCCGTCGGCGGCTGCGCGCGGCAGCCGACCTGCCGCTGGCCGCCGATCTGCTGGCGGCGGCGCTGCGCGCCGGAGCGCCGGTGGACCAGGCGATGGTCGCGGTGGCCGACGCGCTGGCCGGGCCGCTCGGTTCCCGGCTGAGCCGGGTGGCTCGGGCGCTGCGGCTCGGTGCCGAGCCGGCCGAGGCGTGGCGGCATCTCGACGCGGTGCCGGGCGGCGAGCGCCTGGCCGCCGCCGCGATCCGCTCTGCGGCCAGCGGCGCCGCCCTCGCCGGTGCGGCGACCAGGCTCGCCGACGATCTGCGGGCCGGTCGCTCGGCAGCGGCCGAGGCGGCGGCCCGCCGCGCCGGGGTGCTGATCGTGCTTCCCCTCGGGCTGTGTTTCCTGCCCGCCTTCATTCTCGCCGGTCTGGTGCCGGTGATCGTCGCCGTCCTCGGCGACATCCTCTGAGGAAAGGAGTCATCATGCGGTCGACGAAGGTTCCGCCCGACGCGGCGGTGCCGCCGACAGTGACAGTGACGACGGTGTCCGGACGGCGGGCGGTCGGCCGGTGGCGGGCCCAGCTGGCCGGCCGGTTGCGTGACGACGCGGGGATGAACACCGCCGAGTACGCCGTCGGCACCCTGGCTGCCGTCGCCTTCGCCGGGATCCTGCTCAAGGTGTTGACCAGCGAGGGCGTGCAGGCCGCCCTCGCCTCGGTCATCGACCGGGCGCTCGGGTGAGGCCGCGCCGGCAGGCCGGCGGTGACCGGGGCTCGTTCACCGCCGAGTTGGCCGCCGGTCTGCCGGCGCTGGTCCTGCTGCTGGCGGTCGGGCTGTCCGCCGTCAGCGCCGTGGTCACCAAGTCCGAGTGTCTCGACATGGCACGGTCGGTCGCGCTGGCCACCGCCCGGGGCGACCGTGACGCGGCAGCCGTGGCCGGGCCGCCGGGAGCCGAGGTCTCCGTGGTCGTCGACGGTGACCTGGTCACCGTCACGGTCCGGGCACCGCTGCGGGCGTTGGGTGCCCGGCTCGGGCCGGCGTCGGTCACCGCGTCCGTGACCGCTGCGGTCGAGCCGGGCGTCACTGGGACCGCAGCCGGTGTATCTGGGAGCGCAGTAAGCAGCGGTGCCGTCGGCGGCGGTGACGGCGCTGGATCGCCGCCGGAGCGTCACCGGTGACCGGCCGACGATGCCAGTGTGGGCTGCGTGACCCAGGCCGCCCATGCCGGCCCGGGGCTGACGTCGGGCAGCGCGGCAGCGCCAGCCTGTGGCTGCTCGCTGTCGGGTTGACGCTGGTCGCCGCCGGGATGGCCGGTGCGCTGATCGGTGCGGTCCGGCTCGCCCGGCAGCAGGCCTCGGTAGCCGCCGACCTGGCCGCGCTCGCCGGTGCCGCCCGGGTGTTCGCCGGCCAGGGCGTGATCTGCGACCGGGCGGCCGAGGTGGCCGGACGCAACGGCGGGCGGTTGCGTGCCTGCACCGTCGACGGGCTGGAAGTCGTGGTCACCGTCGAGGTGACGCCGCTTCCGGCCACCGGCGTCGGACGGCCGGTGAGTGCGACCGCCCGGGCCGGTCCGCTGCGGGCCGACCCGTGGGAGGGCGCCGACGCGCGGGCCGACCCCTGGTCAGCGGGTCGGGCCGTCGGCGGTGGTGGCGTGCATGGCCCAGCGGGAAATCACCTGGTGGATGTTGTAGAGCCGCTGCTGGATCAGTTCGAGGCGTTCCGCCTGGGCCAGGGCCGCGTACGCCTGGGCCAGGGCGATCTGCTGGTCGACGGTGAGGTTCTGCGGGTCGATCGAGTAGAGCAGTTCGACGGTGTCGGCCACGGTGTCGGCCACGGCGTTCTCCTCCGGTGGCGTGGTGGAAGCGCTCCCACGTCTAATCTATCCAGATCAGGAGAAATTCATGCCAGTAGATCGCACATGGTCCGGTGCCGGATCAGTCAGCGCTTTCCGGCAGGCTGGCCAGCACCACGTCGAGCACCCGGACCGCGTCGTCCTTGCCCAGCGGGTTGTTGCCGTTGCCGCACTTCGGCGACTGCACGCAGGACGGGCAGCCGGTCTCGCAGCCACACGCGGCGATCAGATCGCGGGTGGCCCCCAACCAGGTCCGGGCCGCCTGGTAGGCGCGTTCGGCGAACCCGGCTCCCCCTGGGTGGCCGTCGTAGACGAACACCGTCGGCGCCTCGGTGTCGGCGTGCGCGGCGGTGGAGAGTCCGCCGATGTCCCACCGGTCGCAGGTGGCGATCAACGGCAGCAGGCCGATCGCCGCGTGCTCGGCGGCGTGCAGCGCGCCGGGCACGTCCGCCGGCTCGACCCCGGCGGCGGCGAGCGCGGCCGGCGAAACGGTGAACCACACGGCGACGGTGCGCAGCTGTCGGGCCGGCAGGTCCAGTGGCCGGCTGTCCAGCACCTCGCCCGACCCGATCCGGCGGCGCTGGTAGGAGACGACCTGACTGGTCACGTCGACGTCGCCGACGAACAGGCCGACCGGGCCGGCGTCGCGGTACTCGCGTACCGCCGCCACCGACAGCGAGGTGACCTCCCGGGCGTGGGTGGACCAGTCCGGCTCCTCGGCGTGCACCAGCGCGCACGCCCCGTCCAGATCGAGGTCGTCCACCACGTACGACACGCCCTGGTGCAGGTAGATCGCGCCCGGATGGATCAGGAAGTGCGACGAGCCGGGGTCGACCGTGCCGAGCAGCCGACCGGTCGAGGTCTCCACGACGTCGACCGGGGTGCCGCCCTCGCCACGCAGGTCGACCTCGGGCCGGCCGGCGGCGGTCCAGTACCAGCCGGTGGGGCGTCGGCGCAGCAGCCCGGCGGCGACCAGGTCGTCCAGCGTCTGCTTGACCGACGCGCCACCGAACAGTTCGATGTCGGCCGAGGTCAGCGCGCCCTCGGCGGCAGCGCAGCACAGTTGCGGCCCGAGCACGTACGGATTGGTCGGGTCGAGCACCGTCGCCTCCACCGGCCGGCCGAAGACCGCCTCCGGATGGTGCACCAGGTACGTGTCGAGCGGGTCGTCCCGGGCGATCAGCACCGCCAGCGCCTCGCGTCCGGCGCGTCCGGCCCGGCCGGCCTGCTGCCACAGCGACGCCCGGGTGCCGGGGTACCCGCAGATCAGCACCGCGTCGAGGCCGACCAGATCCACCCCGAGCTCGAGTGCGTTCGTCGAGGCCAGCCCGAGCAGTTCGCCGGAGGTGAGTGCGCGCTCCAACGCCCGTCGCTCCTCGGCCAGGAAACCGGCCCGGTACGCCGCCACCCGGTCGCCGAGCCCGGGCGCCACCTCGTCGAGTGCCCGGCGCGCGTTGCTGGCCACCACCTCCGCCCCGCGCCGGGACCGGACGAACGCGAGCGTGCGCACTCCGGCGGCGACCGCGTCGGCGAGCAGGTCGGCGCTTTCCCGCAGCGCCGACCGCCGTACCGGGGTGAGGTCGTCGGTGTCGGCGCGGGCACCGGGCAGCAGCGGTGGCTCCCACAGCGCGAAGGTCACCGCCCCACGCGGGGCGCTGTCCTCGGTGACCGGCTCCACCGGCAGCCCGGTCAGCTGGCTGCCCGCCCGCGCCGGCTCTCCCGAGGTCGCCGAGGCCAGGATGAACACCGGCGTGCCGGGCGCGCTGGCGGGTCGGGCGCCGGGGGCCGTGGCGGCCCTGGTGCCGGGCGCGCTGGTGGGCCGGACCCGCTGGTACCGCTCGGTCTGGCGACGCAGTCGACGCAGTACGTGGGCCACGTGCGACCCGAACACGCCCCGGTAGCTGTGGCACTCGTCGACGATGACGTAGGTCAGCCGGCGGAGGAAGTTCGACCAGGCCCCGTGCCGGGGCAGGATGCCTCGGTGCAGCATGTCAGGATTTGTCAGTACAAAGCGGGCGTGCTGCCGGATCCAGGCCCGCTCCGGCTGCGGGGTGTCGCCGTCGTAGCAGGCCGGCCGTATCCCATCGAGTCCCAAGTCGGTGACGGCACGCAACTGGTCGGCGGCGAGTGCCTTCGTCGGTGCCAGGTACAGCACGGTGGCCCGAGGGTCGGCCAGCAGCTTCGCCAACGCCGGCAGCAGGTACGCCAACGACTTGCCCGACCCGGTGCCGGTGGCGACGATGACGTGCCGGCCGGAGTGAGCCAGCTCGGCCGCGTACGCCTGGTGCCGCCAGGGCTGCCGGACCCCGCGTGCGGTCAACACGTCTCGCAACTCGGCGGGCACCCAGTCGGGCCACGGCGCGGTGGCACCGGGCCGCACCGGCAACCGCTCGACATGGGTGACCGCAGCCGGGTACGGAGCCAGGTCCGCCCCTGCGGCCGGGTGCGGAGCCAGGTGCGGCCCCGCGGTCGGCTGCGTCGACGCGGCGCCGGTCTGGCGCGGCAGTTCGCCGGCCGCGCCCCACCGACGCAGCAACCCCGCCGGGTCCGAACCCGGTCCGGGCGTTACGGTGGCGGGTGAGGTCACGTCTGCACTCTCGCACCGGGGTGCCGACGTCGGCACCCCGGGGTAGGTCTGCGGGGTGCAGGGAGATCATCGACCGTGCGGAGTCGCGCGGCGCAACCGCGCCGCGCGGTGGTTAGATGCCATAGGCGTGCATCGCAGCCGAGGAGGGGACCGATGGAGCTGTCGCTGTCGACTCGCACCGTGGGCGAGTACACGGTGCTGGAGGTCGGCGGCGAAGTGGACGTCTATACCGCTCCCCGGCTGCGGGAGCGGTTGATCGAGCTGATCGACGCCGGCAACCACAAGATCGTCGTTGATCTCCACCGGGTCGACTTCCTCGACTCCACCGGGCTCGGCGTGCTGGTCGGTGCGCTGAAGCGACTCCGCCCGGCCGGCGGCACCTTCGGGCTGGTCTGCGACAAGGAGTCCCTGCTGAAGATTTTCCGGATCACCGCGCTGGACCAGGTCTTCCCGATCTTCCCGACCGTACAGGCCGCCACCGGTGGGGAACCGGATGGCTCAGCAGGCGCAGCGCCGACGGCGTGATGGCCACCGTCCGCCTCTCGTTCTCCCCGGCGCCGGTGCACGTGCGCACCGCCCGCCTGGTCGGCGTCGCCGTGGCCCGCCGGGCCGGAGTGGCCGAGGAGTTACTCGACGAGGTCCGGCTGGCGATCGGCGAGGCCTGCACCCGGGCCGTCGCCCTGCACCGCCAGTACGGGCTGACCGACCTGGTCCAGGTGGAGATGTCCGATGAGGAGACCTACACCGTACGGGTCATCGACCGGGCCCCGATCGAAGCCGGGCTCGGCCTGAGCGCGCTGCCGCCCGACGAGTTGGCCGACGAGTCGTTGACCGACGAAGCCCTGACGGTCGGTGTCGGCTTCGCCCTGCTCGCCGGTTTCGTGGAAGACCTCCAGGTGCGGCCGGTCGACGAAGGGGTCGGAACCGAGGTGCGGATGGTCTGGCCGGTCGGCCGGTGAGACTCGGCGGGCCCTGGCCGCAAGCGGATGTGTCCTCGCCGGCCCAGCCCACCAGCTGAAGATCAACCTCCGTCGTCACAACTGTTCGTTCCGCCTGCAGGAATGATCCACAACTCGGTGGGTGGACGGTGTGACCTGCCTTACCCGGTCCGGCTAGAGTACGCGGGTTATCACCAACTGTCCTGGCCCCACAAACCTGTGGGTGCCAGCAGACCTCGTTGCTCCCCGCGTGGAGTCGCCCCGCCGGTTCGTCCACCGACCGGGGCGAGCGTTCGGTACAGGAGGACACTGATGTCCGGGACCACCTTGGCCGCCGAAGGCGGCGGGCTGTCCCTTACCGGCACACACCTGACGTACGTCGTCATCGCCGCGGTCATCGCGCTGGTGGCGCTGGGTTTCGCCGCCGCCCTGGTACGGGCGGTGCTGGCGACCGGTAAGGGCACCACGAACATGCAGGAGATCGCCGGCGCCGTGCAGGAAGGCGCGTCGGCGTACCTGTTCCGCCAGTTCAAAACCCTCGGCGTGTTCGTCGTACTCGCCGTCATACTGCTCTTCCTGCTCCCTGTGCACGAGACACAGGGCAGCGAGACGATGGTGAAGGTCGGTCGATCCGTCTTCTTCGTGGTGGGCGCGGTGTTCAGCGCGTTCATCGGCGGCGCCGGGATGGCGCTGGCCACCCGGGCGAACCTGCGGGTCGCCGCGGCGGCCGGCACCGGCGCCGGTGGCCGGGAGAACGCGATGAAGATCGCCTTCCGGACCGGCGGCGTGGTCGGCTTCCTCACGGTGGGCCTCGGCCTGTTCGGCGCGGCCCTGGTGGTCGTCCTCTACCGGGTCGACGCACCGACCGTGCTGGAGGGCTTCGGCTTCGGCGCGGCCCTGCTGGCCATGTTCATGCGGGTCGGCGGCGGCATCTTCACCAAGGCCGCCGACGTCGGCGCCGACCTGGTCGGCAAGGTCGAGCAGGGCATCCCGGAGGACGACGCCCGTAACCCGGCGACCATCGCCGACAACGTGGGCGACAACGTCGGTGACTGCGCCGGCATGGCCGCCGACCTGTTCGAGTCGTACGCGGTGACCCTGGTCGCCGCGCTGATCCTGGGCCGGGCCGCGTTCGGCGAGGAAGGCCTGGTCTTCCCGCTGATCGTCTCCACCATCGGTGCGGTGATCGCGCTGTTCGGCGTACTGATCACCCGACTGCGCCCGTCGGACCGCAACGGCATGGTGGCGATCAACCGGGCGTTCTTCACCTCGGCGGTGCTGGCCGCGGTGCTGGTCGCCGTCGCCGCCTTCTTCTACCTGCCGAGCAGCTGGACGGCGCTGCTCGGTGACGACTGGCGTACGCAGCTCGGCGTCGACGACGGGGCCGACCTGCCGCTGTCCCCGGCCGGCCTGGCCATCGGCGCGGTGCTCATCGGCATCGTGCTGGCCGCCGCGATCCAGCTGCTCACCGGCTACTTCACCGAGGTGCACCGCCGCCCGGTGCAGGACATCGGCAAGAGCTCGCAGACCGGCGCGGCCACCGTCATCCTGGCCGGCATCAGCGTCGGCCTGGAGTCGGCGGTCTACTCGGCGCTGCTGGTCGGCGCGGGTGTGTTCGGGGCGTACCTGCTGGGTGGCGGCTCCATCACCCTGTCGCTGTTCGCCGTGGCGCTGGCCGGTACCGGCCTGCTCACCACGGTCGGCGTGATCGTGGCGATGGACACCTTCGGCCCGATCTCCGACAACGCGCAGGGCATCGCCGAGATGTCCGGTGACATCGACGAGGCCGGTGCCCGTACCCTCACCGAGCTGGACGCGGTCGGCAACACCACGAAGGCGATCACCAAGGGCATCGCGATCGCCACCGCCGTGCTCGCCGCGACGGCGCTGTTCGGCTCCTACACCGACACGGTCAGCATCGCGCTGAACGACGCCGGGATCGACGACGTGCCGGGCTACCTGGCCGACTCGCTCAACGTCGCGAACCCGGGCAACCTGGTCGGACTGATCATCGGTGCCGCGGTGGTCTTCCTCTTCTCCGGGCTGGCCATCAACGCGGTGTCCCGCTCGGCCGGCGCCGTCGTGCTGGAGGTCCGCCGCCAGTTCCGCGACAACCCCGGCATCATGGAGCGGACCCAGCGGCCGGAGTACGGCAAGGTGGTCGACATCTGCACCCGCGACGCCCAGCGGGAACTGCTCACCCCGGGTCTGCTGGCGGTGCTGGCGCCGATCGCGGTCGGTTTCGGCCTCGGCGCCGGTGCGCTCGCCGCGTACCTGGCCGGCGCGATCGGCACCGGTGTGCTGATGGCGGTCTTCCTGGCCAACTCCGGCGGTGCCTGGGACAACGCCAAGAAGCTGGTGGAGGATGGCGCGCACGGTGGCAAGGGCTCCGAGGCGCACGCCGCCACGGTCATCGGCGACACCGTCGGCGACCCGTTCAAGGACACCGCCGGCCCGGCGATCAACCCGCTGCTCAAGGTGATGAACCTGGTGGCGCTGCTGATCGCCCCCGCGGTGATCATGTGGGGCGTGGGCACCGACCAGAACGACCCGCTGCGCATCGCCATCGCGGTGCTGGCGACCCTGGTCGTGGTGGCCGCTGTGGTGTTCACCAAGCGCAAGCCGATGGCGATGGGGGAGGAGATCGGCGACGGTCCGGCCGGTGGCGGCAGCACCGGGTCCGAATCGGAGCGCGTGAGCGTCTGACCGGTCATCGTCTGACCGACCGGTGGCTCCGCCCGATCCCGGTGGACCGGGTGGAGCCACTGGCTTCGACGTACCGCCGACCGGCGGCGGGCCGTACGGCTGTCGTCGCCGGTGCGTACGCTGCACAGCATGGGAGCGCGCCGCGTGGTGTCCACTGCCCGGATCGCAGTGGTGCTCACTGCCGTGGCGTTGACGCTGTCGGGCTGCGGCGGAGGGCCCAGCCCGGTCGTCTGGGCGGCCGAGGTGTGCACCGCGCTGCGCCCGTGGCGGGCCGAGATCAGCAATCTGACCAGCAGCACCCAGCAGCAGATGACCGCGCAGACGACCCCGGCGCAGGCGCAGGAGAACCTGGTCCGGCTGCTGTCCGGGGCGGCCGCCGCGACCGAGACCGCCCGGGTCCGAGTGGTGGAGGCCGGGGTACCCGACGCGGACCAGGGTGAGCAGGTGGCTACCGGATTCGCCGACTCGCTCGGCGCGGTGCGCGACGCGTACGGCAAGGCCGAGGAGGGCATCGCCGGGCTGGACGCCACCGGACCGGCGGACAGCTTCTACGACGGGGTCGAGGCGGTGCTCGCCACCCTCACCGACGACTACCAGCGCAGCGCGCTGGACACCAGCTCACTGGATTCCGCGGAGCTCAATCGGGCCTTCGACGAGGTCCCGGAGTGTCGCTGACGCCGCCGACCGACTCTTCCGCCGGTGCCCCGACGGCCCGGCAGTTGTCGCTGTTCGGCGTGGCGGCGGCGGATCCAACGCCGGGTGACCTGGCGGGTCTGCTCGCCGGTCCGGGCCGGATCAGCCGGATGGGCGGCACGGTACGGGTGTCGGTGGACGTCGAGCCGGCCTGGCGGGTGCACGTGCTGGTGGCCGAGTTCCGTCGGCGCGGGCTGGCACCGAGTTGGCGTCAGCTGCCGGACGGCCGGCTGACGGTGCGGACGGCGTACACGGCGGTGCTGGCCCGGCTCGGCGCGGCCTGGCTGCACCCGGCGGAGCCGGGCCAACTCCCGTCGGACCCACCGGAGGCCGGCCCACCGGAGGCCGGGCCGGGGCGTGGCGAGGACGACCGGCTGGTCAAGCGGCCGCCGACCGGTTTCCACCTGGCTGGTCAGCGGCTGCGGCTGTGGGCGACGGCGGCCGGCGCCAGGGACCCGCTCGGCTACCGGTTGCGGCTGGCCGAGTCGGACGCGGACAACTGGCCCCAGGTGGGCGCCGCGCTCGCCGCGATCGGGTTGCCGGCGGTGCTGCTCGATGCCCGGTCCGGCGGTCCGGCGTACCGGATCGTGGGCCGACGCCGGCTGACCAGACTGGCCGAGCTGCTCGGTGACCGGCCCGCCGCCGCCCCCGAGGACGGCTGGGCGTGATGCCGCGACCCCGTCCGACCCGGGTCCGGCTGCTGTCCGGCCCGGTCCGACCCGGCCCGATCGCTGTCTGATCGCTGACAAGACAGCCGGGACATCGACCGACGCCACCGGCTGCTGCGGTGCGGTGCGCCACGTCACGCCGGTCGGTGGGTGTACCGTGTCGCCGTTGGTGCGGTAGGAACGAGCTGGTTCGGCATCGGGTGGGCTGCTGACCGGCTGCGGTGAACCAACCGGACGACCGACGCAAATCGGGCCGAAGGCTTGGGTGCGTGTGCTCCACCGGCCCCGGGTTCGCGTTACGTTGGACATCGTGACCGTCGCCCGCCCGCTTGTCGTGGCGGGCGCCGGTCGATCTGGGCCGCCGCCTGTCGCCGGGCGGTCCGAGTGGGTCGAGGTCAGGAGAGACGTGCCGAGCAACACCTCAACCAGCCGTCTGGTCATCGTCGAGTCGCCGGCGAAGGCCAAGACGATCTCGGGCTACCTGGGCCCGGGGTACGTCGTCGAGGCGAGCCTCGGGCATGTCCGGGATCTGCCCCGCAACGCCGCCGACGTGCCGGCCCGCTACAAGAAGGAGCCGTGGGCCCGGCTCGGCGTCGACGTCGACAACGGCTTCGCCGCGCTGTACGTCGTCTCGGCCGACCGTAAGCAGCAGATCGCCAAGCTGACCAAGCTGGCCAAGGAGGTCGACGAGGTCCTGCTCGCCACGGACGAGGACCGCGAGGGCGAAGCGATCGCCTGGCACCTGGTGGAGACCCTCAAGCCGAAGGTGCCGGTGCGCCGGATGGTCTTCCACGAGATCACCCGGGCCGCCATCCAGGCCGCAGTGGCCAACCCGCGGGAAATCGACCGCAACCTGGTCGACGCCCAGGAGGCACGGCGGATCCTGGACCGGCTGTACGGCTACGAGGTCTCGCCGGTGCTGTGGAAGAAGGTGATGCCCCGGCTGTCCGCCGGCCGGGTGCAGTCGGTTGCCACCCGGATCGTGGTGGAGCGCGAGCGGCAGCGGATGGCGTTCCGTACCGCCGATTACTGGGACATCCAGGCCACCCTGGCGGTGACCGGCCAGCCGGCGGCCGACGCCGACGGACCCCGCTCGTTCACCGCCAACCTGATCGCGCTCGGCGGCGATCGGATCGCCACCGGCAAGGACTTCGAGCCGACCACCGGACAGGTCCGCCCGCAGGCGTCGGTGGTCCACCTGGACGGCGACGGGGCGCGGGGTCTGGCGGCCCGGCTCGACGGTCGGCCGTTCACCGTCACCCGGGTCGAGGAGAAGCCGTACCGCCGTCGGCCGTACGCCCCGTTCATCACCTCCACGCTGCAGCAGGAGGCGGCCCGAAAGATGCGGTTCTCGTCGCAGCAGACGATGCGCACCGCGCAACGGCTGTACGAGAACGGCTACATCACCTATATGCGGACCGACTCGGTCAACCTGTCGGAGACGGCGATCGCCGCCGCCCGCAGCCAGGTCGCCGAGCTGTACGGCGACCGCTTCGTCCCACCGGAGCCGCGCCGCTACACGGGCAAGGTCAAGAACGCCCAGGAGGCGCACGAGGCCATCCGCCCTGCTGGTGACCACTTCCGTACCCCCGGGGAGCTGGCCAACGAGCTGTCCGCCGAGGAGTTCAAGCTCTACGAGCTGATCTGGCGGCGGACCATCGCGTCCCAGATGACCGACGCGGTGGGTTCCAGCGTGTCGGTACGGATCCGGGCCGTCTCCACCGCCGGCGAGGAGTGCGACTTCGGTGCGACCGGCAAGACGATCACCGACCCGGGCTTCCTGCGCGCCTACGTCGAGTCCTCCGACGACGAGTCGGCCGAGGCGGAGGACGCCGAGCGCCGGCTGCCGAACCTGACCAGGGACCAGCCGCTCACCGCGCGGGAGTTGGCGGCGGTCGGGCACAGCACCCAGCCGCCGGCCCGCTACACGGAGGCCTCTCTGGTCAAGGCGTTGGAGGAGCTGGGCATCGGACGCCCGTCCACCTACGCGTCGATCCTGCAGACGATCCAGGACCGGGGGTACGTGGCCAAACGCGGCCAGGCGCTCATCCCGTCGTTCCTGGCCTTCGCAGTGATCGGGCTGCTGGAGCGGCACTATCCACGACTGGTCGACTACAACTTCACCGCCAGCATGGAGAACGAGCTGGACGAGATCGCGTCCGGTGACCATCAGGCGGTGGACTTTCTTTCCTCGTTCTACTTCGGCAGCGACACCGCCGGGGACGAGTCGGTCGCCCGCTCCGGTGGGCTGAAGCGGCTGGTCACCGAGAAGCTCGCCGAGATCGACGCCCGCAGCGTCAACTCGATCCCGCTCGGCGTCGACGGCGAGGGTCGTGAGGTCGTCGTCCGGGTCGGCCGCTACGGCCCGTACCTGCAGCGGTTCCTGCCGGACACGGAGGGTGCCGACCATGCGGCGGCCGGGCCGGACGGTGGTGGCTCAGCGGCCGCGCCCACAGCGGGCGCTGCCGGCGGTGCCGGCGGTGCCGAGCCGGCGGCCGGCGGCGGTGACGAGGCGGAGGGTGCGGCAGCCGGAGCCGGCGGGGACCGCGTCTCGCTGCCGGAGGGGATCGCGCCGGACGAGCTGACCCCGGAGAAGATCAACGAGCTGTTCCTCGGCGGTGGTGGCGAGCGCAAGCTCGGCGAACATCCGGAGACCGGCGAGCCGATCGTGCTCAAGTCCGGCCGATTCGGCCCGTACGTCGCCAGTGGCGAGCGCCGCTCCTCGTTGCTGCGCTCCCAGTCACCGGAGACGCTGAGCATCGCCGAGGCGTTGCGGCTGCTGTCGCTGCCCCGGGTGGTCGGGGTGGCACCGGACGGCCTCGAGGTGCTCGCCGCCGCCGGCCGGTACGGCCCGTACGTCAAGAAGGGCGACGAGTTCCGGTCCCTGGAGTCCGAGGAGCAGTTGTTCACCGTCTCGCTGGACGAGGCGCTGGCGTTGCTCGCCGCGCCGAAGACCCGGCAGCGGCGGGCCGCCGCGCCACCGTTGCGGGAGATGGGCGCGGATCCGCTCACCGAGCGCCCGTTGGTGATCAAGGATGGCCGGTTCGGCCCGTACGTCACCGACGGCGAGAGCAACGCCTCGCTGCGGCGTGGCCAGACGCCCGAGTCGTTGACGATCGAGCAGGCGTCGGAGATGTTGGCCGAGAAGCGGGCGAAGGGCCCGGCGCCGCGCAAGAAGGCGGCGAAGAAAGCGCCGGCGAAGAAGACCGCGGCCAAGACCGCCGGCGCGAAGAAGACCGCGGCCAAGGCGACCACCGCCAAGGCAACCGGTACGAAGAAGACTGCGGCCAAGAAGGCAGCGCCGAAGAAAGCCGCCGCCAGCCGGGCCGCCGACCAGTCCGACGACTCCTGACCGCACTCCTGACCGTGCTCCTGGCCGGCGGTCGCCCGCCGCCGGTCAGATTACCATGAATGATCTTCGTAAATGATCTTCATGGTCAGGATGATGTGGGACAGGTGAATACCGATATCCGTTTCGCTCGTTAATCCGAGTAACGTTTTTGATCTCACTGCTGCCGACGGTGGTTCCGACGCGCGGGAGATCTTTCTCGGAAGGAGTGGGACGAGTGTCGACACCAGCCGTCACCAGTGGCCCGCTGCGGCGGGTGCCGGTCCAGGGGCGCAGTCTCGCCCGGGTCCAGCGCATGCTCGACGCATGCGCCGAGATTGTGGACGAGGTTGGCTACGAGGGTCTGACGACGACCCTGCTCGCCGAACGAGCCGAGGTGGCCATCGGTTCCGTCTATCAGTTCTTCCCGGACAAGCGGGCGATCGTACAGGCGCTGACGCTGCGCAACATCGACGCGTACGTGCAGCGGCTCAACGAACGGTTCACCGGTGGCGAGTTCGACCACTGGTGGGACGGCGTTGCCGCCGGCATTGACGAGTACATCTGCATGCACCGTACGGTGCCCGGATTCCGCACCCTGCACTTCGGCGACGTGGTCGACGTACGACTGCTGGACGAGAGCCGGGACAACAACGCGGTGATCGCCAGTGAGCTGTCCAAGGTCCTGGTGGGTCGGTTCGGCATCCCGGACGAACCCCGGCTGCGGTTCGCGCTGCAGATCGCGGTGGAGGCCGCCGACGCGCTGATCAAACTGGCGTTCCGGCGCACCGCCGAGGGCGACGACAGCGTACTGCGCGAAGCGAAGGCACTGATCCGCGAATATCTGCACCGCCACGTCGACCCCGCCGCGACCGGCCGCGACCGCGACGGTGCCGGTGACCGTGCCCGCGACGGTGCTCGCGACCGTGACCGACCGGGCTGAGCGCCGGGATTAGAGTGTCACCGGGGCCCCGCCGCCGGGCCGACGGGGAGGAACGGTCATCGACGACAACGCCAGCAGCCAGCAGCGCGGTGGTGCGTCCGACACGCCACCGGCCGACCAGACTGCCGCCCCGGTCGATCTGTCCGGTCTGCCGGCGCTGCGTTCGGTGCTGCGCATCCGTCCGTTCCGGCGGCTGTGGATCGTGCTCGGGGTCGCCTCGTTCAGCGACTGGCTGGGCCTGCTCGCCACCTCGATCTTCGCGGCCGGGCAGGTTTCCGGCGGTGCGGCCCAGGGCGCGGCGTTCGGCGGTGTGATCGCCGTACGGCTGCTGCCGGCGTTGGTTCTCGGCCCGGTCGCCGGGGTGCTCGCCGACCGGTTCGACCGGCGCTACACGATGGTCATCTGCGACCTGCTCCGGTTCGTGCTGTTCGCCTCGATCCCGCTGCTGCCGATGTTCGGCGCGAGCGGCGCGCTCACGGTCGCCTGGGCGGCGATCGCGATCTTCCTGATCGAAACGATCACGTTGATCTGGATCCCGGCCAAGGAGGCGGCGGTCCCCAACCTGATCCCCAAGGCCCGGCTGGAGATCGCCAACCAGCTCACCCTGATCGCCACGTACGGGCTCACCCCGGTGCTCGCCGCGATCAGCCTGGCCGTCCTCGACGCCGCCGTCCGGGCGGCGACGGTGACCGATCTGCCATCCTGGGCGGAACCGGCGCAGCTGGCGCTGTTCTTCAACGCCGCCTCCCGGCTGGCCACCGCGATCGTGGTCTTCTACGGCATCAAGGAGATCAGCGGGCGGGCCGGCGCCGCCGGGCACGCCGATCAGAGCCTGATCCGGCAGTTCGCCGAGGGATGGCGGTTCATTGGCCAGACCCCGCTGGTCCGCGGCCTGGTATTGGGCATCTTCGGCGCGTTCGCCGGCGGTGGCATCGTGATCGGCACCGCGAAGTTCTTCACCGCCTCGCTGAGCGCCGGTGACGCCGCCTTCTACCTGCTCTTCGCGGCGCTCTTCGTCGGTCTGGGCGCCGGGATCGGGCTCGGCCCGGCGGTGGTGCGTGACCTGTCCCGGCGACGCTGGTTCGGGCTGAGCATCGTGCTGGCCAGCGGCTCGGTGCTGATCCTCGCCCTGTCCATCCACCTGTCCATGGCCATCCTCGGCGCGGTGCTGGTCGGCGCGGCGGCCGGGATGGCCTTCCTGGCCGGGATCACCCTGCTCGGCGGCGAGATCGCCGACGACGTCCGGGGCCGGGTCTTCGCCGTGGTGCAGACCGGCACCCGGGTGGTGCTGATGCTGGCCATCTCGGTCAGCAGCGTACTGGTCGGCGTGGGCGGTTCCCGCCAGCTGCAGATCGCCAACCTGGGCGTCTCGTTCTCCTCGACCCGGTTGCTGCTGCTGCTCGCCGGGGTGTTCGGCATCTTCGCCGGGCTCAGCGCCTTCCGCCAGATGGACGACAAACCGGGCGTTCCGGTCCTGGCTGATCTGTGGGGGTCGATCCGGGGGCGGCCGTTGACGTCGGCGGAGCCGTTCACCGCCAACGGAGTCTTCGTCGTCTTCGAAGGCGGCGAGGGAGCCGGCAAGTCCACTCAGGTGACGGCGTTGGCGCAGGTGCTGCGCGAGCGCGGCCGGGAAGTGATGGTGACCCGCGAACCGGGGGCCAGCGGTCTCGGCGAGAAGATCCGCCGGCTGGTGCTCGACGGCGGCCCGGACGCGCCGTCGCCCCGCGCGGAGGCCCTGCTGTACGCCGCCGACCGGGCCCACCACGTGGCGACCGTGGTCCGGCCGGCGCTGGCCCGAGGCGCGGTGGTGATCAGTGACCGCTACGTCGACTCGTCGCTGGCGTACCAGGGCGCCGGGCGGACCTTGCCGGTCGACGAGGTCTCCTGGCTCTCCTCCTGGGCCACCGGCGGCCTCAAACCCGATTTGGTGGTGCTGCTGGACATCGAGCCGCGGGCCGGCCTGGACCGGGCGCAGCGGCGCGGGGTCGGCGGCGACCGGCTGGAGAGCGAGTCGCTGGCGTTCCACGAACGGGTCCGGTACGCGTTCCTCGATCTGGCCGCCGCCGACCCGAAACGCTACCTGGTGCTGGACGCCACCCGTGGCGTCGACGAGATACGCGGCGCGGTGCTCGACCGGGTCGAGGTGCTGACCGGCCGGGCCGACCCGGCGGCGCCCGTCGACGCCACCGAGCCGAAAGCCGCCGCCAAGTCAACAGCCGCTGCCGAGCCGAAAGCCGCTGCCGAGCCGAAAGCCGACGCTGAGCCGAAAGCCGACGCTGAGCCGAAAGCCGACGCCGAAGCGGGGCGACCGACGTGACGACCGCGACCGACGTGACGACCGCGACCGAGGCGACGACCGTGACGGATGTGACGACCGAGGCCGTGCCCGCCGACGTCTTCGCCGACCTGGTCGGCCAGGACGAGGCGGTGCAGACCCTGCGCCGGGCCGCTGCGGCGGCCGGTGAACTGCTCGCCGCCGGTGACGGCGACCCGCCGCCGTCGGCCGGGGCGATGACCCACGCCTGGATCTTCACCGGGCCACCCGGCTCCGGGCGGTCGGTGGCCGCCCGCGCGCTGGCCGCCGCACTGCAGTGCCTGCACGGACAGGGCTGCGGCCGGTGCGCCGGCTGCCACACCACCCGGGCCGGTACGCACGCCGACGTCCGGTTCGTCGTGCCGGACGGCCTGTCGATCAGCGTCGGCGAGATGCGTGCGCTGGTGCTACGGGCGGCCAGCACCCCGTCGGCCGGACGCTGGCAGGTGCTGGTGATCGAGGACGCCGACCGGCTCACCGAGGCGGCCGGCAACGCGCTGCTCAAGGCGATCGAGGAACCACCGCCCAGGACGGTGTTCCTGCTCTGTACGCCGTCCACCCACCCGGACGACATCTCGGTCACCATCAGGTCCCGCTGCCGGGTGATCAGCCTGCGGCAGCCGCCGGCCGAGGCGGTCGCCCAGGTGCTGGCCGAACGGGACGGCGTACCGGCGGAGACCGCCATCTGGGCGGCGGCGGCCGCGCAGGGGCATGTCGGCCGGGCCCGCCGGCTGGCCCAGGACCAGCAGGCACGGGAGCGCCGGGACGCCGTCCTGGCGGTGCCGCGCAGGCTGACCACGGTCGGGGCCTGCTTCGACGCCGCGTCGTCGTTGATCGCCGCCGCCGAGGCAGAGGCCGAGGCGGCGGTCGCCGAGACCGACGCGGCGGAGCGTACGGCGCTGCAGACCGCGCTGGGCGCCGGCGGCACCGGGCGCGGCGCCGCCAGCGCGGCCCGGGGCACCGCCGGGCAGATCAAGGAGCTGGAACGGCGGCAGAAGTCCCGGGCCACCCGGGCGCAGCGGGACGCGCTGGACCGAGCGCTGGTCGATCTGGCCGGCTTCTACCGGGACGTCCTGGTTTCCGTACTGCGGGCCCCGGTAGCCCCGGTACACACCGACATCACCGGGCTCACCGGCGCGGCTGCCGAAAAGTGGACAGCGGAGTCGGTGCTGCGCCGGCTGGAAGCGGTGCTGAGCTGCCGAGAAGCGATCACCGGCAACGTCAAGCCACGGATCGCCGTCGAAGCGATGATGCTCAGCCTCTGGCGCGGTTAGGTCGCTGCCGGTACGGTTCGGTGCCGTAGCGCAGCCCCATCCGTACGTAGGGTGCAGACCGGTCTGTTCCCGCTTGCCGACGATGGTGAGGACCCCGTGGTACGGCAGATCGACGAGGCGTGGATCGAGGACGCGGTCGAGCGGTACCGCCAGATCGAGGCCCGACAGGTCGAGTTCGACAAGGCGGTGCACACCGTCGAGGTGACGGTGCGCTCGCCGGACGGGTCGGTTGAGATCGTGGTGAACGCCGCCGGCACCGTGACCGACGTGCGGATCCTCGGTCCACTGCACACCCGGAGCAACACCGAACTGGCCGGCGCGGTGCGCTCGACGGTGGCGGCGGCAGCCGACGCCGCCCGCTGGGCACGCGAGAAACTGTGGGCCGAGACGTTCGGTGCCCACCCGTCACTGCGGGAGGTCTGACATGGACGCCACCGCGCAGCTGATCGCCGCCGAGCTGACCCGCTGCGCCGACCAGCTGGCCGGCACCGCGCGCCAACTGACCGGGCTGCGCGACGACGCGGACCGTGGGCTGGGCGGCTACGCAGACGGCGGGCTGAGCGGCGGCGCCGACGGCGGACCGCAGGCGACGTCGGCCGGCCGGTTGGGCGCGCTCACCGCCGCGCTGGGCCGGCAGTGGCGGGACGCGTTGGCGCAGCGCGCGGCCGAAGCGGACGACACCGGCCGGCGGCTCGCCGACACGGCAGCCGGGTTGCGATCAGTGGTCGGCGCGTACCGCGACGTCGACGTGACGGCCCGCCGCCGGCAATCGACGGAAGGCAGCTGATGGACGTGTTGGACCGGGTCGCCGGGCCGGCTCGGGAGCTGCTGGCCCGGGTGGACGCGCTGCTCGTCGGCAACGGCGCGCCGCCGGGGCATCCGGTCTGGCCGCTGCTGCGCCAGGTGCGGGCGTTGCCCGGTGACGCGGTGGCCGCGTTCGTCGCGGTGCGCCCGGAGCCGCTGGCCGCCGCCGGCGCCACGATCCGCCCGCAACTGGACGGGTACGTCGAAGCGGTCGACGTACTGTCCGGCCGGCTCGACTGGTCCGGTCCGGCGGCACAGGCGTACGACGCGGCACGCCGTACCCTCGCCACCCGGCTGACCGGCGGTGGTGGCGGCGCCGATCCGGACAGCCTGGCCGGGCGGCTGGCGGCTACCGCCGGGTACGCCGAGGCGGTCGCCGACTGGGCGGCACTGAGCCGGGCCGGCCTGGCGGCCGTGCTGGCCGAGGCGCTGGGCTCGGCCGAGGCGGTCGCCGTACGGACCGCCGTCGACGCCGAACCCGGATGGTCCGCGTTCCCGCAGTTCGGGCCGTCGGGGCCGGGCGCAGTCGGGGCCGCCGGTGCCGCCGCCACGATCGCGGCGGCGGTGCTGACCACGATCCTGGAGATCACCGAGCGGGGCGAGGACCTGCAGGAGCGCTGGCGGCCCCGGTTGGCGCCGGTCGGCGGGCACCGACCGGTCGACGTCGCCAGCCCGGGGGCCGGCACCGACGGGACGATCCGGCTGCGCTACTGATCCGGCTGCGCTACTGACCCGGAAAAGGCAACGGCGCCGCGCTCAGGAGCACGGCTTTTCGCCTGTTGCTCCGGCTGCGACGCCGTTGCCTTTTTCCTGCACCCCCCGCAGGCTCTTGATACCGAAGGGAACGCGGCCGACCCGGCCAGGTTGCGGGCCGCCCGGCACATTCACCCGTTCAGCCGACCTCGTACGGCGGATCGGGTGCCGCCGGCTGCCTTCTCGATGCCGGAAGGTCGACGTAGGGTAGGGCCATGGGGATGCTCTGCGCGGTCAGCTTCAACCGGTACGGGCGCCTCTTCTACCTCGACCCCGGTGATCTGCGGCCGGCGGTCGGTGACAAGGTGCTGGTGCCGACCGACGACGGCACCGAGGTCGCCGAGTGCGTCTGGGCCCCGCAGTGGGTCGACGATCCCACCGACGGCTTTCCCCGGCTGGCCGGCCTGGCCACCGAGCAGGACCTGCACCGTGACGAGGTGCAGCGCAAACGCAAGGCGGAGGCGAAGGTCGCGGCGAAGCGGCTGATCCGCGAGCACGGACTGCCGATGAAGGTGGTCGCCGTCGACCACGTGCTGGAGCCGGGGTCGCTGCACAGCGCCCGGGCCACCATCTACTTCACCGCGCCGCATCGGGTCGACTTCCGGTCGCTGGTGCGTGACCTCGGCGCGACCCTGCACTGCCGGGTGGAGCTGCGGCAGCTGTCGGCCCGGGACTCGGCCCGGGTGCAGGGCGGGATCGGCTCCTGCGGCCGGGACCTGTGCTGCGCCACCTTCCTCACCGACTTCGAGCCGGTGACCATCCGGATGGCCAAGGACCAGGACCTGCCGCTCAACCCGCTGCGCATCTCCGGGGCCTGCGGCCGGCTGATGTGCTGCCTCAAGTACGAACATCCGCTGTACGCGGACAGCGGCAGTTACCCCACGTCGGGTCAGCGGGTCGAGACCCCGGACGGGCCGGCCAAGGTGGTGTCGCGACACCCGCCGAGCGAGTCGGTCACCGTACGGCAGATTTCCGACGGGGCGGTGAAACGCTGCGCCCTGGCCGACGTCTGCGGTCCGCGCCGCGCCCACGACCAGGCGTACGGCTGACCTCGCGGCTCACCGGATGTCGCGGCTCAGCGGATGGTGATCGGCTCCTCGGCGAGTCGGGCGGCCAGCGGCTGCTCCGGCACGATCCACGGGGCGTGCACGGGGGCCTGCGGGGCGGCCCGCCAGCGCTGGCACACCCGGTCGACGGCCACCGGGTAGAGGGTCAGCGACCCGTCGGCGGCGAACCGCATCCGGATAAAGCACTTCGAGTCCTCGATGCCCTGCCCGGCGAACAGCTCGTTGAGGTTGACGTCGAACGCGCCGGCCAGCACCAGGTAACCGGCGGTCAACTGGCTGGCGACCAGCCCGGCGACCGGGCCGTAGACGACTGCGGCGGCGACCACCGGCAGCGGCCAGGGCCAGTCGACGAACGGCAGCTCCAGCCAGATCAGCGCGCCGACCCAGGCCAGCGCGATGTGTGCGACACCGTGTCCGAGCCCGAGCAGCCAGTGCCGGGAATGTCGGGCACCGCTGGCGCTCGGCGGCTTGGCGAAGACCACCGACGCGGCGAGGGTGAGCACCACCATCGCGACCAGCGGAATGCTGAACAGCCGCTGGTTGTCAGGGTCTGCCCAGGAGACGATGACCCCGGCGACGGCCAGCATCAGCAGCGTCTGCAGAGTGCCGAGCAGGGTGGCGAAGCCCGGGTTGCGGCGCGGCAGCCGGTGGAAGATCCCCCAGCTGTAGCGGCGGGACCGGGCCGCGTCCGGGTAGCGGCCGGCCAGCTCGTAGTCGCGGTGCGGGCTGGCGTTACGGGCAAGGGTGTCGACCGGCGGTACGGTGATCCGCTCGGGCAGTTTGTGTGTCGCCGACAGGTAGGCGCCGCCGCCCCCGCAGGTGATCAGCTGCCGGTCGGGGTTCGCGTAGCGGGCGTAGTGGTGCTGGTCGCCGGAGATCATCAGCGGCACCCGGGCCCCGGTCGGCTTGATCACCGTACGCAGGAAGTAGTCGACCGCGTCGTAGGCCTGCGGGTCGCCGACCGCCTTGACCCAGGTCGGTTCCGGCACCGCCAGGATCACCCGGTCGCCCGGCTTGAGCTGCTCGGCCGCCTTCTCGAAGTAGATCAACTGCGGGTCGTCCAGGTACGCGCCGAACTGCTCGTCGATGGCGAACAGCCACCAGTCGTTCGGCAGCCGGGTGGCGAAGTACGAACGCTTCTGCTCGGTCCGCCAGCCGCCGATGGTGGCGTCGCGTCGGCGGGCGAACAGCCGCAGGAACGCGGTGAGCCCGTCGTACCAGTCGTGGTTGCCGGGGATGGCGTACAGCGTGGGTCGCGGCTGCCCGGCCGGCGGCCTCGGGAAGGCCGCCTGGTACGGCCCCTTGCTCCGGTCCTCGTACGCCTCACCGCTGGCTGCCGGGTAGACCTGGTCGCCGCCCATCACCAGCAGGTCGCCGCGGCGCAGCCGGCCGGCGCCGTCGACGTCCAGCTCCGGCTGCGCCAGCAGGTACGCCAGCGAGTAGGTGGCCGGGAAGCCGTCACCCAGGTCGGCCACGTAGTCGATCCACAGCTCCCCGTCGACGGCGTCGTGCCGGTGCACGTCGTCGGGGAGCGCGCCCTGCAGTTCCCGCTTGTCGAGGTACGCGCCGAACAGCATCGCCAGCAGGGTGCGTAGCCCGGTGCTGAGCAGCAACATCGGGGCCAGCCAGGGCACCGGGGGCCGGGGGGTGAAGCCGAGCTCCCTCGGGTCCAGCGACCGGGGTCGGTGATGGTCGGCGGCGGGTGGGTCCGGGTCGACCGGTCCGGGGTCGGCCGGGTCCGGACCGGCCGGGTCAACGGCTGGGGCGGTTGTGCTCGGTTCGTCCGTCACACGTCCGGAGCCTACTGTCGGTCATCGACGCCTGTCACCCATGGCTGGGCCCGGTCGCACCCGTCGGTGCCCCGGCCGGCCGGCGTGATCTCCGCCCGGTGCCGTACACTGGTTGATCGTTGCCGCCTTAGCTCAGTCGGCAGAGCGACGCACTCGTAATGCGTAGGTCGACGGTTCGATTCCGTCAGGCGGCTCAGGGCGAGGCCCTGACCAGCGGGTTCGCTGGTCAGGGCCTCATTTTCATCGATGGGGTTTTGAATCGCCCCCCGAAAACCCCCCGGTAACGCCTGTGGGCGATCAGGTTCGGCATGCCTGCGCCGCGCGGGGTGTCGGTCGCTGTCTATGCCGGGCTACGCGTCCGGCAGGGTCCATGCTTGCGGCGCCCGGGTCCGGATGCGGCATCACTTCAGGTCGTTGTCTCCGAGCCGGGTCAACTCGGCCGAAACGGGAGCCGAGTCCAACGTCGACCGAGGTTCGTACGATTGTTCGATCGAGCCGAAGGAGTCCTGTAGGCTACGCTGCGCCGACACGGTGAGGGGGGCTCGACGTTGCGCTTAGTGGCGAACCGGTATCTCGTCAACACCGACGCCGAGCGCATCGGCGGCCAAGGCAAGATCGTCAAGGCGATTGATGGCAGTGACGGAACCCAGGTCGCCCTGAAACTCATCTCGCGGCGCGACGCCGACGAGATCCAGAAGGTCTTCTTCCGACGCGAGGTCGAGGCCCTCTACCTGTTGGATCACCCGAACATCGTTTCGCTGCTCGCTTTCGGCGAGGACGAGCACGAGGACGCGTTCTACCTCGTGATGCCGTGGATCGACAAGAACCTGCTCGGCGTCCTGCCCTCAGACGGGGAACTGGGCTGGGACGACTTCGCCGAGCAGTGGGGGCTGCCGCTGGTCGAGGCGCTCGCGCACGCCCATCAGCGGGATGTGGTCCACCGCGATGTCAAACCTGCGAACATCCTGATCGACCAGGACGGCACACCCAAGCTTGCTGATTTCGGCATCAGCAAGATCCGCAGTCAGATGGTCGCGGAGGTCACGGTAGTTGAGCACTTCTCGCGTCCGTATGCCCCGCCGGACCGGCAGGGCATGGCCAGTCAAAGCCGGGACGTGTGGGGCTTCGCCGCAACCGCGTTGCGCTGCCTAACCAGCGGCCCGTTCGACGACTATCCCGACATCAAGACAGCGCTGGCCGACATCGATGTGCCGCCGCAGGTTCACGCACTGCTCGAAGAGTGCATGAGCCAGGACCCGCAAGCCCGACCGCAGAACGCAGTCGTCCTGCGAAGCAGGCTGCGCGAGATCCAGTCTGGCCGCCAGCGCAGATTCTCGACCTACGTCCGCCAGGCCCAACTGCGAGTCAGCGACGAAGCGGCCAGACGCCTCGCTACGCCCCCGCTCGACCGCGACGCCGACGCCATCGAGCAGGCGCTATCTCGCGAACTGGCCCACGGCAGCCATCTCGTCCGCTACACCGACCCCGCGGGCCACGTGTCAGTCGACACGCTGGAGCTGATCGGCAGCGAGCGCCGTCTGCGGCTCGCCGTTGTGAACGACCGCCCCGAGTTCGTCGTGACCAAGGTCAACGACGCCGCGGACCCGGTCCTCGAAAGCGTTCGCAGGCGCGGGTGGCCGGTCGGCGATCAGATCAAGTGGACTTCGCGCCCCCAGCCGCCCGCGGCAGCGCTTGAGACCAAGGAGATGATCCTCGCCGGGCTCGACGACCACTACATCCGCCTTGACGACGAAAAGCACCGTCAGGCCGAGAACATCATGTTCGACAAGTGGATCGCCCTGCTGGACGCGAAGGAGAACCTGGAACTCGAGCGGGAAACCCCGCTGGAGTACAAGTCGATCGACGTCGACGGCCGGCGCGTGAAGTTCTACCTGCGCCACCGTCCTGAATCCGACATCCTGGGCCAGGAACGGGTTTGCCGCAGACCAGCAGGCCGGCTCGTCGGCGGTCCTGGCATCGTCGTCGAGCAGGAAGATCTGATCATCACGGTCGCGTATTCGCGGAAAGTCAAGGGCCTGCCCAGCACCGGTGAACTCGTGCTGCACATTGGGCCCACCGCTGCGGCCTTGCGACGACAGCGCGACGCCGTGGTCAACGTCCGGGCCGGGATCTCGGTCCGCCCACAGCTGCGCCAACTGCTGCTCGACCCCACCCGCATCGGCGCCCCGGCCCCACGCGCGCTCAGATCATGGTTTGGCACGGCGCTTGACGACGACAAGAAGACCGCAGTCGCCGCGGCCTTGGGCGGCCCCGACTTCTTCCTGCTGGAAGGACCGCCCGGCTTCTTCCTGCTGGAAGGACCGCCCGGCACCGGCAAGACCAGCTTCATCGCCGAACTCGTACAGCAGGAACTGGCCCGCAAGCCTGACGCTCAGATCCTGCTGGTCAGCCAGACCCATGTCGCGGTCGACAACGCGCTGGTCCGCCTCGCCGAAGCCGGAGTAAGCCATCTCGTTCGGCTCGGCAAGGACGACGACCCGCGCATCGCCCCTGAAGCCCGCCGGCACCTGCTCGAACAGAAGGTGCCGCCGATGGTCCGTCAGGTTCGACAGCGGGCCGCAGCGGAGCTGAGAAAGCGCGCCCGTGACGTAGGTGTGGACTTGGGTCATGTGGAGGGCGCGGCGGCGATCCGCGAACTAGCCGAGGCACTCCGTGACCTCGAAAGCACCCGAGCCCGGCTTGACACGCTCGCCGTCAACCCCAGCGGCTCCACCGGACAACTGCCCGACTTCGGCGAGCAGGACAGCGCCTCGCAGACAGCCTCGCTCAACGAACGGTTGCAGGCGCTCAGCGAGCGGGCCGACGAGCTGCGCGAGCGCGCCAACAGTGCCTTGGGCGGGGACCTGGAACTGCCGCAGGAGCTAACCCAAGAGATCGCCCGTGACGCGTTCGACGCTGTCGTTGGGGACGATGAGCAGTTACGCAAGCTCGTCGGGCTGCTGGCGTTGCAGGCCGAGTGGTTCCAGCGGATCGAATCGGGACGGGAACTCGAGGGCGTAGTCCTCCGGGCTTCGCGAGTGGTCGCCGGCACCTGTCTGGGGTTCTTGTCGCACCCAGCCGTCCGAGACCTCAAATTCGACTTGTGCATCCTGGACGAGGCATCCAAGGCAACCGCCACCGAGACGCTTGTGCCCTTGTCAAGGTCCAAGCGGTGGGTACTGGTGGGCGACCCCAACCAGCTTCCGCCAATGCAGGAAGAGGTCCTTGACCACCCCGAGCTGATGCAGCGCCACGACCTCGACCGTGCCGACGTCGAGCAGAGCCTCTTCCGGCGGCTGCTGGACCACGCGCCCGCCGCCGCCAAGCACAGGCTCACCCATCAGTACCGGATGCATGCTGGCATCGGCGACCTCATCTCCGCCTGCTTCTACGACGGCCAGCTCATGTCGAAGTCAACGCGCACGCTGCCCGGTTGGGAACTTATGTACAAGCCGGTCACGTGGCTGGACACCGGCGCAATGTCCGACCGGCACGAACGGCAAGACGGCACCAGCGTGGTCAACCACTGCGAGGTGCGCATCATCCGTCGCGCGATCAACACCCTGCGCAGCGCGCTGGCCAAGCAGCTCATCAGACCGCCCGACAGCAAACCCCTGCGCGTGCTTGTGCTGACCGCCTACAGGAAGCAGATGGACGAGCTTCGCCGGGCGGTGGCCGGACCGCCGTCGAACCACCTCGAAATCGAGGTCAACACCGTCGACGCCGTCCAGGGACGCGAAGCCGACGTCACCTTCTATTCCGTGGTCCGCAGCAACGACCAACGCAACTTCGGGTTCCTCGGACCGCGGCACTGGCGGCGCATCAACGTCGCCCTGTCCCGTTCCCGGTACGGCCTCGTCATAGTCGGCGACGCACCGTTCTGCGAGTCGACGCCCGGCCCCCTGAGCAAGGTGCTGACCCACATCCGCCGCAACGGAGCCACCTGCAAGATCGGAGACGCGAGCAATGGCTGACGCCACCGTCATCGCCGCGCGCCGCTACAGCGAGCAGCACCCGGGCTACGAGTTGGCCTACGCCGGTGAAGTGGCCGTGCCGGTGTCTCTGCTCACCCTTGACGTGCTAGCGCAGGAGCGCAAGCCACTTCCCTTGGTCGACGAGTTCGTGCTGCGCCTGGCCGGCTACGGCATCCACAAGATCGACAACATGGCGGCCATACTCGGCATTGACACCCCGACCGTCTCTGACGCCGTCGCTCGCCAGTTGTCAGCCGAAACCGTCGAATACCGCCCGGACAGCCTCGGCGGGCACAAGGTCCTGCTCAGCTACAGCGGCAAGCGCGCCGTCGAGGAACTGTCAACAACTACGCCGCAGCGCACCGAACACCAGCGGGCCTTCGACCGGCTGCTCTGGAAGCCGATTCCACACGGCAGGTCTGACCTGATTACCCGCGCCGACGCCGAAGCGCAGGGCATGCTGCTACTGCCTTCCGCACGTACCGGCGACGTGGCCACCGGCGATGTCACGCCCCGGATGCTAAACCTGCTGCTCGAGCAAGCCCAGCACGACGACGGCCGGCCTGCGGTCGAAGTGCTCAGCGTCGAGGCGGTCACCCGCCAGCCGAGGCTCTACCTGCCTGCCGTGTTGCTGGTGTACGTGTCCGACACGGCCGACGACCAGCGCTTCAACATCATTGTCGACGACACACTCAGCGAGCCCCACGACAGCGCACTCCACCACGTCGGAGGACTGGAACGAACCAGGATCCAGATAGCGCCGGCGGTCGGCGAACCAGACCTGCCCGCACCGCTGCGCAAACAACGCGCACCCTACGATGTTGTCCGCGGCCTACAGCGCCGGGCCGACAACCCGCCGCCAGCAGACGACCTTGCGCACGCCCACACGTCGCCAGGGGCCCGGCAGCACGATAGCGTCACGGCCCGCGCTGAACTCGACACCATGACCGTGCGCTGCGTGCCGCTGTTCGAACACCGAGAACTGCTGACGACGGCGCTGGAGACAGCACGGAACAGATTCCTGCTTGCCGCGCCGTGGGTGCGTGATGCCGTCATCACCGACGACTTCATGGCCAAACTGGAAATGATGCTGCGCAGGTCGGACCTGACCGCCCACATCGGCTACGGCCTCGGCCAGGACATCGCACACAACGACAGAGACGCCGTCACCCGGCTATGTAGGCTCGCACGCCGATACGATCGCCTCACTGTGGCCCACATCCCCGAACCGCAGCCGAACATCCTGATCTTCGACGATACGTGGGTGAACAGCGGCTTCGACTGGCTCTCCTTCCGCGACCAGCCCACGCGCACGTACCGTCCCGAGGAAGGGACGCTGGTACGCGAGAAGACGCACGTCGACGAGCAGTACAACCGCTACGCTGAACTGATCGCCCGGGCCGGCACTCCCACCAGGCGTTAAGAAAAGCAGCGAGAGACGCAGATTATTGGGTTGACCGTCCAGCTTGGATCACCGATATTCCGAGGCATGGCAGAAGAGGGTAACGCAACCGAAGCTGAAAAGGACGCGGTTGCAGATCTCCTGAGGCGAATCAGATTGGCGCTCAAGGGATTTGGCGCGGCGCCGGCAGAGCCGGCGAGCCTCGTGTGGAAAACAGGAGGGGAGCACTTCAGGTTTCCTGTCGATCCCAAAGACCTCCCTGTGCCACTTTTGCCGCGTTTTGTTCTGGCGCTGGCCGGCGCCCAGAACATGGGGCCTGGCGATAAGGTTGCTTGGGAGTACATCTTCACCTTCGAGGGATCCGAATGCGCACTGAGCCTCCAGAAGTACGGGTTAAGGCTTTACGTCGGACGCCGACCAGGGTCCGCCGAGAAGGAGGCTTTGCAGGCGTCCCGGCGTATTGTGAGCCGACTGAAGAAGGCGCAACAGATCGTTGAGAAGAGTCTGCTCAGTCCCAGGATTGAACTCCTTATGGCGGCTGGCGAGTTCGCTATTACCAACCAGGCCCCACGCCTGCGCGGGATGTACAAATACTTCCGAGATCGGGCCTTTGAGGAATTCAGTACTCCACCTCAAGCCACGCCACCGGAGCCGGTCCCGGGGCGGCCAGGCATGATGCGCCAGTCGGTAAAGGGCCCCCTCTTCAGGCAGGTGACCGGCTTCTACAATACCTTCGCTATGGTCACCGCCTACACCAGTTGGCTGGAGCACGTCCTGGTGCTGCTTCTGCCTTTTATTGGCGGCCTTCCGCCGGGAACAGAGATCAAGAAATTCATCGGCGATCGCTGGAGTGCAAAGTTCCAGAAGGTGTTCGATATGAAAGACCGTGTTGCCAAGGGCCACTACGACACCATACACGCCATCGTGGAATACTATCGGAATCCGTACTCGCACGGCGGATTCGATAAAGCCGGCTCCACAATCTCGGTCTTCTTTCCTGGCCTCGGGGCGCTGCCGCTGACGATGAGCGACGTGCGCGACAGTCCGACGTTCGACTTCACTCCTGCCGGCGTGGACGGATTTACCTCGATCTGCTCTGAGCTCGATCGCGTGGATGGGTGGCTGGAATCCGGAGCCACCGAGATCGGCATGATCTGGATCAACGAAGGGCTGGACGTCAGGTTCGACAAAGAATTCGCGGACCTTCTGACCTCCCGATCGGCCGACGTCGAGGAATTCCAAGAGTGGGTCTTCCGCAGCTCACTGGAGCGAGACCGCATGGAAAATATGGAAGGCTTGTTCTAGGCCAGACCAGATCATTCATCGATCAACAACGGCACGTCAAACCTGACTCTTATCACGGGGCTGGGTTTTGGCGGGTTGTAGGTCGCTGACCTGGGGTTTTGGTGTGGTGGGTGTGCACTAAACCGTGGCGTCTAGGCTGTCAGGTGTGTCACCGTACGTCCGCACTGTGAAGACGGCTTCGGGTGCGAGGGCCGTGCAGATCGTGCACTCCTCGCGGCGGGGATCACGCGATATCGAACACATCGGGTCGGCGCACGACGAGACGTAGCTCGCGGTGTTGAAGTCGGTCGCGCGGCAGCGGTTGGCGGCGGGTCAGGGCGAGCTGGACCTGGGGCTGGACGACAGTCCGGACGCGGGCGGCCCGTTGGAGATCACCAGCTCGCGGATGGGGCACCTGTGGGACGCGTTGTGCCGCGGCTACGACCAGCTCGGGTTCGCTGAGGCGGCCGGCGGTGACGAGGTGTTCCGGCAGCTGGTCCTGGCCCGGATCATCGAGCCGACCAGTAAGCAGGACAGCCTGCGGGTCCTGGACGAGGTCGGTGTCGACGCGGTGTCGTATCCGACGGTGAACCGTCGCCTGCCGCAGTACGCCAAGGCCGGTTGGCGTCAGCGTCTGTCGGCGGCGTGCGCGGCGCACGCCCGGCTGGGACCGGCGTCGTTGGTGCTGTACGACGTGTCGACCCTGTACTTCGAGACCGACGCCGGTGACGGGTTCCGCGAGTCCGGGTTCTCCAAGCAACGCCGTCTCGAACCGCAGATCACGATCGGGCTGCTGACCGACGCCGGCGGGTTCCCGCTGATGGTCGAGGCGTTCGAGGGCAACAAGGCAGAGACGTTGACGATGGTGCCGACCATCCGGTCGTTCATGGACGCGCACCGGCTCCCCGACGTGACGGTCGTGGCCGACGCGGGGATGATCTCGGCGGCCAACCAACGCGCGATCGAGGACGCCGGGTTGTCGTTCATCCTCGGCGCCCGTATCGCCGACGTTCCCTACGCGGTGGCCGAATGGCGGCGTGAGCACCCCAGGTTCCGCTGGTGCAGCACCGATGTCAGCCGGAAGTCCCGGATGCCGCCGGATGTGCTGGCCTCGATCATCGCGGCGTTCACATCGAGCGTCGCCACGTCGACCTGCCCGGCCGCCAGCAGCTTCAGGTTCTCGCCCGACCCCTTGCCCGGCAGCACCTCCATGGCCAGGCCCTCGTCGCGGAACCAACCCTGCGCCCGCGCCACCAGCAGCGGCGCTTCCCGCCCCTGGAACCCGGCACCCGTCAACACCGTGACCTTCTGCACAGCGGCGGGGCCGGGAGCGGGCAACCGACCGCAAGCCGAGGCAGCTACCCCAGCCGCGACAACGGCACCACCGGCGAGTAGCCGGCGGCGAGTGATCGTACGGACCATCAAGACCTCGCTTACTTAGCAATACGTGTCGGGATGAACGAAGGGCGCGGACATCAGGAAGCCGCAGCAGGGCAGAGTGGGATGGCCTGCCCTCCCGTCCTCGACGACGGGGGACGCCCAGGTGCAGGAGGGCAGGCCCTGGCAGAGGTGTCCCGCCTCAGCCCCTACGCGAGGAGGCACCTCTAACCAGACCGAAAACCTAGATTGCTAAGTAAGACAAGTCGACACGGGAGCACTTGACTTACTTGCCAACACAGGTCAGGGCGTGATGCGATGGCTTCACCTACGCGAGGAGCCTGCCGTGCCGACCCCCTCCCAGCCCGCTGAGCCGGTCTTCCGGCGGATCATGCGCGACATCGAGACCGCCATCGCCACCGGCGACCTCAAACCCGGCGACAAGATCCCATCCACTTCGGAACTCCGCGAACAGTACGAATGTTCAGCACCCACCGTCCGCCAAGCCCTCGCCCGTCTCCAGGAACGCGGCGTCCTTCAAGGCCACCAAGGCCGAGGCGTCTACGTCAACAGTGCGCCGGACTGACCGCTACGCAACCAAAGTGCCTGCGGCTCGCTCCGCCCACGACCGGTCGTCGTCGGACAGGCTGCCGACGGGTAGGGGACAGGCGTGTCGGGTACGCCGGCTCGGCGGCAGGTGTCTCGATCGACTCTTATGCACCGGAGGATTTCTACCCGACAGACGTTGTTCTCGCCGGGTTAGTGGCGCGCGCCTGAGCGAGGACGGTGGTGAGAGCGTCGCGCATCATCTCGCCCTGGACGAGGCGTACGTAGTGCGACCGCCTCTCCTCGAAACTCCCCAACTCGATACGAACGAAATCGGTTCGCGGCGGGTCATCGACAAATCGAACGAGTTGGAGGGTCACTTCAGTCGGGTACCGCCCCGGTTGCGGGTTGCAAGCGTAGCGGCGACCCCAGTGGGCCGGCGGTGACAACTCGGGGTGGAACTCACTTGGCCCGCCAGCAGTGCACTCGGTCAATTCGCACCAGTCCGGGTGCGGGTCCTCGATGATATCGAGCGCTACTCGAGGATGGTTGTCCACAGTCGTCCTTTCGTGTCGGAGATCGCTGTTTACGCTGAAGCTGCGGATCGCATGGGTATAGGGCCGAGGTTGCGTGGCCGGATCGGAAGGCTGTCGGTGCCGTCAACGTCTGCAGGCTCGGCTCGGGCCATGACGTTGCGCGGGAGGAGGGAGTCGACGCTGGTTCCTCCGCCAGGCAGTTGGTATCTCACGAGCAGCGCGAGGTGTGAGTTGGTGTCGACGACGCCGGGTCGCCACTGCTCAGCGCGCGGCGGCCACACCCAGACGGGGTCGGCAGATCGGTACGCCGTGGCGTCGGCGATGTCGTCGGGGTGGCGCTCGGTCGGGTCGATGACCGGGGTGGGCATCATCGCTCCTTGCGTTTCTATTCAAGGGATGTAGTGGAGGGTCGTGGCTGGCTTGTGAGGGCGAGAGTCGATCCTGTCGTTACGTGTCGCATTGTCTCGGAACGCCCATGGCCAGGCGAGCGGCCGGCACCGGCCGGCACATATCGGCCGGACATGTGGTCCTGCTCTCCGACCTCAATCACGTCGCCTAGCTATCACGGTTTCACGGTTGGGTGCGGCTCTTTTGGAGTGATGGCTGGTCATCCGGCGAGGGTGTAGCCCTCCCGTTGTTGCTGGTATCTGTTCTGGTGTATGCGTTGGTGTTCTTGTTGCAGGTGGAAGGCCCAGTAGGCGTTGAAGTCGCCGTTGGCGGATACGGCGCGTAGCTTGAGGATGGCTTCGGCGGTGTCCAGTCCCCAGCGGGCGCCGGTGATGTCCATGCGGTCCTTGACCAGATGCCGGCAGGCGCCCTCGATCACGCCGGTGGCGATCGGCCACCCCGCAGCCAACGCGGTGTGGTAGTCCAGGTAGGGCTGGTGGCGGGTCAGGTAGTCGGCGCACTCGTCGGCGCCGGCGCGTTCCCTGGCCGAGTATCCGTACCGGGTGGCCCGCCGACGGATCCCGGCCGCGACCTGCCCGGCCTTGCCGGACAGGATCTTGACCGCCTGCTCGCCGACCCACGCCTCGGCGGCGGGGTCACCGGTGTAGAAGAACGCCCACGCCGCTTTCCACACGTACTCGAGCACGTGGACGAAGTCCAGCACGATGTGGACCTTCACCTGGCGGCGGTCCGCCTCGGCCCGGACCGCGTCGATCTGGGCACGGTTACCGTCAACGAGCACGACCCAGGTCCGCGCCTGCCGCGGGTCACGGCGACACGCCTCGTCGAACCCGGCGGCGACGACCGGGGCGATGTCGTCGACCACGGACGCCGTCAACCACCTGGCCTGGGCGACCGGACCCCGCCGACGCCGGCCGTCGTCACCGGTGATGATCTCGGACGGGGTACGCGGCACCGGCGCCGCGTCGTAGACCACCGCCAACTCCGCCATCCGTTTACGGCCACGTTTCTCTCCCGGCGACAGCCGGGTGGTCAACCTACGGCCTGTCCGGGCGGCGGCCTTCGCGGTGGCGTCCCGTAACGCGGACGGGATCATCACGACACCCTTACCGTCGAACGACAGCACCAGCAGCCAGCCATCGCCGACCGGCCGGTGCGATCGGGTGTCGTAGAACGCGGCCACGTCCACAGCGGCGGCCACCGCCAACTCCTGCACCTGCCGTTTCCCCACACCCACCCCGCACGACCGGTCGATCGCGGCGACCGCGTCGTCGAACGATCCCCGTACCGACTCCACCGCCGCCAACCGGCGCAGCCCGTGCGAATGCCTCTCCACCGGCAGGTTCAACACCGCGTCCGCCGGATACAGGTTGGCCACTCCCGACGCCCGGTACGCCATCCTGGTCACCGTCACCGCACCGAACACCGTGCCCAGCCCCCGACCATGCCCCACCTCCACCCGGGAACGGACCACCTCATCGGCACCGACCACCCGTTCCCGGCGCACCTCCCGCGCCGCCCGCAGATCCACATGGTCCTGCAACAACAACCGCAGCAGCTCACGACCCCGCACCGCGAGGCGGTCCTCCAACTCGGCGTGCGTCAACCCGTCACTGTCCGAGCCGGCCAACCCCTCCACCAACTCCTCGAAACACTCCCGCGACCGGTCGAACGCCCCCGCCACCACGTACCCTGACACCCGGGCTCCTTCTTCGGTTGTGGATCTAGACCACCCATCAACCTACGAGAAGGAGCCCTTCAACCTTCCAACCGACCCAAACACCCCCGCGACCACTCCCCGCAACCACTCCGCGACCATAGGCAATCACCGCCTCACTCCAGAAGAGCCGCACCCTTCGTAGATCGGCGTCACGAACTCTTGCGCTTGACGCAGGCCGCCTTGCTCCATGCGCTGCCACTCGGTCCACATGCCCTCGGCCGCGTGCAGCGCCGCGACAAGTTCCTCGGCGACCGAGTCACCTGCACCGCAATGCAGACACCACGCCTTGATGTCGTACACGGATGGCGGTTGCTTCGCGTGCTCGATCTTGCTGACTTTGCTCTCGTGCCACTTCGCAAGGCTGGCTAGTTCACGGCCCGAGAGGCCCGCCCGGTTGCGGATCTCTCGGAGCCGATTGGCGAGCGCTGCGCGAGCTTCCTGCGCGGCGGAATATGGAGTAGGCATGCGATGCGCTAGATCGCGTACTGCGCGTGCGGGGTAGCGCGATCCCAGATGTCCTCGAACGCCAGCGAGTACCGCGCCGCAAGCGCTGTGTCGTCCAGCTGCTGATGGCGCAGTTTGCCGCCATAGCCGTCAAAGTGGTTGATCACGACAACGGCCTTGTCGAAGATCCAGAAGTCTACCGCCGGAACGAGCAGCCCTACTGCGCGACTACGGGGTAGCCATCGGACCTCTTCGCCGCTGGCGATGTTGAACGGCTCCGTCACGTCGTATTCGTACCGGACGTAGTCCGTGACCGGCTCAGAGACGATGCGGGCACGCCGGACCTCGACGCCCCGCGCCGTGGTCTCACTCATCATCGTGAACCACTCGTTCCAACGGTCCGCCGGATCGAAGCGGTTTCCGTCACGCCAATTGAGCCAGTCGGGATCGTCCGGCTCGTAACCATCGCGCATCTCCAGGTGGATAGCCGAGCGGACCGCTCTCTTAAACAGCTGCGGCAGGATCGCCACCCGTGACTCCCTTCAAGTGCGGAAGCAGTCGCGCCGGGATGCGGACCACGGTCTCATGCGCCGGTACCGGGCCGGTCGCCTGAACCTGGCTCATGGTCGCGTCGTCGATGCGCCAGCCTTGCACGATCAGTGGTAAGTAGTCCCAAGTCTCGTGGGTGACGCGGATAGGTGGGCATACCGACGGCCGGCGCGGCCGGTTGTGGTGACGGCGCCGTTGTGGTGGTGGTGGTGGGTGTCAGCCGGTCGGTGGTGGCTGGGCCCAGGTGTGCAGGTCGGCGGGAGACGCGGTCCAGGGTAGGAATCGTTCCAGGTCCGGGCCGGTCAATGGTGTGCCGCCGTGGTGGCCGCAGGCGTCGAGGTAGGCGGTGAGGTAGGTCAGCGGGTTGAGGCCGGCCTGTTCGGCGGTCGCGGTGACGGTCCAGACGGTGGCCGCGAGGCGGGCGGCGTCGTCGGTGCGGGAGCCGTAGGCGTTCTTGCGGGTCACGACCGGTCTGCGGAGCGCGCGTTCGCTGGCGTTGTTGTCCAGGCTGATCATGGGGTGGTCGCGGTGGGCGGTCAGGCCGTCCCATTCTCGGTCCAGGGTGGCCAGGGCCTTCTTCGCCGGCTGTTGCAGCCCGGGGCTGGCCATCTGTGCCTGCCGGGCGGTGTCGATCGCGTCCAGAGCGGTGTCCCAGGCGGTGTACGCGTCAGCCAGCCGCGTGGCGGCTTCGGTCGCGGCGCGTCCGGGCGTGGCGGCCGTGGACGCGTTCCACGCGTCGGTCAGTTCGTCGTGGGCGTGGTAGAGGGCCTTGATCCGGTCCAGCCAGTCGCGGGTCCAGTACCCGAGTTGGGTCGGGTTCGCGTCCCCGGCGCGCACGAAGTACCGGCGGATGTGCGCCCAGCAGTACAGGTTGGTCAGACCGTCGGTCCTACGCCCGGCCGAGGCGTAGACGGTGTAGAAGTCACTGGAGACGACCAGCCCGCGCGGCCCGCCGTCGTCGTGCGGGGTCAACTGCCCGGTGTCGGGGTCGATCCCGGCGTGCCGGGCCAGCACCACCCCGGCGCGGGTCGGGTCCATCACGAAACAGGTGGTGTCCGCGCCGATGAACACCCACAGCCACCAGCGGGCCGGCCCGTCACCGGTATCGGGGGTGAACACGTGCCACGAGGTTTCATCAGCGTGCAGATGCCACGAATCACGGTTACGGGCGACGATCGCCTCTTGCAGCGGCGCGAGCAGCGCCCCGGCCGCCGTGCAGGTCCCGACCAGCGTCGACCCGCTGACGTCAGCCCCGTGACGGGCCAGCCCGGCGATCAGGGAGTTCTGGGAACGCCCGGCCACATACCGTTCGACCAGCAGCATCGCGATGAAGCCGTTACCGAACCGGCCCTTCCCGACCGCTTTCGGCGGCCCGGGTGCGGTCACCGTCCTCGCTCCCGCACACCGGCAACGCCGCCGGTACCGGCGGCGGCGGTGTACCACCACCCGCACCGTCACCCGCCAATCGACCTGCTCGAAGGCGTGATCACCGAACGCCTCGAACGGCGACGAACAATCCGGGCAGCAGTACCCGCCCCCGGTGAAGTCCCACAGCACCTCCACCCGCGGCAGGTGCGAGTAGTCCCTACGGCCGGCCCGGCCACCCGGCCCCCGCCGCGTCGCCTTCCCCGACTGCCGCCCGTCAGATTGACCGCCATGTCCACCCTGGCCGTCACCGTCACCGTCGACCGGCGACGACGGCCGGACCCGCTCCGACGAACGGCCGAACACCAGCCGCTGCAACACCGCCAGCTCCGCCGACAACCGCTCGTTCTCCGCCCGAAGCCGCCCATTCTCCGCCCGCAACTCAGCGTCCTCGGCCCGCAACTGCCCAGCCAACCGCTCCCACCGCTCGTTGGCCTCCACCACCCGAGCCAGCACATCCCGCAACCCGGCGTCAGCATCCGCCTCCACCGCAGCACCCACCGAAACCGTCACAGCCACCAACCAACACCATCACAGCCGCCCGACCACGCACCAACTGTCCGACTTACACACAGTCACCCACGGGACTTGGGACTACTTACGATCAGTGAGCCGTCTTCGTCGTCAACCCACACGGTCGGCGAGCCGCCCTGCGGGCTGTCGGGATCTTTCGCGATGAACCGCAGCTCTGCCATGACACGATCTTTCGTCCTGTTGGTCCGAGCAATTCCCCTTGGCCGAGTGTGCACGGCACAGCTACAAACCTCAATAGAGCTTGCTCAAGCTTGCTCGGCCGAACCGGGTGCCCGCCCAGTACCGGTGCAAGGATGGCTCGCACCTTGGCCGATGGCCACTCGAACCCCCGGCCACGCGTTGACCATGCGCCGCAATGATCGTTACCTCGCGGTACGGTTGGCGGCGGCGGTCGATGCGGCGGTGCCGGCTTCCTGCTGGCGGGCGCGGTTTCGGGAGGCAGCTCGATGAGTTCGACGGTGGGCGACAACGTGGGGCGGCTACGTCGGCTCAGAGGGCTCACCCAGGAGCAGTCGGCGGAGGCCGCCGGGCTTGCGGTCGAGACAATCCAGAAGCTGGAGCAGAACAAGCCGGGATCACCACGGATGTCGACCTTGCGGGCGATCGCCGCCGCGCTTGCCGTGCCGACCTCCGCACTCGTCAGCCCTGCCACCACTGGCCCGGCAGCCGGGGCCGGGACCGATGACGACGAGATCGCGGTCGGCCTGCTACGGCGGGCGTTGACTCCAGCACGGGGTCTCAACGGAAGACTCGTCGACAGTTCCTCGGTTAATCCGCCGACGGTGCCTGATCTGCAGGCGTCGATTGCCGAGATCGACCGGATCTACCATGGTGACGATTACGCCAGCGTGCTGGCCCGGTTGCCGGTGCTGATCGGCGAAGCCCGCAGCCTTGTTGACGCGAGTGCCGGTGATCAGCGAGTCGCTGGCGCGGGGCAGCTTGCTCAGGCGTACCAGATCGCCGCGACGGCGTTGGTCCAGCTCCGGCGCTTCGATCTTGCCTACCATGCGCTGAGTCTCGCGCTCGACGTCGCGGACGAGTCCGGAGACGAACTGGTCGCCGCGTCGGTTGTCACCACGATGTGTTGGCTGTTGCTCCGGCAGGGGCGGTTCGACGAGGCTGAGCGGTTGGCTGTCGCCACGGCGGACGCGATCGAGCCACGCTTCTCACGTACGGACCCGACCCGGCTCGCGGTCTGGGGCTGGCTCATGTTGCGCGGGTCGGCTGCGGCGATCCGCGATGGTCGCGCCGACGACGCCGGAGAAATGCTCGACGCCGCCGGTGCGGCGGCGGTCCGGATCGGCGAGCATCTTCCAGCGGAGGCGGCTCTCCGTATGCCGGTGACCATGGGTGCCTTCTGCCCAGTGACCGTGGAGATGAAGCGGGTCGAGATGTCGGTCGTGGCGGGCGACCCGGTCACGGCGCTCGCGTTGGCGGAACGCGTACCGCCGAGCAGTGGCCGGGCCACGTCGGACAACCGGAATCGTCACCAGCTCGACCGGGCCTGGGCCAACGCTGAGCGCGGCGACCTGGTCGAAGCGACGCGCATCCTGTCCGGGCTCCGAGCGGTGTCGCCCACCTGGTTGCGGAATCAGCGGTACGCCCGGGACATCGTCACCACGATCCTGGCCCGTCGCCGTCGGCCGGTAAGTCAGGAGCTGGCCGTGCTGGCTGACCTGCTGGGTGCGGGGTCCTGAGCATCCTTCACGGAGGGCATGTCCGCATCGGGGCATGATCGACGCCGTCGCCTCGGACGCGATGCGGTAGACCATCACTCGTTCCTGCGCTGCGGCGGGATGCGAGCGCGTCGGTCACATCCGGCAGCGACAAGATGATCATCATTTTGCGGTACGGTTGTCAGCGGTGAGCGTCGAAGTCTCGCTGACGCGGTGCTGATCTTCCGGCGATCAGGGATGGTCGAGATGGCAGAGTCAGAAGGTTCGGACTTCTCCCGTCGACTGGGTCAATTGCGGACCGAGCGCGATATGTCGCTGCGTCAGCTCGCCAGGGCGACCTTCTACAGCAAGTCCTATCTGCATGAGCTCGAAAACGGCTCTAAGCGCCCAACGGCGCAGGCTGCCCAGCGTCTCGATTCTGCGCTCCGAGCCGGCGGTGAATTGTCAGCACTAGCTGACACTCAAAGGGGCTCTTCGAAGTTGAGCGGGGTTCGCGGTTGACGGCGCCCCTGGCGTAGAGGGCTCGCAGCCCTTCGGTGATCATCTGAGTGTCTAGATCGGATGGTCACAAGCGGAGAGCTGCGAGCATGGTCAACGATACGACCCGGCTGCTGGGCCTGGACGGCCTGGTGGTGGATCGGGTCAGGTTGGACCCCGACGGTGTCCCGGTGGTTGCTCTGTCTACCGCCGATGAGCAGGCACAATGCTGCCCGGACTGCGGTGTGCGGGCCCGGCGGGTCAAGGACTGGGTGACGACCCGGCCGAGGGACCTTCCCGTGGCGGGCCGGGCGACGCGGCTACGGTGGCGTAAACGCCGCTGGCATTGCGACCACGGCGGATGTCGGCGCCGGACGTTCACCGAGCAGGTGGCGCAGGTCCCAGCCCGGCATCGGGTGACCGCCCGGTTGCGGCAGGCCGCCGGGGCGGCGGTCGCCGACGGCGCCCGCACGGTCGTACAGTCCGCCCGTGACCATGACCTGTCCTGGCCGGTGGTCGCGGCGGCGTTCACCGCCCACGCGGGCGTGGTGCTGCCCGACGAACCGGAACCGGTGGAGGTCCTCGGGATCGACGAGACCCGCCGGGGCCGGCCGAAGTGGGTCTTCGACCAGGTCAGCCAGGCGTGGCAGAGCAGTGTGGACCGGTGGCACGTCGGGATGTGTGACCTGTCCGGCGGTCAGGGACTACTGGGCCAGGTCGAGGGCCGCACCGCCCAGGTGGTCATCGACTGGCTCGGCCACCGCAGCCAGACGTGGCGCGATCAGGTCCGGTACGTCGCGATCGACATGTGCACGATCTTCAAGTCCGCGGTCCGTGAGGCGCTGCCGCACGCGATCCTCGTCGTCGATCACTTCCACGTCGTGCAACTCGCCCACCAGGCCCTCAACGAGGTCCGCCGCCGGGTCACCGTGCAGGTCCGGGGCCGCCGGGGCCGCGCCGGTGACCGCGAATGGGACCTGCGTAACCGGCTGACCCGCTCCGCGAAGCGGATGCGCGCGGAACGCGTCGACAAGCTCTGCGACGAGATCGCCGGGCTACCCGCCGGCATCAGCGTGCCGGTCCTCGCCGCGTGGAACGCCAAGGAAGACCTCCTCGACCTGCTGGCCCTGGCCCGCACCCACCCGGACCGGGAAAACGTCGCTCGACTGCTGCACCGCTTCTACCAACGCTGCGCCGACAGCGGTCTACCCGAACTCGCCCGCCTCGCGACCACGATCGAGATCTGGTGGCCCCAGATCCTCGCGTTCCTGCACACCGGCATCACCAACGCCGGCTCCGAAGGCACCAACCGAGTCATCAAAACCGTCGCCCGCGACGCCTACGGCTTCCGCAACCCGATCAACCAACGCCTACGAACCCGCTGCGCGACCACCCGGAAAAGCCGCGGACACCTCAACCCCGCTTAACTTCGAAGAGCCCTCAAAGGGCCCTCAGTCGCCGCCAGTTCGTAGCTGGAGCTGGTCTCGCTGCCGCGCTTCCGCATACCTATCTGGATCACGGCCGCCAGATCGGTGCAGACCTTCCGAACCAATTGGTGGAGCGTACCGCGCGGTTGCGTCGTCTGGACGACTTCCTTGGCGGCGCGGACACGTACCAGATGTACGCCGCCGAGCTTGATTCTACAGATCGGCTCATCCGGGACGGACGTTACGCCGAGGATACCCATCGACGGTTGTTGGCGGTGCTGGCCGAGCAGGCGCAGTTGGCTGGCTGGGCCGCGTTCGACGCGGGCCGTCACGGCGACGCGGAGCGGCTGTATCAGGCGAGTCTGACCGCTGCTCAGGAGGCGGACAACCCGGCGCTTGCCGGCAACGCGCAAGCGTTTCTTGCCTACCAGGCGATCGCGCTCGGCCGGTCCGGCTTGAATCTGGCTATCGCGGCGTGCGAGACAGCGAAAGAGGGCGCAACTCCGAGGGTCCTGACCCTTCTGCACTGCCGCCGGGCATGGACTCACGCCCTTCAAGGGCAGGCAGCAGAAGCGGAACGGCAGCTCGATACAGGCGCACGGTGGCTGAGCGCCGCCGGTGACCGGGCTGAGCCAGATTGGGTCTACTGGGTGGATGACGTCGAGGTCGACATCATGACTGGCCGCTGCTGGTCGGTGCTGCACCGGCCGGTGCGCGCGATATCGGTGCTGGAGCACGTCCTGGCGCTGTACAGCGACACGCATGCCCGTGACAAGGCGCTCTATCTGACCTGGCTCGCTGACGCGTACCTCGACGCCAACGAGGTGGAACAGGCGTGCTCCGTGGCGGGCAAGGCAATGCGGTTGGCGGCCGGAGTCGGGTCGATCCGCCCAGCTCAACGGATCGACTCATTCATGTCGAGGCTGGATCCGTACGCGGCTCTCCCGTGTGTCGTGGACCTGCATGGCCAAGTGGCGGAGATGAGCCGGTAGCGTCGCCCGGTCGAGACAGCTTCGGCCTCAACTCTCCGGCGCGGCCTCGCCAGTCGACCCTCGGAGCCACTCCAGACACGCTGCTGATCCTGCCACGATCGCGGTAGCGGTGATCTGCGGGTTCTGCCAGGGATGGTGCGCGAGTAGGTGGCGCTCCAAGGCTTCGTACCGGGCGGCCGTGGTGTTGAGTAGCACCTGCCACTCTTCACCCTCGCCTTGGTCGCCGAGATGCCAGAAGACGCTGATCACGGGGCCAATCACCTGGGCGTTCCCAGCCAGGCGAGCACGTACCGCCGATCGGGCGAGGGCTACTGCGGCATCACGTGTCTCGACTGCGGTCGACACCTGTAGATAGTCGCTCATGGTCCGAGGTTAGCGCCCTCTCCAGCCGATCCGGTGTCTGCGGACAGCAGATGGTATTCGGCGGACGTCCCCGCTATCGCGTCTTGCGCCAGCGGCCGTGAGTATCGGTTTGTTCTTGCGGACTCCGTCCTGTTGCGGGTGTTTGGTAAACGGATGCCACCGTACGAGGGAGCACGAAGGTGAATGAGACATCAGTCTTCCTGCTGGGTTGGGCGGTGGGTGCGGATCCATTCGGCGACCTCGTCGCGGTCCCAGATCCGCATGCGGCCGGAGGCGACGAGCGCGACCGGTGCCGGGAAGCTCGCCCGGTTGGTGATCTCGGTGGCGCGGGTGCGCGATACGCCGCCGAGCATCTCGGCGACGTCGGACAGCGCGACGACTCTCACAAGCTGAACGTAAGCACCAGCACCCCGTGAACCTTGACAGTTGCAAGGTTGCCTGTGGACGGTCATGGATGCTGTCCGGGCGAGACATTAGCGGTGTAGCGCCGTGAGCTTGATCGATTAGGTAACACGAAAACGATCTTGAGAAGGAGAGAGAGCAGTGATCGTCGAGATGATTCGTGAGCTGGTGGTGCGGTGGCAGGAGTGGCGGGACGGGCGGTCGGCGGCGTCGAAGCGCCTGGCCCGGCTCGACCGGGAGCGTGCGGCGGCCAGGCAGCGGCGGTTGGACGGCAACCGCGGGCATCGCTGGTCGTCCGAGCCGACGATGCTCACTCCGACGCTGCGTCCGCTGATGACCTACGGCCAGCTGGTCGGCTACCGCGTACCGGCAGGGTTGTGATCCTGGTGGACGACCGTGCTGGCGAGTCGGGTCCGAACGCCGCCGACGTCGACGCCGGTGTCACCCGAGAGTGCGAAACCGATGAAGCGGCCGAGATGGCTCTCACGCTGCGGTGGAGCTTCGAGGACTTGAAGGCCGAGCACGGTGAGGCCGGTGCCCGCCGGATCGTCGCCGAGATCCTTGCCCGGTGGCAGGCCAACGGCGGTGAGCCCGTGTCACTCGACGACGCGTGACTGCTTTGGAATCGTCATCTTTGAAAGGGACGGAACGATGTGGGACATCGGGGCGCTGTTCAGTGCGGCGTTGCTGGGCTTCTGCGCCGGGCTGTGGTCGTTCAAGGTGAAGTCGCGATGGTGCCCGGACTGCGGGCGTACGACATACCCGTTGGCGGATCGGCGTGGCGGGTAGTCGGCTGCTCCGCACGTCCGAGCCGAGGCCGGGTGACGTGCTGGTGGTCGGCGGTGAGGCCAGCGTGCAGTTCGCTGGTGAGCGCAGACTGCGGTTCCGGGTCATCTCGGTGGACCCCAAGCCGACGTACGAGGGCTGGCTCTGGGTCACGGGTTATGTGATCGACAAATCAGGCGAAGCCGCCGAGCGGCGGGAGATATTCGTGCAACGTGATGGACTTTATCGTCTGCCCCGGCACGACGGGTCGTAACTCTGCCCGGCGGCCGGGTCGGACGGTGGTCAGGCGGCGCGGTTGTAGACCGTGATCGTCAGGTTGATCGAGCTGAATACGGTGTATCCCATCCGGACGTCTTCGCGGTTGAACCGCACCGAGGCGAAGCGGTCTTCGTTGGTGATCGCGCAGGTGTACCTGGTCTCGGGCAGGTCCTCGTCGAGCGTCAGTTGGTACTGCGCCGTCGCCTGCTGGCAGAGCTCCGGGCCGTCACCTGCGGCTTCCCGTAGCTCGGCGTTGTTGATCGCTTCGAGGCCGATGGTGCTGAACCGAACATCGGCCCGGCCCGTCTCGTCGTAGCCCGCGACGTCCCAGTCCGGCGCGAGTGAGTCGAGGTCGATCTCCGTTCTCGCGGAGAGGGGGACGACGGTTTCTGCCCGGTGCACCGTCACCGATGTGCCGCCGGTCGCGGGATCCGGCCCGGCAGTGGTTGGCGACGAACCCGACGAACTCGACGCAGTGGTCCTGGTCGGGCTCGGTGCCGGCGCGCCGGCCTCCGGTGCCGCGCCCGACCGCGCCGACCAACCGACGATGCCCGCCCCGATCAGCGCCAGCACCAGCGCGCTGAGGAAACCAAAGCGAGGGCCACCGGCCGTACGCCATCTGAAAGCGAGCGCGACCCCGCCGACGAGCAGACTGCCCGCGATGAGCCGCAGCCCCGCCGTCGGATGCTCGGTGAAGAAGGACGCGACACCGGCGACCGACCCGGCGATGGCTGCCGCCTGAATGAGACGGTCGACCCAGTTGATCTTCTGCCGGGGCGTGGACGGATCTGTGCGCGGCGGCGGTGGATCCACGGTGGCCGACACAGCCCAAGGGTATCAATCAGTCTCGACAGATCGGCACATCCGGAGGGTTCACCACATACTTGTCGTAGAGGTTCTTCGTGTCGCCGACGCCGCCTTCCTTCGGAATTGGTTTTGCGTTGAAGAGCTGCAGAAACGTGTTGATCACCGCGGCCAGACCGGCCGGGATGGTGTAGCCGACGCCGTACGACGCCCAGAGGCCGAGCTGGGCGCTGCGGCACAGTGCGATCGGCGCGCCGAGTGCGGAGCCGATGGTCATTCCGAGGGTGAGGGTCAACTCGAAGTACAGCCCGGCGATGAAGCCGAGCGCGCCGAGCCCGACGTGGAACTTGGCGTGGTAGTCGAGCCACACGCCGTTGACGCCGACCGAGATGCCGGAGATCGAGTCGATCAGGCTCTGGTCGACGCTGATCGAGTTCGGTGCCCGTACGCCGAACGAGCCGTTGGCGTAGCCGAAGCCGATCGACTGGCTCAGCGACCACTCGCCGGTGGCACTGATGTTGCCGTCCTTGGCACCGAACGCCGTGTTCACCCCGATGACCTGGGTCACCGTCGCGGAGAACGGCACGCCCAGCACCTCGCCGATGGGGACGCTGAAGTCGACCGGGATCAGGATGCGCGGGTCGATGTTGCGGCCGGTCGACGTCGTCGCTTCGATCTCCACCCGCAGCGCGGCGGCCCCGTTGACCATGAACTCGGCCCGGGTCACCGTCGCTCCCCGGATCTCCAGGTGGAAGCCGGCGGTCGGCGCGGTCATCTTGAGCAGGACCTTGCCGAGCAGGCGCACTCCGTTGCTGTCGTAGGTGAACTTGGCGCCGACCCCGTCGGAGCAGCAGATCGGCGTGGCGGCCAGCTTGCCGACCTTGGCGGCCGCCGACACCGTGCCACCGCCACCGCCACCGCCACCTCCGACGCCGCCACTGTCGTCGCCGGACTCCGCCCAGTTGGCCGCCGCGTCCGGCATCGGGACCGCAGCCGTCAACGGGACCGGTTCGGCACTGGTGAACGTGCCGTCCCGGATCACCTCGGTGATGTCCACCGGGCCGAGGGCCACGGCCAGGTCGTCGCCGTCGCGTCGGACGTCGACCACCCGGCCCACCGCCCGCCCGGTGAGGAACATGACCTTGCCGGGGGTGAGCCGGTCGGCGTTCTTCGCGGCCGGGTCGATACGCCAGGTGAAGGTGTCAGCGGCGACCGAGCGGACGGCGTCCGCGCCGCCGCCGACGAACACCACGTCCGGTTGGTAGGTGACGTCCGGGTGCGGGGTCGGTGCGGCACCGTACCGCTGCTCGGCCCCGGCACTCACCGGCGACGCCGCGTCCGGCTGCGCCCCGTCCGCCGGGCCCGCGCCGCCGCAGGCCGACACCGCCAGGAGTACGGCGACGGCCGACCCGATCAGTCGCCGGGAGTTGGTGAAACGGGATCCCATGACCGACACCCTTCGGGTGAGCCGATGACGGTGGATGATGGACGGGGTTCAGAGCCGACCGGCGACGACGCGGGCGAGGTCTTCGAGCGGCTGCCGGTTCTCGGCGGGATCGTTGAGCAGCACCAACCGGATCGAGACCCACTGGCCGGACGTGTGGACGTACACGTTGTTGTCTTCGGCGTAGGCCTCGTCGCCGACGCCGCGCAGCTCACGAAACTCATGCCCGAGCTCCCGGTTGATGTCGAGGATCTTCTTTGCGCCGGGTCCGACGAAGACCTCCACCTGAGCGGTCGGCCCGGACGGTGGCGACGTGAACGTGCAGGTCGCCTCGACCTGTCGGGGCGCGTCGAGCGGTGTGCCGGCCAGCTGCTCCGCCTCCTGCTGGGTCACCAGGTCACAGGCGTTGATCAGAGCCGGCGCGGCAGGCGGCTCGGTCTCCGTGCTCGCTGGTGGAGCCTGGCCGGTCACGGCGCTGTCGTCCGGGAAGCCGGACGGCAGTCCGGTCGAGGTGCCTGCGGTCGACATCCGGTTCCTGATCAGACCGATCAGCTCGACGGTGACGTCCCGGTCGGCGTCGGGGGCGACGACCTGGACCTCACAGGCCCGGTCGCCGACGATGAACTCGGCGAAGCCGCCGGGAGCGAACCGGATCCCGTCCGGGCCGGGTTCGGTCTCGCCGTACGCCGATTCGGTGGGCAGCTCACCGGACGCGGCCGTACCCGGGCCGCCGATGCTGACCGTCACGGAGTGATAGGTGTCGGGGTTCTCCCACACGCAGACGCTTTCGCCGAGGCCGTCGCCGGGCCCGTCGCCGGGTTGCCCGCCCGCCCGCCGGCTGGCCGCTGCGGCCGGCTGACCGCCGGAGTCGGCCGGTTGCGTGTTCGTCGCAGCGGGAAGCCGCCCCGGTCGGGGACCGCGCTGGCGGTCCGACGCCGGTCAGGCTGCCACGAGCATATTCAATAGACACCAGCTAATCCAGAGACGCTGTCTAGTTAATATCTTGGTAGGGTGACGGAGCTATGGCAGCCGACAACGAGACCAGGCCGACCCGGAAATACCGATCAGCCGTACGCGAGGCGAGCGCCCGCCGGACCCGACGGGCGATCGTCAACGCCGCCCGGGACCTCTTCGTCGAACGCGGCTACGCCGGTGCCTCGCTCGCCGACGTCGCCGTCGTGGCCGGTGTCGCCCGCCCCACCGTCTTCGCCGCCTTCGGCTCCAAGCCGGCCCTGCTGCGCCAGGTCCTCGACGAGGCCCTTGCCGGCGACGACGAGCCGGTGTCGGTCGTCGAACGCCCCTGGTACCAGCCGGTGCGTCTCGCCGACACCGCCGAAGGCGTACTCGACGCGTACGCGGAGGTGTGTCGGCTGATCGGCGGCCGGACGGCACGGATCTTCGAGACCGTACGGCAGGCGGCCGACGACGCCGAAGAGGTCGCCCAGGTCTGGGAGACGCTGCTGCGCAACCGCCGGATCGGCGCCACCGGCGTGGTCGGGCGACTGCGCGACCTGGGCCCGCTGCGGTACGGCTCCGACCTCGACCGGTCGGTGGATCTGGTCTGGTTCTACAACGACCCGGCGCACTACGGCAGCCTGGTGCTGCGCTGCGGCTGGAGCGAGACCGACTTCCGGGACTGGCTGGCCAGCCAGCTGAAACACGCGGTCCTGCCCGGCCGGTGACCCGCTTCCAGCGGCCACTTCCGGTGACTCTTAACGAACTCTCATCAAGTTCACGTCCGGCTTCCACCCGCTTCGGTTGTGATTGGCCGGCAGAGATCGAGGTTGAGCAGGGCATCGCTGTGAGTTACTTCACGTTCTGACCGATCGGTCAGGCATCCTGGGTCGGCTCCGGCATCCTTGGTCGCGACGGATGACCAGAGGGAAGGAGGCAGGCCAGGTGACGCAGACCGGCCGGGGCGGCGCAGCGCGGCCCGAGCTACGCGAACAGATCCTCGACGTGGCCGCCCAGCGCTTCGCGGTGGTCGGCTTCCGAGGCGCCTCCCTCCAGGACATCGCCGCCGAGGTGGGCTGCGCCAAGGCATCCCTGCTTTACCACTTCGACAGCAAGGACGCGATCCTCGCTGCCCTGATGAACCCGGCGGTCGCCAGCCTGGCCCAACTCGACCAGCAACTGGCCGGACTCGACGACGAGACCGCCCGCCGTACGGCGATCGACGGTTTCATCGAACTCTGCCTGCGCTACCAGCGGCAGATCGCGGTGCTCTACGCCGAGATCCCGCAGATGCTGCACCAACCCGCCTTCTGCGACCTGGAACAGATGATCGACCGGCTGCTCGACGCCCTCACCGGTCGGTCCGGACGTCTGGCGGACCGGTTCGCCGCCCTGGTGGTGCTGGCCGGGGTCGCCGCCGCCAGCTCCAAACATCTCGACCTCGACGCCGACCGGCTCCGCCCGCTGCTGGCCCAGGTGATCGACCGGACCCTCGGTGAACCGGGCCGACGCGCGAGCGGGGCCTGACGCGCACCGAACACCCGAAGTTTCGTAACGACCGACACGACAGAGGATGCCGCATGGCCACCCTGCTATACCGGCTCGGCCGGACCGCCTTTCGCAAGCGACACCTGGTCGTCTCGATCTGGTTGATCGCCCTGGTCGGTCTCGGAGCCGCCGCGCTCGCCTTCCGCGGGCCGACCGCCAGCGACTTCAACATCCCCGGCACCGAATCCCAGGAAGCGTTGGAGCTGCTGCAGGAGCAGTTCCCCGAGGCCAGCGGGGCCGGTGGCACGATCGTGATCGCCGCGCCGGAGGGCGAGCAGCTCACCACCCCGGAAGGCCAGGCCGCCGTACTGCAGGTGGTCGGCGAAGCCAACCAGATCCCCGGCGTGATCGCCGCGCTCGACCCGTTCCAGACCGGCAGCGTGTCACCCGACGGCCGGTTCGCCCTGGTCAACGTCCAGTTCGCCGAGCCGAACGACGAGGTCAGTGACGAATCGCGCCAAGCGTACGAAGCGGTCGGCGGGCCGGCCCGCGACGCCGGCTTCCAGGTGGCCCACGGCGGTGAGGTGATGAGCACCGAGCCGCACGTCGGCTCGCAGGAGGCGATCGGTGTGGCGATCGCCCTGGTCGTCCTGATCATCACCTTCGGCTCGCTGGTCGCCGCCGGCATGACGATGCTGAACGCGCTGATCGGCGTCGGTGCCGGAATGGCCGGCCTGTTCGCCCTGAGCAGCGTCATCAACCTCACCTCCACCGCCCCGGTGCTGGCGCTGATGCTCGGCCTCGCGGTCGGCATCGACTACTCGCTGTTCATCACCTCCCGGCACCGGCAGCACCTGCTCGAAGGGCTGGAACCGGAGGAGGCCGCCGCCCGCGCCGTCGCCACCGCCGGCTCCGCGGTGGTGTTCGCCGGCGCCACCGTGGTCATCGCCCTCGCCGGGCTCTCCGTCGTCGGCATCCCGTTCCTGACCGTGATGGGTCTGGCCGCCGCCGGCACGGTCAGCGTCGCCGTCCTGGTCGCGATCACCCTGCAGCCGGCGCTGCTCGGCTACGCCGGCCGCCGGGTGCTGCCGCGCGGTAAGCGGGCCGTCGACCCGGCCGACGCACCGACCGCCCACGAAAACCAGGAGTCCTTCGGGTTCCGCTGGGCCCGACTGATGGTGAAGCTGCGGATCCCGGTGATCGTGCTCGGCGTGGCCGGCCTCGGTGCCCTGGCGATCCCCGCCGCCGACATGCGGATCTCCCTGCCCGACGCCAGCACCGCCCCGCTGGGCAGCAGCGAACGGACCGCGTACGACCTGACCAGCGAAGGGTTCGGGGCCGGCTTCAACGGCCGGCTGATCATGGTGGTGTCCGGTGACTCGGCGGAGGCCACCACCGCCGCCGCCGGTCAGATCACCGGTACGGTACAGGCCCTCGACGGCGTACTGATGGTCGCGCCGCCGCAGCCCAGCCGGGACGGGCAGACCGCGATCCTGGCGGTCATCCCGGCGACCGGCCCCACCGAGGCCGAGACCGAGGAGCTCGTCGAGCGGATCCGCGTGGAGATCGCCGAACTCGGGCTGGCCCCGGACGACGACGGCCCCGCCGCGATCGCGTTGACCGGTGTCACCGCCGTCGGTATCGACGTCTCCGACAAGCTCGCCGACGCGATGCCGGTCTACCTGCTGCTGGTCGTCGGGCTGTCGATCCTGCTGCTGATGCTGGTGTTCCGGTCGATCCTGGTGCCGGTGAAGGCCGCCCTCGGTTTCCTGCTGACCGTCGGCGCGGCGTTCGGCATCACCGTCGCGGTCTTCCAGTGGGGCTGGCTCGCCGACCTGGTCGGCCTGGACACCCCGGGCCCGCTGGTCAGCTTCCTGCCGATCCTGCTGATCGGCATCCTGTTCGGCCTGGCCATGGACTACGAGGTGTTCCTGGTATCCCGGATGCGGGAGGACTTCGTCCACGGTGACACCGCTACCCAGGCCACCATCAACGGGATGGGGCACGGCGCTCGGGTGGTCACCGCCGCCGCACTGATCATGATCTCGGTCTTCGGCGGCTTCATGCTGGTCGACGACCCGGTGATCAAGTCGATGGGCTTCGCGCTGGCGATCGGCGTGCTGATCGACGCGTTCGTGGTGCGGATGACCATCGTGCCGGCGGTGATGTCGCTGCTCGGCCGGGCCGCCTGGTGGCTGCCGCGCTTCCTCAGCCGGATCATGCCCAACGTGGACATCGAAGGCGAGCAGCTGCGGGCCCGGCTGGCAGCGCAGCGCGACGCCGAGCTGGTCGGCAGCGGAGCCAAGCAGTCCTGACCCGATTCCACCCGGCATCGGTGCGCTGGGCTGCGTACCGGTGCCGGGTGCGGCAGGATGCCAGGCATGAACCTGGACCGACCGATCGCACCAGATCCGTACGACCTGCTTCCGCCGGTCGACTCGTTCGCGTTGACCAGCACCGACCTTGCCGACGGCGGGCCGCTGCCCACGGCCCACGTCTTCACCGGAGCCGGCGGGGCGAACCTGTCCCCGCAGCTGTCCTGGTCGGGCTTTCCGGCGTCGACCAAGGGGTTCGTGGTGACCTGTTTCGACCCGGACGCGCCGACCGGTAGCGGGTTCTGGCACTGGCTGCTGGTCAACCTGCCGGCGTCGGTGACCGAGCTGGCGCAGGGTGCCGGCGCTGACCCGGAGAAGGCGGCGCCGGGCGCGTTCGGCGTACGCAACGATTTCGGCAACGCCGGGTACGACGGCGCCGCACCGCCGGCCGGCGACCGGCCGCACCGGTACATCTTCGCGGTGCACGCCCTCGACGTCGAAGGGCTCGACCTCGGCCCGACGGCGACCCCGGCGTACGTCGGCTTCAACCTGGCCTTCCACACCCTCGCCCGGGCGCGGCTGACGGCCACCTACCAGCAGCCGGGCTGACCGCCATCTACCCGCAGCTGGGCTGACCGCTGACCGCGTGGCCGGATCGACCGGCCGCGCGGCGCGGGGTCACGGGCGGATGCAGCAGCCGGGGCAGATCTTCGGGTCGGGCAGGGTGAACGCCAGGCAGCAGGTCCGGCGCTGCACGGTGACCGCCCCGTCCTCGCCGGGCACCAGCTCGATCAGGTCGCCGATGTCGAGCGCGTCGAGCAGTGTGCCGATCGTGGCGGTGGACGAGCCGGGCAGCGCGTCGGCCGCCTGCAGCACCGCGTAGGCGATGCCGGAGGAGAGGGAGCCGAGCAGCGTCCGCGGGCCGAGCTTCACCCGGCTGTGGATCTCGTCCAGCAGCGGGCTCATGTGCTGGTCGAGCAGGGCGATCCGCAGGACCCGGAGCAGCTCGGCCTCGTCGGCCACGACTAGCACCTCGGGCAGCCCGGCCGCCGCGATCGGGTCGTGCGGCAGCACCGCCACCGGGATCCCGGTGCGCAGGCCGACGTCGACCAGCGGTCCGTCGTCGTCCATCCGCAGCAGTACGTCGTCGGCGCGCATCAGCGGCACCCGGCGGGCCGACGCCCAGCCGAGCGCGACCGGCAGCGCCACCCAGTAGCTGTACGCCTTCCAGGCGAGGGCGGCGGCGGCGTGCCGCTTCGCCTGCCAGCGCTGGGCGGCCGAGTCGAGCAGCCGGGGCAGGTGGCCGCCGTGGATCAGCTCGGTGGCGGGCAGCCAGCCGGTCTGGTCGTCGACGAGCAGACCGGCGTGCAGGCCGGGCAGGTCGTCGGTGCCGAACGCGGTGCGCAGCGTGGCGGTGATCGGGGCCAGCGGAGCGGCGGCGCGGGCCCGGGGGTCTATGACGGCGGTCACGGTGAGCAACCGTCGATCGGCGCGGTGGCAACCGGGCAGGTCACGGTGACAACCGAGAAGGAGGTGGTGCTCCCGTGGTCAACCGGGTCGCACGTGCCTCGCCGCAACGTTCTCACCTTTCGATCCTTCCGACAGCTGCCGATGGTTCACCCTAGCTTGCTAAGGCTAGGCTAACCAGAGTATCGGCGAAACTCCCAGCCGGGGTGATGACACTCCGTGGCGGTGAGTGATGGGCAAATCTCACAGAGTGCTCCGATCTGTGCTGTCAAGTGCTCTGTCGGCAACGCGCCAAATCCGACCGGGCGTACGAGTCGGAAAGCAGACTGTGGATCCGGCCTGAGGGGACGCCTTGCGATGACCAGCTCGCCCATCGACCGCGCCGCGGACACCTTCGCGGCCGAGCTCGCCCAGTGGCGTCTGGACCGGGCGATGACCAAGAAGCAGCTGGCCGCCCGGATGGGCTTCGATCCGTCGTACATCAGCCACGTCGAAGGCCGCCGGCACCGACCCACCGAGGACTTCGCCCGCCGGGCCGAAGCGGTGCTCGGCGCCGGCGGCGCGATCTGGCAGCGCTACCAGGAGTACGACGAACTGCGGCACAGCCGTACCAGCACCCCGCCGCGCGACCCACCGGTGCCCGAACAGTGGATGCCACCCGGCACCGGGCTCATCGTCGAGCAGGAGGTGGCCACCCTCGCCTACCGGGACGGCTACTACCACTGCACGATCCGGCGGGCCCTCTACAACGCCGGCACCGACCCGGTCACCCGCTACCTGGTCCGGGTCGCCGTCGACCGGTACCCCGACGACCCCGACCGGTCCAACCGGCACCACCGGGAGCATCCGCTCACCTTCGTCGAGCTGGACCTGCACGCCTTCTGCGGCACCCCCGGGCACCAGGAGCCGATGCAGTGGCGCAAGAAACACGACCGGGACGCCTTCAAAGAGGTCTGGCTGCTGTTCGAGAACGCCGACGGCCGGTTCCCGCTGTACCCGGGGCAGCGCACCAGCATCGAGTACACCTACCGGGTCGGCCAGGAGAAGTGGGGGCAGTGGTTCCAACGCGCCGTCCGGCTGCCCACCCGGCAGCTCACCGTACGGCTGGACTTCCCGGAAGCGTTCGACCCCCAGGTCTGGGGGGTCGAGACGTCCCTGTCGGCGGAGGACGCCCCACTGCGCACGCCGGTGCGCCGGCAGCGGGTGAACGGCCGGTCGGTGCTGGAGTGGTCGACCGACGCCCCGCTGCTCAACGCCCGGTACCGGCTGGAGTGGCGGTTCCGGTCCGGGCCACCGACCCACGGCGGCGGTCAGGTCGGGTCACCGGCCGGGTCGGAGGCCCGGCCGGAGCCGCGGGCCAGTGAACGGATGCGGGCCATCGGGATCGTGCAGCGCGGCGCTGAGATGCTCCGGCAGCAGGTGCAACCGTTCGAACTGCCGGCCGACGAGGCGGTGGCGTTGGACACCGTCGCCCGGCTGCGGGCCATGCTGGCCCGGCTCGACGAACTGCACCCGTTCGGCAAGGGGGTGGGTCTGGCCGCGCCGCAGATCGGGCTGCCCTGGGCCGCCGCCCTGGTCCGGCCACCGGAGCCGGGAGCCGAGGCGCTGGTGCTGATCAACCCGCGGGTCGTCGACGTCGCGGTGGAGACCGACGACCAGTACGAGGGTTGCCTGTCCTACTTCGACGTGCGTGGGCTGGTGCCGCGTCCGCTGCGGATCGACGTCGAGCACTCCCGGTTCGACGGCGGCCGGGTGATCACGTCCTTCGAGCGGGCGATGGCCCGGCTGGTCGCGCACGAGATCGACCACCTGGAGGGCCGGCTGTACGTCGACCGGATGGCACCGGGGACCAGCCTGGTGCCGGTCGAGGAGTACCGGGACAGCGGCCGGCCCTGGGTGTACTGACACTGACCAGCCAAGATGGTCACACCTCGCCGAAGCTGTCGTAGCGGATGTGGTTGGCCGGGACGTCGAGCTCGGCCAGCCGGCGCAGACTGGACCGGACCATGCCGGTCGACCCGGCGACGAAGAAGTCGTGCTCGTACCACGGGCCGTACCGGGCCAGCACGTCGGCGACCTCGCCGTGCTCCCCGGACCAGCCCGGGTCGTCCGAGCAGCACGGCACCACGTTCAGCCAGGGATAGGCGGCGCAGAGCTGGCTCAGCTCGGCCAGGTCGTACAGGTCGTCGCGGGTCCGCCCGCCCAGGTAGACGTGCACCCAGCGGCTTCGGTTGTACCGGGTCAGCTCGTCGATCAGGGCCTTGACCGGGGCGAAACCGACCCCGCCGGCCAGGCAGACGATGTCCCGTGGCGAGCCCCGGTCCAGCACCATGGAGCCCATCGGGGCGGCCACCCGCAGCAGGTCGCCGGGGCGGACCCGGCGGACCAGCGCGCTGGACACCCAGCCGGCCGCTGCCGCCCGGACGTGGAACTCCAGCGTGTTGTCCGCCCGGGGCGCGTTCGCGATCGAGTAGCTGCGCCACAGCCTCGGCTGGTAGCGCGGCACCTCGACACTCACGTACTGCCCCGCCTGATACTCCAGCCGGTGCTGCAGCGGCCGGCAGGTCAGCACGGCGACGTCGGCGCCCCGGCGTTCGTGGTCGAGCACCTCGGCGTGCCAGAACGCCGGGTTCGGGTCGCTCTCGGCGCCGATGATCAGGTTGGTGGTGAGCATCTCCAGCGCGGCGCCCCAGGCCTCGTCGTACTCGAAGCTCCACCGGTCACCGGCGACGGTGCGCAGCGCCTCCAGCAGCATGCCGCCGAACGCGGCGTAGTCCGCAGCTTGCACATGGAACTTGCGGTGGGCCCGGCCAAGTGACTGCAGGTAGTCGGCGAACTGCTCCGGGTCGTCGATCGAGCCGACGGCGGAGACGATAGCTTCGATCAGACAGCGCCGCTGGGTGTCCATCTGCACCGGGAAGAGCTGGCGAAGATCGGGCCGGTCGAGGAACAGCCGGGCGTAGAAGTAGCCCGCCACCTGGTCGTGCTCCTCCTCGACGAGCACCCAGCTCTCCTTCAACAGTTGCGCGAGATTGCTCATCGAGGCCTTCCCCGTCACCGTGCCGCCACTGACGCCGTACCACTGAGTTCCAGGGTGAGCACTCTTTGTGGCGAGTCGACGTACCCGATGTGCGACATTGCTCTGCCGTACCCGCTCGGGCACAGTGGTCCGGTGACGGTCGACCCCGCTGGTACGCCACCACCGGCCAGCAACAACCCGGACGCCCACCCGGCGGCCCCGCTGCCGCCGCGCCTGCTGCGCGCCGAGGTGCTCCTGGTCCTGGGCGTGTCGCTCGGCCAGTCCGCCATCTACGCCCTGGTCACCATCACCGCGCGACTGACCGCCGACCGGCCGCTGGGGCAGCAGACCGCCACCATGAACGCCTCCCAGTCGGCCCGCCCCTGGCTGGATCTGACGTACCAGCTGCTCGGGATCTTCTTCGCCCTCGTGCCGGTCCTGCTGGCGGTCCACCTGCTCAGCCGGGACCGGGCCGACGCCCGGGCCCGGCTCGGACTCGACGCCCGGTCACCGCTGCGCGACCTGGCCTGGGGTGCCGCCCTGGCCGCCGCGATCGGGCTGCCCGGACTCGGACTGTTCTGGATCGCCGCGCTGCTCGGGCTGAACGCCAGCCTGGTCCCGGCCGCGCTACCGCAGCTGTGGTGGACGGTCCCGGTGCTGATCCTGGCCGCCGCGCAGAACGCCATCCTGGAGGAGGTGATCGTGGTCGGCTACCTGATGACCCGGCTGCGGCAGCTCGGCTGGCGGATCGGCGCGGTCATCGCCACCAGCTGCCTGCTGCGCGGCACCTACCACCTTTACCAGGGCTTCGGGGCGTTCGTCGGCAACGTGATCATGGGTGTGGTGCTGTCGCTGTTCTTCCTGCGTACCCGCCGGGTGATGCCGTTGATCATCGCGCACACCCTGCTGGACGTCTTCGCGTTCGTCGGCTACGCGCTGCTGCCCCGTGACTGGTTCAGCTGGCTGTGACCGGCGCAGCTGGCGTGACCGGCCGGTAGTGGGCGCTCGCCCGCGCGGCCAGCCGCTCCAGCAGCAACGTGTCGCCCGACCAGGCGACCAGCGCCCGCCCGCCGGGCAGGAACCGGGCCGGCAACCGCAGCAGCGCCCAACCGCCGTCGGTCAACCGGCTCACCGCCTCGGTGAACCGCTGCGCACCGCCGAGCAGCCGCAACGCCGGATCCTCCTCGTCGTCGGCCGCCGGCCGACCCGCCGCATCCAACGCGGCGCGGGCCGCCGCGACGTCCGGCTGCATGCCGGTCAGGGCCAGCAGCTCCGCCGCCCGGTCCCGGTCGGTCGGATCATGCCGGTACGCGGCCGCCACGTGCAGCGTGACAGCGGCCTGCGTCCAGCCGAGCGTCACCAGCTCCAGGGCCGGGCCGAGCAGCCCACCGGCGGTGGCGACCGCCGCGCCGGCCCCGGCGAGCCGGGTGAACCGGCGGGCAGCCAGCCGGGCCAGGGCGTCGTCGCTGGCCGCCGGGTAGTCGTCGCGCAGCCGGGCCGCCCAGTCCCGCGCCGCCGGCCCGATCCGGTCCACCGCGGCCAGGGCGAGCAGTTCCGGTGCGTACGCCGGACGCGCCAACAGCTGTCGCAGCGTACTGCCGGGAACCGGACCTGGACCCGGACCTGGCGGCGGAGTGTCGGCCGGATCCGGCGCCGACGCGGCCTTCTTCGCGGTGGTCTTCTTTGCCGGTGCGGCCTTCTTGGCGGCGGTCTTCTTCGCTGGCGCGGCGGCCTTCGTCGGTGTGGTCTTCTCCGCTGCCGGTGCGGCCTTCTTCGCGGCGGCTTTCTTCGCTGGCGCGGCCTTCTTGGCGGCGGTCTTCTTCGTCGGCGCGGCCTTCTTGGCGGGGCCCTCGGCGCTGCCGGCTGCGCTCGGCGGTGGCTGGAACAACACGGGAGCGATGACGGCGGGCGGCGTGAAGCCGGCCTTCGGCGTCCTGGCCCGTGGGGCAGGGGACCGCCTCGGCTCAGCGTCAGGCGATTGCTCCTCCATGCTCACGCAGCCTAGCCCGAACCCGCCCGCAACACCCGCCTCGCCGGTTCCAGCGGCCCCGGCTGACTGGGTTTGTGCCGGTAACGCCCGGGTACCCGGGCCCGGTGGCCAGATATGCCGCGGACATCACCGCGCTGGCGCGACCGCTGGTCGACGCCGACGACCTCGACCCGCTGATCGACCGGGCCGCCGACGCGCGGGTGGTGATGCTCGGCGAGGCGAGCCACGGTACGCACGAGTTCTACGGCTGGCGGGCGGCCGTCACCCGCCGCCTGGTCACCGAGCACGGCTTCTCCTTCGTCGCCGTCGAAGGGGACTGGCCGGACTGCGACCGGGTCGACCGTAGCGTCCGGGGCCGGCGCGACGCCCCCCGTGACCCGCGTGACGCCCTAGCCAGCTTCGAACGCTGGCCGACCTGGATGTGGGCCAACGACGAAGTGGTCGACTTCTGCCGCTGGCTGCGCCGGCACAACGACTCAGTCAGCGAATCCGCCCGGGTCGGCTTCCACGGGCTGGACGTCTACTCGCTGTGGGAGTCACTCCGGGAGATCCTCGTCTACCTGCGGGAACATCGACCAGACGAGGTACCGGCGGCGCTGGACGCGTACCGCTGCTTCGAACCGTACGGCGAGGACCCGCAGGACTACGCGACCGCGCTGCGGCTGGTGCCCGCCGGCTGCGAGGCGGAGGTGATCGACCTGCTGGTCCGGCTGCGGCGCGCCGCCGCCGCCGACGGGGCCGGCAGCTTCGGTGCCTGGCAGAACGCCGAGGTGGTGGCCGGGGCCGAACGCTACTACCGGGCGCTGGTGTCCGGTGGGCGGCTGTCCTGGAACGTCCGGGACCGGCACATGGACGACACCCTCGCCCGGCTGCTCGACCGGTACGGACCGGACGCGCGAGCGGTGGTGTGGGCGCACAACACGCACGTCGGCGACGCCCGGGCCACCGACATGGCCGAACTCGGCGAGGTCAACATCGGGCAGCTGGCCCGCGAGCGGTACGGCCGGGACCGCGTGGTCCTGGTCGGCTTCGGCACCTACCGGGGCACGGTGGTGGCCGGCGACATCTGGGGGGCGCCGATGCGGCTGATGCCCGTACCGCCGGCCCGGCCGGGGTCGCTGGAAGCGGTCCTTTCCGTCGCGGCCCCGGCCGAGTCGTTGTTCGTCTTCCCCACCGACGGCAGACCGGACCTGCTCACCGACGAGCTGGACCACCGGGCGATCGGGGTGGTCTACCAGCCGAACATGGAACGGCGCGGCAACTACGTGCCGACCGTGCTCGGCGACCGCTACGACGCGTTCCTCTGGTTCGACCGCAGCCGCGGGGTACGCCCGCTGCGGACCGCGCACGTCGAGCTGCGCGAACCGGAGACCTTCCCGTCCGGCGTCTGAGCGTCACCCGTTCGCTTTGCCGGCGTCTGAGGATCACTCGGTACGCAGCCCGTCGGCGCGCATCAGCCGCCACAGCGCCGGCAGACCGGCGGCGGCGACCAGCAGCACGACACCGGCACCGGCCGAGCTGGCCCCGGCCACTGTCCACCAGCTGACCACGAGGTCGCGGCCGACCATGCCCAGCAGCACCGCGCCGAGCCCGACTCCGGCGGCCACCGCCAGGACCAGCCCGAGCAGTACGGGCACCAGATGCTGCCAGACGACCGCCCAGCCGAGTGCCCGCCGAGGGGTGCCGAACGCGTCCAGCATGGCCAGCAGCCGGCGCCGCTCCCGCAACTGCTCCAGCATGGTGACCAGCATGCTGGCGGCGATCAGCAGCAGGGTGACGATGATGCCGACGGCGAGTCCACGGCGGACGTTGGCGAACTGCCGGGTCTCCGTCGTCGCCGACAGGGTGGAGAGCAGGTCCATCGGTCCGGCGGTGGCGAGCAGGTTGCGGACGTGCTCGACCGCGTCCGGCTGGCCGGGGTCGATCCGCAGGTACGCCATGGTCGGCAGCCGGCCGACCGCGTCGACGTCGATCGCGCCCGGCGTGGCGAAGATCCCGAACCGACTGAACCCGTGTGGATCGACACGCGGCTCCGCCGGGCTGGCGTCGACGGGGACCGTCCACTCGTACTCACCGGGCCCGACCTGCACCCGCTCGCCGGCCCGGATCGGTTCGACCGGCGCCTCGACCAGCTGGCCCTGCTCGTCGACAGTCATCGCGGACCGCTGGTATTCGGGGGGCGGTGCGACCAGGAAGACGGCACCGTCGGCGCAGTCGGTCGCGACGATCAACTCGGCGAGCACCCGGCAGTCGGCGATGAACAGCTCATCGGTGCGCCGCGCGGCATCGGAGCTGGTGAACGCCATGGCGGAGCGGTATTCGGCGACCGAGTCGACCCCCGGTACCGTGCCCAGCCGAGACAGCAGCGCATCCCCGGTCGACTGGTCCGGTACGCCGAGGTGGGCGAGGTGGCTGGCCCGCTCCGGGTCGGCACCGGTGCGCCGGACGAAGTCGTCGTCGACGCCGGTGAACAGCGCCTGCAGCGCGATGGCGCCGGCGACCGCGACCGCGACCGCGACACCGCAGACCTGCCGGGCGTTGCCACCGCCGTCGACCTGCAGCCGGCGGATCGCCAACTGCCAGGCGACCGGCCCGCCGCGCAGCCGCCGTACGGTCGCCTCGACCAGCCACGGCAGCAGCGTCACCACGCCGACCAGCAGCAGCACCGCGCCGACCGCCACCTGGTAGCGGGCCGCGGTCTCGAAGGCGGAGATCCCGCCGCGCAGCAGCGGGTACAGCAGGGCCAGCCCGGCCAGTGGCACGGCCAGCCGCCACCACGGCCGGCGGCGGCGCGGCGTGCCCCGGCGGACCACTCCGAGCGGTTCGACGACGACGCCGCGCAGCGCGGCCAGGCCGACCGCGACGGCGGCCAGCGGCGCGGCGACGGCGACCAGCGCCACCAGTACGGCCGGCGGCCGGATGTCCGACGCGAAGACACTGAGGTCCCACACCTGCATCAGCGGGGCGACCTGCCGGCCGATCGCGAACAGCAGCGCGCCGACGGCCAGCCCGAGCAGCGCGCCGGTCAGCGCCTCCCCGGCGGCGATCCGGGTGATCATCCGCCGGTCGGCGCCGGCCAGCCGCAGCGCGGCGAGTCGCCGGTCCCGGCTGGCCCCGCCGAACCGGACCGCCGCGCCGAGGAAGACCACGATCGGCAGCAGCAGCACCACGAAGATGACCACCAGCAGCAGGGTGAGGACGGGGCCGAACGGTTCGCCGGGCTGGCCGCCGCCGAACGCCGCGACCCGCTCATGCGACTCGGTGTCCAACGTGTCGACGCCCCGGTAGAAGGCCAGCTCGGCGGGTCCGGTCAGACCGGCCGGGCCGATCTCGCCGATGATTCGTTCGCCGACGCGGGGAGCCAGCAGCGCGCCGTCCGGGCCGGCCAGCAGCTCGGCCAGCGCCGGTGAGACGACCGCCTCGCCGGGCCCGGGCAGCTGGGCCACCCCCGGCGGCAACGGGGCCTGCGGGCCACCGGCCTGCACCGCCCGCCCCCACACCGGCCGGCCCCGGAAGGTCGTGTAGGCGTGCGCGGTCAGCAGCGTGTCGTCGGTCATCGCGGTCGGCGCGCCCGCGTCGCCGGCCGGTGATGCAGGTCCATCGCCGGCCGGTGATGCCGGTCCGTCGGCGTCGCCGGTGCTCAGCGCCTGCTGCCAGTCGCGGTCGGCACCGCGCTGCTCGCGCGCGTCGATGGCGGCCGGCACCGAGGCGGCCAGCAGAAGCATCGCCACCCCGATGCCGACGCCGACGGCGGTGAAAATCGTCCGGGTCCAGCCGTCCCGGCCGCCGGCGAAGGCCAGCCGCGCGCCGAAGGCGACGTCGTGACCGACCTGGCCGAGCCAGCTGGTCTCGCGCTGCCCGGTCACTGGGCGAGGGCCAGGTCGCGGGTCCGGCCGTCGCGGACCACGACCTCCCGATCGGCGTACGCGGCGACCCGTGCCTCGTGGGTGACCAGCACGACGGCCGCCCCGGTGTCCCGGGCGGCGGCGGTCAGCAGCTGCATCACCCGTTCGCCGTTGAGCGAGTCGAGCGCACCGGTCGGCTCGTCGGCGAAGATCACCGAGGCGTCGCCGGCCAGCGCCCGGGCGATCGCCACCCGCTGGCCCTGCCCGCCGGAGACCTCACCGGGACGCTTGTCGGCCACGTCCGCGACCTCCAGCCGGTCGAGCCACTCGGTGGCCCGTCGCTCGGCCTCGCGGCGGCCCATCCGGCGCAGCCGAAGCGGCAACGCGACATTCTCCACGGCGGTCAGCTCCGGCACCAGCTGCCCGAACTGGAAGACGAACCCGAAGTCGGTACGGCGCAACGCGCTGCGCCGTACGTCTGACATGCCGGTCACGTCCTGGTCGCGATAGCCGACCCGCCCCGAATCGGGTCGGATGATCCCGGCCAGGCAGTGCAGCAGGGTGGACTTCCCGGACCCGGACGGACCCATGATCGCGACCACCTCACCGGCCGCGATCCGGATCGACGCGCCGGCCAGCGCCGGGGTCGGCCCGAACGACTTGTGCAGCTCCTCGGCGTACAGCAGGGGGGTCATGCGCGCAGCTCCTTGGCGAGTTGGTCGAGCCGGGCCGCGGTCAGCTCCAGCCAGCGCAGGTCGGCCTCCAGGTGGAACAGGGCGTGGTCGCAGATCAGCTGGTCGGCCAGGTCGCCGCCGGTCTTGCGGCGGGTCAGCTCGCGCATCAGCCGCAGATGCTCGGCACGCTGTACGTCGAGCAGGTCGGCGGCCGGCCGGCCGGTGAGCAGCGCCAGCACCACCTTGGTGTAGAGGGTGTTCTGCAGGTAGACGTCGGGTTTCTCCGGCTGGCGCAGCCACCGGGCGACGTCGGTGACGCCGGCTTCGGTGATCGCGTACCGCTTGCGCTCCGGGCCGTCGCCGGGCACCGCGTCGACTTCGACGAGGCCGTCGCGTAGCAGCCGGGACAGGGTCGAGTAGACCTGCCCGAAGTGCAGCGGTTTGCCGCGACCGAACCGTTCGTCGTAGGTGCGTTTGAGGTCGTAGCCGTGCCGGGGGGCGGACTCCAGCAGGCCGAGGAACGTCTGACCGAGGGACATGCCGGTCACCATACACCCCGTGTATACACCGGGTGTATAACCCCGTGGTCGGCGTGTCCCGGTAAGTCACTTGACGGCAGCTATTCGCTCAGTGAATAGTTGCCCGGGTGTCCACCGTCCACGTACTCCTCGGGCTGCTCTCCCGTGGTCCCCGGCACGGCTACGAGCTGAAGCGGGACCACGACCAGCGGCTGCCGCGCGCCAAACCAATCGCGTTCGGCCAGGTCTACGCCACCCTCGGCCGGATGCAACGTGACGGCCTCGTCGAGCAGGCGCAGCGCGACCGCGCCGCCGGACCCGACCGCACCTCGTACGCGCTCACCGACGCCGGCCGGACCGCCCTCGACAGCTGGCTCGACGCGATCGAGGCACCCGCCCCGTACGTCACCAGCACGCTGCTCGCCAAGGTCGTCGTCGCGCTGCTGATCGACCACCCCGAGCGGGCCCGGCGCTACCTGGCCGCCCAGCGAGCGGCACACGCCGCGCGGATCCGAGAACTCACCCGGACCAAGACCGCGCCGGACGCCACCCTCGGCGAGATCGTCGCCGCCGACTACGCGATCAACCATCTCGACGCCGACCTGCGCTGGCTGGACACCACCGTGGGCCGCGTCGCCGACCTGCATCGGGAGGTACGCCAGTGAACAGTCCGTTGCTCGCCGGCCGAGGAGTCGTCCGCTCGTACGGCGCCACCCCGGCGCTGCGCGGCGTCAGCCTCGACATCGCCGAGGGTGAGATCGTCGCCGTGACCGGGCCGAGCGGGTGCGGCAAGTCCACCCTGCTGCACTGCCTCGCCGGCATCCTGCGCCCGGACGCCGGTGAGATCCACTACCGCGACCAGCGCATCGACCTGCTCTCCGAGTCGGCTCGCGCCGTGCTGCGGCGTACCGAACTCGGGGTGCTGTTCCAGTTCGGTCAGCTCGTCCCCGAGTTGACCGCAGCGGAGAACGCCGCGCTCCCGCTGCTGCTCGCCGGCACGGGGCGGCGAGCAGCCCGGACCGCTGCGCTCACCTGGCTGGACCGGCTCGGCGTCGCCGACCAGGCCGACACCGTACCCGGAGAAATGTCCGGCGGGCAGCAGCAGCGGTGCGCGCTGGCCCGCGCGATGATCACCGAACCTCGGGTGCTCTTCGCCGACGAACCGACCGGCGCGTTGGACAGCCTCACCGGCGAGCAGGTGCTCAACCAGATGGTCCGGGTCGCCCGCGAGCAGCGGACCTCTGTCGTGCTCGTCACCCACGACCCCCGGGTCGCCGGATACGCCGACCGCGAGATCATGCTGCGGGACGGCGAGATCGACCCGGCCGGTCTCGGCCCGGTCGTCGCCCGGACGGCGCGGTCGTGATCCGTCCGGCCACCCTGCTGCGGCTCGGCCTCGTCGGCACCCGCACCGACACGGTACGGATCGTCCTCACCGCCGCCGCCACGCTGCTCACCACCGTCACCTTCCTGGCCGCCGCCACGGTCATCGCCGTACCGACCGTCCCGGACGGAAGATCCAAACGGTCCCCGCAGTACGGCCCGGCGCTGATCGCCGAGGCCGAGCTGCGGACGGGAGTCGCCATCGCCCTGTTCCTCCTGGCGATCCCGGTCCTCGCCCTCGCCGGGCAGTGCGCCCGACTCGGCGCGCCCGCCCGTGACCGGCGACTCGCCACCATCCGGCTGGCCGGCGGCACCCCCGGCCAGGTCCGGGCGCTGGCCGCCGTCGAAACCGGGCTGGCCGGTGCGCTCGGCTCCGTCGCCGGGTTGGCGGTGTACCTGGCCGGCCGGCAGCTGCTGCACCGCCCGGACGAGCACGGCCTGCTGCCGCTGCCCACCGACGTGCTGCCCCCGGTCTGGTCGCTGATCCTGGTCGTGGCCGGCATCCCACTGCTCGCGACCGCAGCCGCCGCCGCACTGCTGCGTACGGTCGTCGTGTCGCCGCTCGGCGTACAGCGCCGACGCCGGGAAGCGCGGCCCGGGTGGTGGCCCGGCCTGCTCATCCTCGGCGGCCTGGTGGTGACCTTCCTGTTCCGGCCGCTCGTCGACTGGGCCGCCGGCCGGGAAGCCGCACTGTGGGGCGTCGCGGTCATCGCGTTCGCCGGGGCGCTGGCCATCGCGATCGGCGTCGCCACCGGCACCGGCTGGATTTCGCACGTCAGCGGTCGGATCCTGCGGCGAGTGGCCCGCCGCCCCGCGACCCTGCTCGCCGCCCGGCGGCTGACCGCCGACCCGTGGCACGGCGCACGGACCTTCGCCGGGCTGCTGGTCTGCGTCCTGTTCGGCGCCGGCACCGCCGGCTTCAGCGCCTACCTGGCGGCCGAGTTCGGCAGCTGGGACCGGGTCCACCGGATCCTCGCCGAACAGAGCGGCCAGCCGTACAGCCCGAGTGACAACAGTTTCTACTTCAACGCGGTCACCCTGGTGCACATCGCGGTCCTGGTGGGCCTGGCGATCGCCGCCGCCGGTCTGGCCGTCGCGGTCGTCGAAGGCATCGTGGAGCGTCGCCGCGCCAACGCGGCACTCGTCGCCACCGGCGTGCCGCGCGCGGTGCTGGCCCGCTCCGTCCTGGTGCAGACCCTCACGCCGCTGCTCCCAGCGACTCTGGTGGCGCTGACCGCCGGCACGATGATGGCCCGGGCTCTCGGTACGGAAGTCTCCTCCGGCCCGCGTACCGCCACGTTCTGCGATCCGGTGGACGCCTGCCGCACCGCCGAGGACTGGACGGAGTACGGCCGTACGATCGAACATCCGGGCATCACCGTGCCGGTGCCGGTGCCGCTCGACGACCTGGCGCTGCTCGGCGCCGGCGCGATGGTGGCCGCCCTGGCCACGGTCGGCATCGGACTGCTGTTCCTGCGCAATGCCACCGACCTGACGGAGCTCCGGCAGACCTGACGGCTCGGTAGATCTGACGGTTGCGGCCGGCGTGGCCGGCCTGGTCAGGATCGGCCGACCGGGCCGAGCAGCGCCGACTCCATCGACGTCGGATGCAGCATCACCCACTGCAGCCGGCCCTGACTGACCAGACCGACCATCTCCGGATGGATCCGGGTCAGCCAGCTCTGCGCCTCGGTGAACCCCAACGCCGACGCCACCAGCGCCGCCTCGGCGGCGGTCAACCGCTGCAGCACCACCAAGTCGCTGCGGACCAGCGGGTCGAGATCCCAGCTGCCCACGTCGTTGCGGACCACCATCGTCGTCCGCCACGGCACCCCCACCTCCGGGGTGCCGCCCATCGCCGGGCCGACGTCCACCGTCAGCAGTTGGGGATGCGCCGGCGACGGCGGTGGTGGCGGCTGGGCGCCGGGCGGCAGGAACGACGCCGACTCCCGACCCAGGCCGCACTGGTGCAGGAACCCGTGCCAGTCCGGCTCGCGGGCGGTCTGGATGAACAGGTGCGCGCCGAGCGCCATCGCCCGCAGCGCCAACAGCTGGGCGCAGCGCAGCCCGCCGACCACCAGCAGCCGGGTCGGTTCCGGGCGGAACAGCCGCACCGCGACCGGCCCGCCCTGCCGGTTGCGGCCGACGACCATGCCGTCTCCGCCGGCCCGCAACCGTACGTCGCCGAGTGCTTCGAGACCGGCGGTGTGCAGGCCGGTCGGCGGGATGATCGACAACGGACCCGTCACGGCAGGAACCCCCCGAGCGGCAGGGTGGCGGCCAGCCCACGGACATGCTCACCGTCGATCCGCTCGGTGAGCCCGCCGCGTTCGCGTACCGCGTCGGTCAGGGCCTGGTCGCCGGCGGCCAGCGTCGTCACGTCGGCGGCGGTGAGCCGGACCGCAGCCGACACCGTCACGTCCCCGGCGGCGGTTTCGGTCGGGTGCCCCGGCTCCCGGGCGACGGCGACCGACACCACCGTGTCGACCATCGGCAGCTGCCGCAACACGTCGTCCAGCTGCCACGGCAGCTCCGGCCAGCGCAGCAGCCGGCGGCAGACCTGCGGCACCTCACCGCTCCACCACGCCTGCCAGGTCTCCTCGCCGGCGACCCGGTTACTGGCGGTGCCGTAGACGTTGCCGCCGTCCTGCCGGCTGGGCAGCTGCGCCAGGTAGCCGACGGCGGCCAGCAACTCGTCGCCGCCCAGCAGCCGGGCCGGCACCCGGTCCTGCTTCAGCTGGCGCTGGACCCGTCGGACTGACGACACCAACGCCGGCGCCAGCTCCCGGTCGGTGTAGCCGTCCGGCGTACGCATCACCTGGAGCACCAGCCAGGCCCGCCGGCGGGCCGGCACGTCACCGCCGGTCAGCTCCCGGTAGGAGCGCTCCACCAGCCCTCGGCCAGTGTGCGCGCGCGGTGCCGCCGCGACCTGGACGAGCAGCTGCACCGAGATCGGCGGGGCGGCCGGATCCGCCGCCGGCAGCAGCGCCGCCGGGGACGGCAGGCTCAGCGCGGAACCGACGAACAGCGAACCGTCGGCGGGGTCGAGCTCCAGGACGGCGCAGACGCCACCCCGGTGACTGATCGTCGCCATCGTCCGGCCGCTGACCGTGACATCGTCCACCATGGCGGTCGGCTCCACGAACCGCAGCAGGCCCGCCGCCCGGTTGCCGCCACCGGCCGGCAGCCGCCGGGGCCGCAGCCGGTACCGCAACCACACCGCCATCCACTGGTAGAGCCACCGCCCGCGCAGCCGAACCACCGTCGGCGCCAGCAGCAGGGCCAGCGCCGCCGCCGTCACCAGCGCCACGACCGGCCCCCGCTGGTACGCGGCGAGCAAGACCGTCGCCGCCAGTTGCCAGTAGACCAACTGCCCGATGGCGAACGGGCCGGTGCCGGGGCGGACCCGCCGGGGCCGGATCCGGCTGCCCGAGGCCGCCGCCGGGGTCGATGCCGCCGCTGCCGACCCGGTGACTCCGGAAATCATGTCCGGCGTCGGCCTACCCGACCCTGATCCGGGCGGCGGCACCGGCACGGCGGCCCGCGCCGCCCGCGCCGCCGCCGCCGACCGGCCAGCGGCCTGCCCGGTCGATAGTCCGGCAGCGCCAACCATCGGCAGCTCCGAGGTGGGGGCCGGGCCGGCCACGCCCACCGTCGGCGGCGCGGCTGCGGATGGCGGTGCCGCTGCGGGCATCGGCGCGGCGTCGCGCTGTCGGGGCGGTGCCCACTGCTGCCAGCCGGCCGGTGCGTCCGGAGACTGGTCGGCGGGAGGGCCAGGGTCGGTCGTCATCGCTCAGCGTCCGGTCGCCGTACGGACGTCGGCCTCGGTCACCGTACGCAGCTCGTCCAGGCTGGGCCGCTGGCCGGACTGGCGCAGCCGCTGCGCCTGCACCTTGCGTACCCCCTCGAAGAGCTTGCGCGCCTCGCGGGCGTTGCCGAAGCTCTCGTCCCTCGGCACCGTCGAGAAGTGTCCGAGCAGGACCTCCGGCACGGCGGCGGCGAGCAGGTACTCGTCGTTCGCCGCCATCCGCTCGACGATCACCACCAACTGCTCCGGGGTGTAGTTGCCGAACTCGATCGTCCTGGCGAACCGGGACGCCAGGCCCGGGTTGGCGTCGAGGAACTGCCGCATCTCCCCGGTGTAGCCGGCGGCGATCACCGCGATCTCGTCCCGGTGATCCTCCATCAGCTTGACCAGGGTGTCGATCGCCTCCTGACCGAAGTCCCCGCCGCTGCCGAACGACCGGGACAGGGTGTACGCCTCGTCGACGAAGAGCACACCGCCTCGGGCCTGCTCGAAGACGGCCGCCGTCTTCTCCGCCGTGTGGCCCAGGTACTGCCCGACCAGGTCACGCCGGGACACCTCACGGAACGGCCCGCCGGACAGCACCCCCAGCGCGGCCAGCAGCTCACCGTAGATCCGGGCCACCGTCGTCTTACCGGTGCCCGGCGCGCCCGCGAAAATCAGATGGTGGCTGACCGCGCTGACCGGCAGCCCGGCGCCGCGCCGCCACTCGTTCACCTGGATCTCGTCGATCAGCCCGCGCACCTCGTCCTTGACCGACTCCAGGCCGACCATCGCGTCGAGCTCGGCCAGCAACTCCTCAGTACGGGCGGTGTCCTGCCCGCCGGCCGACGCGGCGGCGGCCGCGCCGAACACCGCGCGTCGGCTCGCCGTACCGGTCACGATGGTCGGCTCGGCGCCCTCGGCGATGTCGAACACCGGCGTCGCCGTGTTCTCGGTGCTGCACTCCTCGACGCTGCCCGCACAGCCGCGACCGAAGGAGACCGCCGGCCCGCGGGTGTCGCGGATCCGGCAGCGCCGCAGCGTCGGCGCGCTCTGGTGGGCGACCGCGACCCCCGCCCCGCCGGTCCGGGAGATCTCGCACGTCTCCAACACCGGGCGGCCGTGCTGGTAGACGTAGACGCCCCGGTTGCCGCAGCCGGTGATGGTCGACGCCCGGATGGTGGGCGCGGCCCCGATCCGCACGATCACGCCGTCCTCGGCGAGGTCGGTGAACTCGCAACCGTCGACGGTGCCGTCCGAATCCTCGACCACCAGGCCGTGCCGCGCCCCGGTGACCGTGCACCGGGTCAGCGTGAAACTCGACCGGTTGCCGATCACGACGCCGGCACCGAACCCGGCCCGCATCTGGCAGCCGGTCATGGTCAGCCCGGCCCGGTCGACCGCCACCGCCGGCGCGTCGCCGGCCAGCAGCACCAGGTCACGCAGTTCGAGAGTGCCGCCGTTGGCAGACACGGTCGGGTAATGACCGGCGGAGGCGTCGACGGTCACCGACCCGGCACCCTGCGCGGCGACCACAGTGATCTGTCGACCGTTGACGAACAACGCCTCGTAGTACGTGCCGGGGGCGACGGCCACCACCGACCCGTCGGACGCCGCCGCGAGCGCGTCACCGATCGACGGATAGGCGCCCGGCTGGTCCGGACTGACCGAGAGGGTGCGCGTCATGGCTCCGGCTTCGTGCGCGGCGGGACAGGGGATACCGACGATATCGCAGCACCACCAGACCCGGTGTCCGGTGACCGAGTGCGTCGTCGCGGGCCTGCCGTTGGCAGCAGCGACCGGCACCGGTTGTCTACGCTCTACGGCGGGATCCCGGGCTCCGACCGGACGGCGAAGGAGAGCGTGATGGCGGTACGCATGCTGCCGATGACGGCAGCCGCTCTGCTGGTTGACGGCGAGGTCCACACCCACACCTCGGTGCGCGGCGACCTTTTCCCGCAGCTGCACCCGCTGGTCCGGCGGATCCTGGACGAACTTCCGGTCGGCCAGCGGGAACGCTTCGTCGGCTGGTGCGCCGAGCCGGTGCTGATCTCCGACCGGCTGTACGCCGTACAGCAGGGCCAGCCCGGCACCGAGCTGTCGCCGGCCGCGGCCCGGGCGGCGCTGTGGGGTGCCCGGATCCGGGTCACCCTGATCCGCGAGCCGGACGATCCGGCCCACGGCACGGTGGTAGCCCCGTGCCGGTCCTGCCAGCAGCTGCTCGACTGGTTCGGGATGGAGACGCTCTGATGCCCGGCGACGACCGGTTCCCGCCGGAGGTGCTCGCCGCCCTGACTGCGGCCGGCTGGCAGCCGGGGCGACGCGACGAGCAGCGGGGCCGCGACTGGGCCCTGCGGGTCGCCGGGCACGTCGGCCCCGACGGGCGGCAGCACACCGTGGTCGGTCCCGCGATCGAGGCGTACGCCGAGTTCGGCGGCCTGTATGTCGAACCGGACGGCCCCGGCGAGGCGGTCGCACCGAGCACGGTCCACCTTGATCCGTTGCGCGCCGTGCACACCGTCGCCACCCTCGCCGTACTCGCCGACACGCTGGGCGTACCGGTCAGCCCGCTCGGCGTCGAAGCGGACGGCACCGGCGTCCTGGCCATCGATGCCCGGCAGCGGGTGTTCGTGCTGGACCACGGCGGCGACTGGTTCATCGGCCGGTCGGTCGAGCAGGCCGTCACCGTGCTGGTCCTCGGCCAGCGGCCGCACCGGCTCGCCGAGGACGGCAGCTGGTGACCGCCGACCCGGCGGGGTGGCGGCCGGCCACCGCAGCCGAGGCGGGCATGGCCGCCGCCACCGACCGGGCGGGCTACCTGGCGGCGCTCGGCACCGGGCCGCTGCTGCTGCCGGTGTCGGCCGAGACCGCCGCCGGTCAGGCACCGTTCGCCTGGCCCACTGTCGAACACGACGGCACACCACACGTACTGGCCTTCACTTCGCCGCAGGCCATCGCCGCCGGACTGCCGGGCGAGTCGGTACGGTACGTGACGGTCACGCTGGCCGAGGTGGCCGCCGCGATCCCCGACGACAGCTGGTGGTTGGCGGTCGATCCGGGACTGCCGATCGCCGACCGGATCAGCGCCGGGCAGCTGCGGGAGCTGTCACCGTCACCCGATGCCGATGCCGATGTCCGTGCTGGTGCTGCGGCTGGCCCCGCCGATCCGGCCGGCGACATCGCGCAGGCGCTGCGCGCCGCCGTCGCGGCCGAGGACCCGGACGCGGTGATGGCCGCCCTGCTACGGGCCGAGTTCACCGTACCGCTGCCGTCGGACGCCGCCCCCGACGCCGCCGCACGAGACGTGGCCGACCCTGAGTTTCCCTGGTGGTGTCTGCCGGACGAGGCGGGACAACCGTCGGTGCCGGTCTTCACCTCTCCGGCGTTGCTGGCTGAGGTGTTCGACGTGCCGCCGCCATCGGTCGTCGCCTCCAGCGTGCGACTCTTCGCGAACTGGCCGGACCCGCGCTGGCAGCTCGCCGTCGACCCCGGCACCGCCTCGACGGTGAGCCTGCCCGGGGCGGCGGTCCGGCAGGTCAGCTGGTGGCTCGACGAGCTGCGCCGGACCGCGACCGAGGCAGTCGAGGCGGACCAGGCGGTCGAGGCGGACCAGGCCGAGGCGGTCGATGCTGATCCGGATGTTCCGGTCCGGATGCAGCTGGTCGTCCCACACCGCCACCTGCACGCGTACGTGGCGGACGGTTACGACCGGATGGCCGGCCCGGTGCACCGCTGGCACGGACCTGGTCGAGACACCCCCAATCGGCTGTACGCCCGGTTGGGCCTGCTCGGGCCGGAGTCGCCGTTCACCGCCGCCGACGAATGGGTGCCGGTCGTCCGTTGGGAACCCGGCCCGGACACCCCGCTGACCTGGCTCGACGAGCGGCCGCAGCAGCGGGCGCTGGCCGTGCCGGACGGAGCCGAGCTGCACGTGCTGCATCAGGACGGCAGGGACGAACTGCTGGCCCGCTTCGACCGGGGCGGTCGACGCTGGCTGCCGGTGGAGCCGTCGCCAGCCGAGTCGTCGCCGGTCGAGACCACCGGTTGACCGGCGACTACCGCTTGGCCAGCCAGCGCCGCGCGGGCGGGGTGGCCAGCAGGATCACCGCCAGCCCGGCCAGCGCACCGACGACCATCGGCAGCAGCATCGTCGAGTGGTATTCGACCTTGCCGAACAGCAGCAGGCCGCCCAGCACGACGAGGAGCAGCCCGGCGGTGAACCCGGCCGGGGCCCGCAGCATGTTCGGCCCGCCGACCCAGACGATCCGCATGCCGGCCAGGGTCATGAAGACCAGCAGCAGGCAGAGCCCGAGGATCGCGAACGCGATGATCCACAGTAGGAACTTCGCGTCACCCTCGGCCCGGTAGGTGACGACCAGGAACGCGAGACCGGCGACCAGCCAGAGGGCAGCGGTGGGGATCGCCAGCAGTACGGCGGCGGCGACGACCGGTGGCCGCCGGCCGGTGGCCGGGGTGGCGGGGGTGGCGGGGGTGGCGTCCGGCCCGGGTACGTTCACCGGCTCGGTGGACGCCATACCGAATCGTCCTCGGCGGTCGGCGGCTCGCCCCCGGTCGGCTGATCGGGCCCGGCCCGGGCCACCGGTGCGCCGACGTCGGCCGCCGTCGGTGGGCCGTCCCGGGCGGCCGCCGGACGTCTCGCCCGGCGTCGCAGCCACCGGATCAGCAGTATGACGCCGGTGATCAGTGTGCCGAGGATGGTGAAGAAGATCAGCATGCCGATGAGCTCGTCGAGCCCGAACTCGTAGCCTGGCTCGGGTGGCAGGTAGGCGACCGGGTCGCTGGCGGTCGGCGACGGCCGCGGGCTGGCCCGGTCGTCCGGCTCGGTGGTGAGCGCGGCGTGGATGTCCAGGATGCCCCAGCCGAAGTCGAGGTCTTTGCCGGGCGGCCCGGCGTCGTGCGCCGTACCGACCAGCCGTTGGAACAGTTTGCCCTGGTCCTCGTCCGGATACCGCGCCTTGAGCAGCGCGAACGCCCCCGACACCAACGCGGTGGCGGCGCTGGCGCCGTCCATGGTGTAGTAGCCGCCGCCAACGGCTGCTCGGACGATGTCCTCACCGGGTGCGGCGAGGTGGGTCTGCTCGGCGCGGATCGACTCCGGGCTGAGCCCACCGTCCCGCCCGCTGCTGGTGACCGCGATGGTCCACTCACTGCGGGCCGGCTGGCCGATCAGCACGTCGCGGCGGTTGCCGATGCCGGCGACGACGATGACGCCGCGCCGGTAGGCGCTTTCGACGGCGCGCTCCAGCGCCGGGTCGGACGATCCGGTGAGCGAGACGTTGATGATGTCGGCACCGCTGTTGACCGCCCAGTTGATCCCGGTCGCGATGTTTCGGGGCGGGATGATGTCGGTGGTCGGGCTGGTGATTGCGACCGGCAGGATCTTGGCCTTCGGCGCCACCCCGAGCACCCCGTCACGGCCGCCGGGCCCATGACCGTGCCCGGCGATCAGCGAGGCCATGCCGGTGCCGTGGTTACGCCGGTCGACGTGGCCCTTGCTGTCGCGGTCGTACATGTCCGCGCCGGCGAGGACGTTGTCCCGCAGGTCGGGGTGGGAGGCGTCGACGCCGGTGTCGACCACCGCGACGGTCACCCCCTCGCCCTGGGTGATCGCGTGCGCCTCGGCCAGCCGCATCGCCTCGACGTGCCAGGACTGGTCCCGGGTCTCGTCGGCGTGCGCCGGCTCGGCGGGCAGCGACGCCATGCCGAGCAGGCCGACCAGTGCAGCTACCACCAGGCCAATCGACCTCCGGCAAGCACGCATGGGCGGAGCACACCTCTCCGTCGGGCAGTCGCCGGGCCGCCCGGCGCTGTGCCCGGATGATACTGCGTCGGGTGCTTCGTCCGGCTTAGCTCGGCCGCCTGTCGGCCTCATCGCTGGCCCAGACTCCGGCCCTGCTGCTGCGGCGGCTTTTCGTCGGGGGTGTCGATGGTGCCGGGAGCCGCCGGGTCGGTCTGCCACAGCTCGTCGTCACCGTCGCCGTACTCCCAGGTCTGCTGCCGATCGTCGGTCTTGCGGCTGGTGCGACCGCCGCCACCGGCCGGGCCGGCACCCCGTTGCCCGCCCAGCACCGGACCCGGGCCCTTGGCGGCGCTGCCGGGCTTCGTCGGCCCGCTCCGGCCGGACAGCCGTGGAGCAGCCGGGGCCGCCGGTCGACCGGCGGAGCCGGGTGCGGCCGGCTGCGGTAGCCGGGGGCCACCGGCATTCGGGGCGGTGGCGGGGCGGCTGCGCGGGCCGCCCAGACTGGGCGGCGGGGCGGCGGGCCGGCCGGTGCCGCCGCCGGTCGGGCGGCCGGTGCTGCCCGGCAACTGTGGCGCCGCCGGTGGGGTGGGTCGGACCGGGGGGCGGCCGGTCGGCCCCGGTGGCCGGGAGCCACCCGGCGTCGGCCCAGTGCTGCCGGGCAGTGACGGGCGCTGCGGCGCGGGACCTCGGCTGGCCGGGTTGTTCGGCGGCGGCCCACCGGCCCCGGGCAGCGCCGGCCGGGGCGGACCGGGCGGCCGGACCGGAGGGTTCGGGCGGTTCGCACCCGGCGGCGGTGCTCCGGGGCGGTTGACCCCCGGCGCCCCCGGTCGTGGCCCGGGGGTGACGCCGGGTGGCACCACCGCCGGTGGCGGGCTCGGTGCCGGGCCGGCGCCGGTCTGCGGGAGGCTGGGTGCAGGCGGAGGCGCGGTCGGCGGGGCGACGGTGCCCCCGGCGAGGTGCAGCCCGTCCGGCACCGCCGGCGGTGGCGTGAGCGACGGCGTGCCCCGGCCCAGCCCGGGAGCGGCGGGCGGCTCGCCGCGCCCCGCGAACTCCGGCCGGGGCGGTGCGCCCGGGCTGCCGGGCGGCGGCGCACCGGGTGGCGGTGCCCCCGGGCCGCCGGGGGGTGCGACCGACGGGTCAACCACGGCCGCGTCGGTCGGGCCCCGGAAGGTGCTGCCCCGGGTGATGTGGCTCAGGTACACGTCGATGTACATCTCGGCCAACGGCTTGATGATGTCCCGGGCGCGCTCGAAGTAGTCGTCCATGACGTCTTTGCGGGTCCGGCCGGTGGTGCCGGGAATCCAGTCGTACGTGTCGGACCACTGCAGACCGTTGTCCGGGTCGGCGGCCTCGACGGTGTACTGCTCCCAGAGGCTGCGGAACTCCTGCTGGGTCGACTCGATCTTGCCGGCCAGCTGCTCCAGGCCACGGCGGTTGCTGTCGGCCGCCTCCTTCCACTCGTCGAGCGAGTAGAGGGTGGCGCCCACCCGTTGCATGAAGTACTCACCGGCCGGTGACTGCCACTTGGCGGCCAGCGCCGTCGCGTACCGCTGCAGGTTGTTGCGGGTGCTGTCGAGCAGCACGCCGATCCGGTGCCACATGTCGGCGACGGCGATCACCCGCTCGTCGCTCTCATTCTGGATCCAACCCCACATCGTCTCGATGTTGGTTGTCTCCTTGTCCCACACGGTGGGTTCGTAGCGCTGGTTCGGATCCGAGTAGTCGTGAACGACGTAGTCGCTCCTGGTGCTCACGTACGGGATCGACACCGGCTGCCAGCCGAAGTACTCGTCGGACATCCCCGCTCCTCGACGTCGCTATCCGCGCTGCTCAGTGATCGGCCGACGGACTGTCGAGCTCGTCGTCGTGCATGTCTTCGTCGTCGGCACGGATGTCGTAGGCACCGTCGCCCTCACCGATCGTCTCGGCCTCGTACAGCGACAGGTCCCGGTCGGCCGCCTCGGGGGCGTAGGAGGAGGTTTCCTCGTCCGGATCGACGACCAGACTCGGATCCTCGACGCCGCTCTCCGGGTCCTGCCAGTGGCCTTCCAGAGTCTCCTGCCCGTCGAGCGCCGCGAAGGCGTTGAAGACGGTCATCTGGTCGGCCGCGACCAGGGCGTCGCCGTCGAGGTATTCGGCGGAGATCGACTTGGCGGCGGTCGCCAGCGAGGCGAGGCCCTTGGCCACCTCGCCGAGCAGCAGGGTTGCCGCCTCACGGTTCTCGTCGTGCCGGCCCTGGAAGAACCGGCCCTCGGACATCCCCGACCCGCCGAACGGCACCGGGATGGTGAGCATGTGGTTGATGCCGCTCGCCAGACTCGGCTGGAAGTTGAGCCGCAACTCGTCCATCACGCACTGGGCGAAGTCGTCGAGCTGCTCGATGTCGACGTCGATGGTCTCGTTGACCAGCCAGCTGTCGTCCGCCATGATCCCTCCCCCAGGCCCCACGCGCGTATCGGCATCCACAAAACTATCGTGTCACCGCAATCATCGTGGACCGAGAGTCACGATGTGGACGGTAGATGGAGCAACTGGACGAGCCGGGTGCCTTCCCGCCTGGTGACCAGCCAACCCCGCCCCGGCGGCAGCGGGCCGGGCCGGACGTTGCCGAGCAGCACCCCCTCGTCGCGGCTGCCGGACATCACCAGGCCCGGCGAGCTGAGCTCGCGCAGTCGCATCAGGATCGGCTCGTACAGTGCCCGGCTGGCCCCGCCGCTGCGCCGGGCGATCACCAGGTGCAGCCCGATGTCACGGGCCTGCGGCAGGAACTCCAGCAGCGGCAGCAGCGGGTTGCCGCCGCCACCGGCGACCAGGTCGTAGTCGTCGACCAGGATGTACAGGTCAGGGCCGCGCCACCAGCTGCGGGTACGCAGCTGTTCCGGGGTCACGTCCGCCGGGGGCAGCCGGTCCCGCATCACGTTGACCACCTCGGTCAGCATGCCGGCGGTGACGTCCGTCGAGGTGCCGTACCCGATCTGGTGTTTTTCGCTGATGTCGCCGAGCAGGCTGCGCCGGTAGTCGACGACGATGAGCCGGGCCTGGGTCAGGTCGTTGCGGTCGGTGATGCCCCGGGCCAGCGCCCGCAGGAAGCTGCTCTTGCCGGACTCGCCATCGCCGAAGACGATGAAGTGTGGATCGGTGCCCAGGTCCAGGTGCACCGGCTGCAGGTCGACCTCGGCGATGCCGATCGGCACGCCGGGGCGTCCGGTGTCCGGCACCGAGTCGTACGGCACCACCGCCGGCAGCAGCCGCACCGGTGGCGCACCCGGGCCCTGCCAGGCGGCGGCGACCTCGGTGACGAACCGCCGGGCCCCGTCGGCGAGGGTCCCGGCGTCGGCGTCGCCATCGGTGCGCGGCAGCGCGGCGAGGAACTGCATGCCGTCCGGGGTGATGCCCCGGCCGGGTGACTTGTCCGGCACGTTCATCGCCGCCCGCCGGTCCAGGTTGGAGTCGCTGGCGTCGGCGAGGCGCAGCTCCAGCCGGGTGCCGAAGACGTCGCGTACCGCCGGTCGCAGGTCCATCCACCGGCCGGCGCTGATCACCAGGTGTACGCCGAACGACAGCCCCCGGTTGGCGATGTCGTTGATCGCCGGCTCCAGGTCCTCGAACTCGGCGCGTACCGCCGCCCAGCCGTCGATCACCAGGAACACGTCGCCGAACGGGTCGTCGGTGTGCCCGCCGTGCCGGCGTTCCCGCCGGTAGGTGGCCATCGAGTCGATCCGGTTCTCGGCGAACCGGCGTTCCCGTTGGGCCATCAGCAGCCGCAGCTCGGCGATGGTCCGGCGGACCTGCCCGGCGTCCAGCCGGGTGGCGACCCCACCGACCTGTGGCAGGTCACGCAGCGCGGTGAGCGCCCCGCTGCCCAGGTCGAGGCAGTAGATCTGCACCTCGCGCGGGGTGTGGGTGAGGGCGAGCGACGACACGACCGTACGCAGCAGGGTGCTCTTGCCGCTCTGCGGTCCGCCGACGATGACGGTGTGCCCGGCGGAGCCGCCGAGCTCCAGCCAGAGCACGTCGCGGCGCTGCTCGAACGGCTTGTCGATGAGGCCGACGGCGGCCCGCAGCTCGCCCTGCAGGGTCGGGCTGGCGGCGGTGACGCCGCGTTCGGGGTCGGCGACCAGCGGGGAGAGGAGCTGGTCGAGGGTCATCGGGTCGCCGAGCGGCGGGAGCCACACCTGGTGGGCGGGTTTGCCTCGGCCGGTGAGCCGGCTGACCAGGATGTCGAGCAGGCTTTCGCCGGTGGTGTCGGCCGGTTCGGGTGCCGGCTGCCGGGCGTCGGCCGGTAGCCGGGGGGCGACGTACTGGGTGGTGTATTCCTGGACCCGGTCGTCGCCGTCGCCGGCGGCGACCGCCTCGGCGGTCTTGCTGCGGTACGTGCCGGAGACGTACGCGGCCCGGAACCGTACCAGCGGTTCGGTGCCGAACCGCAGGTAGCCGTGGCCGGGGGAGCGGGGCAGTTCGTACGCGTCGGTGGCGCCGAGCACCACCCGGCTCTCCATCGCGGAGAAGGTCCGCAGGCCGATCCGGTACGACAGGTGGGTGTCCAGCCCGCGCAGCCGGCCCTCCTCCAGCCGCTGCGAGGCGAGCAGCAGATGCACGCTCAACGACCGGCCGACCCGCCCGATCTGGACGAACATGTCGATGAAGTCTGGCTTGGCGGTCAGCAGTTCGGAGAACTCGTCACAGATGATCAGCAGCGCCGGCATCGGCTCCAGCGGTGCCCCGGCGGCCCGGGCCTTCTCGTAGTCACGCTGCGAGGCGTAGTTGCCGGCCGAGCGGAGCAGCTCCTGCCGGCGGACCAGCTCGCCGTTGATCGCGTCGGTCATCCGGTCGACCAGCGGCAGCTCGTCGGAGAGGTTGGTGATCACCGCGCTGGTGTGCGGCAGCTTGTCCAGCCGGGTGAACGTCGCCCCGCCTTTGAAGTCGATCAGCACGAAGTTCAGCGTCTCCGACGAGTGGGTGGCGGCGAGCGCCAGCACCAGGGTGCGCAGCAGCTCCGACTTGCCGGAGCCGGTGGCGCCGATCAGCAGGCCGTGCGGGCCCATGCCGTCCTGCGCGGACTCCTTGAGGTCCAGCTCGACCGGGGTGCCGTCCGGGGTCAGCCCGAGCGGCACCCGCAGCCGGTCCCGGTTCGGCCGGGGCGTCCACGCCCGGTCCACGTCGAACTCGTACGGGTCGCCCAGGTCGAGCAGGTCGGCCAGGTCCTGCTCCAGGTTGAGCGGCTGCTCGCCACGGGACGCGGCGGACAGCCGCAGCGGCGCCAACTCCATCGCCAACGCCTCCGCCTCGGCGACCGTGCAGCCGTCGGCGGTGCCGATCTGCGCCCGGCCGTCCAGAGTGACGCTGGTCATCGACCCGTCGGCGGCGACATCGAGCACCAGCCGGGCCCGGTCGAGCACCCGTGGCGGCGGCTCGGACAGGTCGACGATGGTCACTCCTTCCACGCCGCCGTCGGTCATCAGGTGATCGGAGCCGGCCGGGTCACCGCCGTCGAGCACCACCAGCAGGTGCGGCCCGGAGGTGGCGGCGGACCCGCCGCCGGTGAGGTTGAACCGGGGGCGGTTGGCGAGCACGTCGTCGAGCATCGCCTCCAACCCGGTCACCGTCGGCGACACCAGCCGCAGCGCACCGGTCGCGTCGGTGCGGGTCGGGTGCAGGGCGTGTGGCAGCCACTTGACCCACTCCCAGTGCTCCCGCCGGGCCGGGGCCGGACAGACCGCCACCAGCATGTCGTCCGGCGCGTGGAACGCGGTGGCCTGGGCGATCACCGCCCGGACCAGGGCTCGGGCGGCGTCCGGGTCGCCGCGCAGATGCACCCGGGCGAAGCCGCGCAGCGCCATGTCCACCGGCAGCTGCGGCACGGTGGCGTAGCTGGTCAGGAACCGGCGCAGCGCCAACGCGCACATCGGCTCCAGCTTCTCCAGCGCGGTCGGCGGCGGTGGGACCAGCGGCGTCGCCAGCTCCTGCGGCCCGAGACCCACCCGTACGGTGGCGAAGTCGGGATCGCCGCGGCGGCGTTCCCACAGCCGGGGACCGACCGGCACCGACCACAGCGTCTGCGGATCCGGGTGCCGGTAGAACGCGGCTTCCCGCTGCTGGCGTACGGTCCGCAGGACCCGGCGACGCTGCCGTGACAGATGCGCCAGGTACTCGCGCCGCCGCTGCGCCATCTCCTGCCGGCTCGGCCCACCGGCCTGGTTGGACAGCTGGGTGGCGAGCATGCCGAGCGCGGAGAGGCCGAACAGGCCACCGGCGACGTAGCTGAGCGTCGAACCGCCCCGCCCGGCGTACATCAGCGCCATCGCGACCGAGCCGGCCAGCATCGGCAGCAGCATCATCAGCTGCCCCCAGGACCGGCCGGTCGGCGCCGGCACCTCGGGGGGCGCGTCGAGCAGGACCTCGCCGGACGGGTACTCCGGCTCGGGTCGGCGCGCCGGACGCCGTATCACCACCGTACCCACGGATCGATCCTCCCCGTCGTCGTCACACCCGGACGCCGGGTCGCTACCGGCACCGATGGCACCGGCACATGGTAGGTAGCCTTCTCGAGTCAGGACAGCCCGCGCGGCTTGATGAGGAGTCAGCAGTGGTCACCCAGGCCGGAACCGGACTCGCCCGGATCGCCGTCGTGGCGCCGACCCGACGCATCGACCTCGCCCTGCCGGAACACCTGCCGCTGGTCGGGCTGCTTCCGGCGGTGCTGCGGCAGGCCGACGAGAACGCTTCCGACGGTACGGCCGACGGCGGCTGGGCGTTGCGGCGTACCAACGGATCCACCCTGGACCTCAACCGTACGCTCGCCGCGCAGCAGGTCCGCGACGGCGAGACGCTGCATCTGCTGCCCCGCCGCACCGAGTGGCCGGAGCTGGCCTACGACGACCTGATGGAGGCGATCGCCGCCGGCGCCCGGCGGCGCGGACTGTCCTGGACACCGGCCGCCACCCGGCTGACCGGCCTGCTGACCGGGGCCGTGCTGCTGCTGCTCGCCCTGGTCGCGGTGGTGACCGGCGGCGGCACCGGGGTGGCCGCCGGGGCGGCCCTGCTCGGCACCGCCGCCGTGCTGGTCGCGGTCGGCGTGCTGCTGTCCCGGGCGATGGCCGACTCGCTGGCCGGCGCGGTGCTCGCCGCACTGGCCCTGCCGTACGCGTTCGTCGGCGGTGCGGTGTCGCTGGCCGGCGGTGAACCGGTCACCGAGCTGGGGGCACCGCACCTGCTGGTCGGTTCGGCGGCGCTGACCCTGACCGGGGTGTTCGGCATGCTCGGCGTCGGGGACGCCGGCCGGGTCTTCGTCGCGGCGATCTTCACCGGGGTCAGCGGGACGACCGGTGCGGTGCTGGCCGTCGGGCCACTGGACGGGCCGCGCGCCGCGGCGGTGCTGGTGGCCGCGGTGACCCTGCTGCTGCCGGCGCTGCCGCTGATCTCGGTACGGGCCGGCAAACTGCCGATGCCGGCGCTGCCGCGTACCGCCGAGGACCTGGTCCGCGACGACCCGCAACCGGACCGGGCGGAGATCTACCGGGCGACGGCCCGCGCCGACGAGGTGCTGACCGGCCTGATGTTCGGTACGGCCGTGGTCGCCGCCGCCGGGTCGGCGGTGCTGGCCTTCTCGGCGACGGTCGGCGCGGTGCTGCTGGTCGCCGTGGTGACGGCCGGTCAGCTGCTGCGGGCCCGGCTGGTCTCGACGATCCGGCACCGGGTGCCGCTGCTGGCCGGCGGCCTGGTCGGTGTCGGTCTGCTGACCCTGATCGGTACGGGCGGGATGGCGGCCGGTACCCGGCTGGCCCTGCTGCCGGTGGTGCTGCTGGTGGTGGCGCTGGTGCTGGCGGCCGGGATGGTCTACAGCCGACGTCCGCCGACGCCCCGGCTGGCCCGGCTCGGCGACGGGCTGGACGTGGTGCTGCAACTGGCCGTGGTGCCGGTGGCCTGCGCCGTGCTCGGCCTGTACGGCTTCATGCGGGCGATCAACGGCTGACGGTTCCGGCTGGTCCCTCGGCCGGCCCGGCCAACTGCTCGGGCCGCAGCGGCGGGAACGGGCCGCCCCGGACCAGCCGGATCAGCGCCGTGTCGACGTCGTCGGCGACGTACTGGTAGCCGGCCCAGTGCAGCAGCAGGACCCGGCCGGCGCCGTCGACGACCAGCTCGGCCGGGCCGTCCGAGTTGCCGCCGAGCGGAAACACCGGATGGTCGTACTCGTCGACGAAGACCCGCGCCTCTTCGGTGACCAGACCGCTGCGTACCGGGTGGATGAAGGTCGGGAAGCCGGCGTCGGCGGTGCCGTCCGAGCCGAACTGGGCGATGGTCAGCCCGCCGAACTCGGTCAGCGCCGCGCGGGCCACCGGCGTCATGACCAGCCCGTCGAGCTCACCCGCCCACCGGCCGGCCCACTGGTCGACCATCGCGGAGACGTCCCGGCCGGGGAACCAGCCGGCGGCTTCCAGCACCGGCCGTACGTCCGGCGGGAACCGGCGGGCGGCGGCCCGGGCGGCGGCGTACCGCTCGGCGACGACCGTCACCGGGATCGGCGGCCACTGGCTGACCTCGCCGGACTCCCGGTCGATCACGATCCGCGGTGACCCGGAACCGGTCGGCGGCCCGGTCGCCGGGCCCGCTGAGTCGTCGGCGGGGATCAGCCAGGCGACGTAGCCGTGCTCGAACTCGTGCAGGCCGATCCGCTCGTCGGCACCGGCACCGGCACCGTGGTCGGTCGCCCATCGTCGGGCCAGGTCCAGCGCCTCGTCGCGACCGAGCATCGATGTTCCCTCCGGGCTGCGGGCGAGACCCCACGGTACGCCGTCGTCACCGGAGCCTGTGGGATGCGGCACGCCGCGTGAGCCTATGGTAGGCAGCACGCCGTGTGGTGCAGCCGTGCGGCGCCGACGGGTGGAAGGAAACCAGGCATGCCGTCGCGGCGCGACCAGGTCCAGTCGTACCAGTTCTTCGTCCAGCGGACGACGTCCGCGCTGGTGGCCAGGGACCCGGACCCGGCGGTCGCACCGTTTCAACGACTTGGCGGCGCGGGCCTCGGCGGGATCATGGTGGCGGTGCTGTGCCTCGGCGCGGTCGGTGTCTTCGGCTTCGTCGTCCCCGGTGGAGCGACCAGCTGGCAGGACGGTGCCTCGGTGATCCTGGAGAAGGAGACCGGCACCCGCTACCTCTACCGCGACGGCCATCTGCACCCGGTGGTCAACTACGCCTCGGCGCTGCTGGCGCTGGAGTCCTTCGCCCCGGTGACCGACGTGTCGCGCAACTCTCTGGCGGGTACGCCGCGAGGTCCCCGGATCGGCATCCCGGACGCACCGGACGCGTTGCCCGACGCGAAGCGGATCCTGACCGGCGGGTGGACACTGTGTTCGCAGGCCGTCCCGGACGAGTCCGGTGAGCTGGTGACCACCACGGTGCTGACGGTCGGCCGGCCGCCGGTCGGTGGCCGGCCCACCGCCGACGGGGCGCTGCTGGTCCGCGACGTCGACACCCGGCACCTGCAGCTGATCTGGCGGGACCAGCGGCACGAACTGGTCGACGAGGACATCGTCCTGGAGGGCCTGGCGTTGCGCTCCGAGCCGGTCGTGCTGGTCGGCGGGGCCTGGCTGAACGCGTTGCCGGCCGGGGAGCCGATCGGCAGCCGGCCGGTGCCCGGCCGGGGCGAGCCGTCGACCGCACTGCCGGACGCGGTCGCCGGCCAGATCTACGTGGTCGAGAACCAGACCGGCGACCGGCAGTACTACCTTGCCGAACGGGACCGGCTGGCGCCGTTGACCGAGTTGCAGGCCGAGGTGCTGCTCGCCGATCCGGGCACCCGGGACGCGTACGGCGGTGAACCGCCGACCGCACGGCCGGTCGCCGCCGCCACCGTGGTCGGCGCGCCCCGGGCGGCCGAGTCCGGGGAAACCGGCGCCCGGGCGCCGCAGCGCCGACCGGACATCCTGCGGCTGACCGACGGCCGGCAGAGCGTCTGCGCCGGCTACCCGCCCGGCAGCCACCAGCCGCAGGTGCTGGTCGACGCGCAGGTCGAGCCGCCGACACAGGCGATCGTCACCCCGGCGCGCACCGCCGACGGCGTACCGCTGGCGGACCGGGTGGTGATCGAGCCCGGCCATGGCGCGTTGGTCGAGTCGATGCCCGCCCCGGACGCCCCGGCCGGCACCCTGACCCTGGTGACCGACCTCGGCATCCGCTATCCGCTGGCGGACCGGGCGGTCGCCGCGATGCTCGGCTACCCCGAGGTGGAGCCGGTGCGGCTACCCGCCAGCCTGGTGGTGCGGCTGCCGGGCGGTCCGGCGCTGGACCCGGCGGCAGCCCGACGACCAGCCTGAACGACTATTGTGGATCAACGGACGTCGGCCGGGTGGCGTCGGTCGATCGGTATCGGTCTGGCGCCACTGGACACAAGGAACTACCGTTTCCGTTGACAGATGGTGCGTCGGCGCACCATGCGGCACCGCCCCTCGGATTGCGGGGCATCCCACCAGAGGACGGGGTGAAGATCACCATGACCGGGATGAACACCAATACCGGGCTGATGGTTCAGACCGAGAAGGACGTCGATGACGTCGCGAACCGGCTGACCGGCAACCTGAACCAGTTGATGGACCAGCTCATGCCGCTCTACGACCAGTGGAAGGGCATCGGTGCCGGCTCGTTCCAGCAGGTGCGTCAGGCGTTCGACGAGGACATGGCGCGGCTGAACATCGCGTTGCGGTCGATCGCCGAGGCGGTCGGTTCGGCCGGTAAGGACTACGAAGTCAGCGACGAAGAGATCAAATCCGAGATGGATTCGGCGGGGGCGACCGCCGGCCAGATCACCGCGGCTCTGAAGCTCTGACCGGAGGGATCGAGATGGACATCCGCTACGATTTCGCCGCGCTCAACAACGCCGCCGACAATTGCGGCACCGCGGCCAAGAACATGACTCAAGAGCTCGACGGCCTCAAGACCGGCATCCAGCCGCTGGTGGCAACCTGGGAGGGCGACGCGCAGACCGCGTACCTGACCCGGCAGGCGGAGTGGGAATCGGCCGCCAACGACCTCAAGGACCTGCTCAACCGGATCGAGAAGGCGCTGCGCGAGGCGGCCCTCCGGATGCAGGCACGCGAGGCGGCCAACCGCTCCAAGTTCGAGTGACCGACGCGGTCACCGACCCGCCGGTCCGGGCACCACGAAGTACGCCTCCTGCGGATCGGTGCCCGCCGGGTGGCTGCCGGCACCGGTCACGCCGGTAGTGGGTACGCCGGTACCGGATGCGCTGCGACCGGATGCGCCGCCTGCGGGCGTACCGCCCTGTGATGCCACGCCGCTGCGGCCGACCGCCCGCCGGGTCGGCTGCCAGCGGCGGCGTCGGCCGCCCGGCAGCGCCGCCACGGCCACCGCGACCAGCAGGAGCAGCAACGCCGTACCGGCGGCCACCGCCACAGCGGTCCGGGTCAGCTGCTGCCAGCGGGCCGCCCGCTGCGCCGTGGCGGCATCCGGCACGACCGTCGGCAACGCCGGTGCGGCGACCGGCTCGCCCGCGGCCAGCCGTTCGGTCACCGCCCGGTACGGGTTGACCACCCCGTGGCCGTAGCCCTCCGACCGGCCGCCGGGTGCCGGATCCGCGGTCGCCGTCAGCCGCCGGGCCACGTCGGCCGCCGACAGATCCGGCTCGGCGGCCCGCAGCAGCGCCGCCGCCGCGCTCACCACCGGGGTGGCATAGCTGGTGCCGGCGACCACCTGGTGCCCGGACACCCGGCTCGCCGCCAACACCGCCCCACCCGGCGCCACCAGGTCCACGTAGTCACCGACCTGCGAGTCCGCCAGCCGTACGCCGTTCTCGTCGATCGCCCCGACGCCGATCACCCCGTCGAACGCCGCCGGGTACGGCGTCGGATCCGGCGACGCGCCCTGCTGGTGGCTGTTGCCGGCTGCGGCCACCAGCACCACGTCGGCCCGGACGGCGCGCTCGACCGCTGCCCGTACCGCCGGATCCGCGCGGTACATGATCAGCGACATGTTGATCACCTTCGCGTCGCTGGCCACCGCGAGGTCGATCGCCTCGGCCAGCCGGTCCGCCGGTGAGTCGGGGCCGTCCTGCTGCGCCTGGATCCGCTCGGTGACCCGGATCGGAACGATCGTCACCCCCGGGGCGATGCCGTGGAAGCCGACGCCGTCCACCCTGGTGGCGGCGATCAGGCTGGCCACGGCAGTGCCGTGCGAGGCGCAGTCCACGGTGCCGTCGGCCTCGACGCCGGTCAGGTCGGCGCCGGCGGTCACTTGACCGGACAGTTGCGGATGGTCGTCGTCGACACCGGAATCGATCACCGCGACCCGCACCCCCGACCCGTCGGTGACCGGCCAGCTGCGCTCGGGCGCCAACCAGCGCTGATGCCAGGAGATCTGAGGGATCACCGGTCCGGGGTCGGCCGGGCCGCGGCAACTGCCCGGGGCGGCGGACGCCGGTGCCGCCGCGACGACCGGCAGCACGCCCGGCGCGACGGTCAGCAGTACGCCCAGCAGTACGCCCAGCGCGACGGCCAGTAGCAGGGTCGGTGACCGCATCAGCTGACCTCCAGACCTCCCGTACCGCCCGGCATCCTATCCAGCGGCGGCGACCGGCGGGCTCGTGCGGCTGGCACACATTCAGTATCGTCGTCTTGACGCTTCACCCTCGGTGCCCGGCAGCGGCCGGTGTGACGCGGCGACGGGGAGGGACACGATGGACGTGCACGGCCTGCGCGCCCGCGCCGACGAGTTGATGGCACAGTTCGACCGGATGCGTTCCGGCGCCGCCGACCTGCAACAGCAACTGCGAGCGGTGTCGGCTACCGTCACCTCCGACGACGGGCTCGTCACCGTCACGGTCGGGCCGAGAGGGCAGGTTACCAAGGTGGAGCTCGACCCGCGCATCTACCGCCGGCCGAACGCCGCGCAGCTGTCCGTCACGGTCACCGAGACCATCCGGGCCGCCACCGCCCAGACGATGGCCGAAGTGGAGCGGATCTGCCGGCCGCTGGTGCCCGACGCGCAGTTCCAGGCACACATCGACTTCGATCTCGAAGGCATCTTCCGCCAGCTCGACACCGACCTGCCCGGGGGTGACCGGAATTGACCGAGCCGCAGCAGACCTTCCTCAACCCGGACCTGGCCCGCCCGGCCGGCAACGCGCTCGGCGCGGCGGCCGAGACACTGGCCGCCGAGTGGGCCCGCGTCACCGGCACCATCCGGACGCTCAACGAGGCCCGGCCATGGGGCGACGACGAGGCCGGCCGGACGTTCAACGAGCACTATCTGGACGGCGGTGACGAGGCCCCGGCGAAGGTGACCCTGGACGCCGGCGACGACCTCGTCGCCGCTTTCGAAGACACCGGGCTCCGGATCGTCTCCTCGGTCGACGGCACGGTCGACGACGACGGCGCGGTCGGCGACAGCTTCGGCGGCGGCAGGTAGCGCGGTCGCTGTCGGAGGGCCAACGACGTGGCGATCATCAATCCCCGGGAGTGGTTCGGCGAGTACGGTTGGGTCTGGGACGCCATCACCTGGGTGAGCGCCGGCGAGGCGTGGCCGACCGGTGACGAGGACCAGATGCGCGAGCTCGCCGCCGCCTGGCGTGAGCTCGAAGAGGTGGTACGGGTCGCACTGGCCGACGCCGATCCGGCCGCGCTGCGGGTCATCGAGAGCTGGGGCGGCGACGCGGGTGCCGAGTTCGCCAACTTCTGGCAGCAGGTCGGGGTCGGCCCCAACACCGGACTGCCGGTCCTGCAGAAGGCCGCCGCCGCCTTCGCGAACGGCTGCGACACCGCCGCCACCGAGATCGAGTACGCGAAGCTGACGATCCTCATCGCGGTGGCCATCACCGTGATCGCGGTGTTCGTGGCGTTGCTGATGGCCTGGCTGGGTGGCGTCTCCGCCGGTGCCATCCCCGGCATCCTCGCCGCCGGCCGGCAGGCGGTCACCGTCGCGTTCCGCCGGCTGCTGGCCCAGCTCGGCCGGCGGATGCTCACCCAGGCCGGGATGCGGGCCGCGCTGCAGGGTTCGGTCAGGATCGCCACCACCCACGTCACCCGCGCCGGTGCCCAGCGGCTCGGCACTCAGCTGGGCATCGAGCTGGCTCAGGAGATCGGCGAAGAGCTGATCATCGACATCGGCGCCCAGGCGTTCCAGGTCGCCCAGGGCAACCGCGACAACTGGGACGGCCGGCGCACCCTCACCGCCGGGGTCGGCGGCGCGTTCGGCGGCATGCTCGGCTTCGGCGGCAACCGGCTGCTGCGCAACACGGTCGCGCCCCGGGTGCCGGTGTCGTTCCGGCCGCCGGCAATGGACTTCCGGGGCGCTGGCGTCGTCCGCTGGGGCGGCCGGTCAGTCGCCGCCGGCATGCAGAACGCGGTCATCTCCCCGGCGGCCAGCGTCGCCGCGAACCTCGCCGTCAACCAGCAGTGGACCAACCCCGGCTGGCAGGGGGCGCTCGGCGGTTTCACCAGCGGCGCCGGTCGGGGTGGTGCCACCATGGCGGCGTCGTCCGCTGGCAGCGCGGCCGCCGGCTGGGCCAACCGGCTGGGTGGTGTCGCGCCGCCGATCGGCGTGCCCGGCACCGTCGACCTGGCCGGCAACGCCCAGTTGACGAGTGTGGACGCCGCCGGGATCGACCTTGGCGCGCTCGGCGACAGCCCAGCCGGTGGTAGCCCGGCCGGTGACAGTGAGTCCGGTCCAGTTACCGGGTCCGGGCCCGCTACCGGGTCCGACCCGGCCAGCGGTACGGGCACCGCCGCCCCGGCTCCGGTCACGGCAGACACGACGCCGCAGACCGTACCCGATTTCGGGGCCGGTTCCATCTCGCTGGCCCCGAGCACGCAGGACGCCCCGACCACTCAGGACGCCCCGATGACCCAGGCGGCCCCGATGGCCGTCGACCAACCCGGCGTGCAGCCGGCACCCAGTGCCGAGCCTCCTCCGCTGGTCACCTCGGGTCAGCCGTCGGTGGTCGGCGTGGGGGACATCGCCAGCCCGGTGAACGGTTCCTCGACCGACGCGTCCTCGGCCGACACGCCGTCGACCAGCACCGCCTCGCCGGACGTCACGGCGGACGGCGTACGGCCGGCGCGGGCGGACGACGGGCCGCCGGTACAGGTCGCCGCCGGTTCCCCGGCCGGGGTCGGTACGTCGGCGCAGGCAGCGGCTCCGGCCGTGACCGCCGCCGGCCCGCAAAGCTCCCCGTCTACACCGGGTTCGACGTCTGTTCCGGGTTCGACGTCCACACCGGCTGCGACGTCCACGTCCGGGCCGGCCCAGCCCGGAGCCCAGACCACTGCCCAGGCCACGGCGGCGGCGTCGACGGCCGGCGGCAGCACCACGGCTGCTCCCCAGAGCTCGTCGACCGGCACCACCTCGGCGCAGGTCCGGCCACCGGCACCGGTTGCCGGACCTGTCGCCGGACCCTCCGCCGGCTCGGTCAGCTTCGGACCGGCTGTCGCCGCACCCGCCGCACCCGCCGCACCGGCTCAGCCCGGCCAGCCGGTCGGCACCCCGACCGCGACCAGCCCGATGGGGCCGACGTCGGCCGCGATCAGCCCGAGCACGACGACCAGCCCGAGCACGACGACCAGCCCGAGCACGACGACCAGCCCGACGCCGCCAGTACTGCCACCGATCGGCTCACCGGTGTCCGCGCCGCCGCCGACCGCAACCACCGGCGGGCCGGACCGGCCGTCCGACCCGGCGCCCCGGCAACCGTCCGCCGGCACCACCGTCGACCCGCAGACCCTGCGCCGGTCGGCCGGTCCCACCGGCACCGGTACGCACAGCTGGCAGCTGGCCCCGGTCCAGTTTGACGGCGATCCAAACAGCACGGACGCCGACCAGGCACTCATCGACGCGTCCCGGGCCCTGGTCGACGCCGTCACGGGTGCGGTGACCCGACACCAGCAGCAGGCCACGCCCGGCGAACAGATTTCGATGGGCAGACGGCCGGGCGTGGTCGGGGCGTTGATGACCCGTGGCGGGCAGATCACCACACACAGCAGTATGACCGCCGACCAGAGCACCGACCCGGCCACCCAGCCGACGCCGCATCCGCTGGTCGAGACCGCCCTCGCCGAGGTCGCCCAGCAGGTCAGCCGGGTCGGCAGCGGGCATGGTCGGTGCGCCGAGGTCGCTCTGGTGTCCGATGTGGTGTACCAGCTGGAACGGCAGTGGCAGGACGCCGGCCAGGCCGGCGACTTCGACGCGTACGCCCGATCGGAGCTGGCCGGGGCGCGGATCGTCACTCACCAGTTCCGCCGCGCCCAGGACGTCGATGTGGTGTACGAACGCGGCGACTACCGGCCACCCTGCCGGTCGTGCGGACCGATGCTGGAGATACTCGGCGTCACCCTGGTAGTGGACACCGAACGGCTGCCCGGCCCGGCCGTACCGCCGGACTCCGGCGCGTTGGGTGACGGCCGGGCGCTGCCGGAGACCAGACCGACCGGCGACGGGCATCCCCTGGTGCCGCCGGCCCTCGCCGACCAGCAGGCGTTGGCCGACTCCGTGCCGGTCGGGTCGGACGGCCGACCGGCCCGGCATCCCGACCCGCGCGACGGCCGCTGGCCGGAGCTGGTCAACGACGGCGGCCCGGCCAACCCCGGCCGCAGCACCAACTGCGCCGACGTCGGACTGTCCGTCCTCGCCACCTGGTACGGCGATCCGCAGGCCGCGGCGGCGACCGACGCCACGGTGACCGCCGAACCGGACAGCACCCGGCGCCAGGAACAATGGCTGGGGGCGTCCTTCGCCCCGGACGGCCGCGGGCCGGGCGGGTTGGACGCGGTCGCCGACCGGCTGCGCCGCGCCGGCCCCGGATCCGCCGCCCTGATCATCACCAGCTGGACCGCGGCGGCCGGCGGCGGCGCGCACACCTGGAACGCCGTCAACCACGACGGGCAGATCATCTGGATCGACGCGCAGAGCCGGCAGGTCTCCGACACCGCTCCGATCTACGACAGCGAGGTCGACGGGGTCTGGTCGATCGTCCTCGACGCCGACGGCAACCCGGTGCCGGCCGACGGCCCGCAGACCACGACCGCGTCGACCACCGGGGCGGCCAGCGAAGCGGCGTACCTGGACGCGTTGACCGAGCCCGACCGGGCCACCCTGCTCGCCGAACTGGCCGCCGCCCAGGTCGACGCCGATTCGATCCTGGCCGAGTTGGGGACGATCGGCGACCGACTCAACACCGACCTCGGCCTGGCCGGCACCGACGCGCTCACCCCGCTGGGCAGCGAGTACCGGGTCAAAGGCGCCGAGTCGCTGGCCCGCAAGTTCAACACCGACTTCGAGCCGAAGGGCTACACCCTCCCGGAGGCGCTCGCCGAAATCAACGACGTGGTGCGGTTCTCCGTAAGGGCACCGGAGACCGACGCGTACGGGCCGGCGGTGGCGGGGGTGCTCGACGCGCTGACCGCCAGCGGCCACCAGGTGACCGACGTCAAGAGCTTCTGGCACCCGGGCAACCGGTTCTTCGGGCTGAACTGCACTCTCGTGTCGCCGACCGGCCGGATGTACGAGGTCCAGTTCCCGACCGCCACCAGCTGGGCGATCGGCAAGCAGACCCACGGCCCGTACGAGGTGATGCGCGACCCGGCGCGGACCCCGGCCGACCGGATGCACGCCTTCCTCGACATCCTCGCCGTCAACAAGGCGCACGACATCGCCGGCCGGATGCCCGGCGGCATGCCGGTGCTGACCGAGCGGTACGGGCCACCGAAGGACACCAGCTTCGCCAAGTGGATCGGCAAGCAGGACCAGGCCGGCCTGCGGCAGGACTACGCCGACTGGCTGGCGGCGGACCCGGCCCGCAGCTTCCGGCAGGAGCTGGCTGCGCGAGGATTGGACCCGTCCGACCTGCCCGGTTTCGATCCTGATGCGATAGGAAGCACAGATGCCGACCCTGACCTTTCGCTACCACCTGCTGTATCGGACGGACGACCAGACCCAGCCGCCGGTCAACGTGATAGCGGTGGCGGCCGGCACCGGGCCGACGCAGGCGGTGATCTGGGACCGTCCGACGTCGAGGTGGGGCTTCCGACCGGACGTGGCGGCGTCGATCCTGTACGCCAACCCGGAGCGCCACAGCGTACGGGCAGTGGACCGGGAGACGGCGGAGTCGGCGACTCGTCACTTCACGACGGTCCCGTTGCCGAGCGAGGCGGAGTTGACCCGGATCTGCCAGGAGGCCAGCCGAACCTGACCACAGGTCGGAACGACGGCGGGGAGGCTGCCGCTGATGGAGTTTCAGTACTACCTGCTGTACCACCCGACGCGGCCGTCGGACCACCCGGCGAACGTGATCGCCCTAGCGAACCATCCGGGCCCGACGATGGCGGTGACCTGGGACCGACCGACGGCCAGGTGGAGTTGCCAGCCGGACGTCGCGATAGCAGTGCTGTTCGTGAACCAGGAACGCAACAACTTTCGAGGAGTGGACCGGGCGACGGCGGAGTGGGTGACGCACCACTTCACGACGGTGCCGTTGCCGAGCGAGGCGGAGCTGACCCGGATCTGCTACCCGACGAGTACCGAGGCATCCCGGCGCGTGACGCCTCCGACCTGACGCAGCCACCAGCGGCAGCGGTCGGACAGCTGGCTGACCCTGATTCCGCCTACTTGGACAGCCTCTCGGCGGCAGAGCAGCGGATGGTTGCCGATGCGGTCTCGGGGGCACGGTCAGACGCGGCGATGATCGCTGGCGAAATTGGCTCCCTCCTGTACGGGATAAATGCCGAGTCGAATCTTGCCGGAGCTGATTCGCTTGCCTTGCTTGGTCTCAAGGACAGTGTCAAGACGGCGGGTTCGCTGGCGCGCAAGTACCTCACCGAACTCGAGCCAGAAGGTTACGAACTGCCGGAAGCCCTGGCTAAAGTAAACGACGTCGTGAGGTTCTCGGTAAGGAGCCCTGAGGGTGATCTGTATGCCCCTGTGGTGGAGAGGGTGTTGAGTGGCCTGGAAAATTCGGGACATGAAGTCTCTTCCGGCAAGATTTTCTGGCATCCAGGGAATCGCTTCTACGGACTGAATGTCACGCTATTGTCGCCTTCTGGTCGAGTCTACGAGCTTCAGTTTCCTACCGATAGGAGCTGGTCGGTTGGAAAGCAGACTCGTAGTGAGTACGGAATAGTGCGTAATCCTGTGATGCCAATCGAGCGCAGGATGGAGGCGTTCCTCGACATCCTGTCGAAGAACAAGATCAGCCGCCTTTATGGCTCGATTCCAGGCGGGCTGGAGCCGTTGACCAGACGGTTTGGTCAACCGGTCTTCAACGGGATTTCAAAATGGATTGCAAAGTTGGATGACAGAGGTCTCGGGGCCAGTTCTGCACGGGGTCGATACGTTGACTGGCTCGCCGGCAGTGGGCAGTCGTTTGACGATATCCTAGCGAGGCGTGGTCTTGATCCAGCGGACCTACCGGGGTTCGCGCTCCACGTGACGGCGGTGACTGATGAGCGACCAAGTGTTTCACTACTACCCACTTTACCGCCTGATCGACTCGGCGGAGGTGCCGGTGAACGTCATAGCACTGGCGGATTGTCCTGGTCCGACTCGGGCGGTGATCTGGGACCGTCGGGCGGACCGATGGAACTTCCGACCAGACGTCGCAGTGGCAATTCTGTACGCGAATCAGGAGCGTCATACATTCCATCGGACCGATCGGGCGACGGCGGAGTCGATGACGCATCACTTCACGACGGTGCCATTGCCGAGCGAGGCGGAGTTGACCCGGATCTGTCGGGAGGCCAGCCCGACCTGACCGGCACCCGGCCGGTGTCCGGTGAGGGCCGCGATACCGGGTCAACGAGCCTGGCGTCGGCGAATGCCGCAGGCGAGTCGTCGACGTTGCCGGAGCAGGGAGGGGCAGTCGATGACCGAGGACGAGGCCAGAGCGCTGATCAGCAGACTGCTGGGCAGCGGGAACCCGATCGAGATGTATCCGTTCGAGTTCGGCTGGCTGGTCCGAGAGGAGTTGTCGACCCGGGAACGGCAGGCCGGGATGCACATCGGCCAGGGGAGCTTCATCGTGGACCTGACGGGCGTGGTGACCGCCCAGCCGAGCCTGCCGGCGACGGTGGTGGTCGAGGAGTACGCGGCGGAGCGTCGGCAGGGCCGATTCTCGGGTCGGCAGGTGTGGCCGGAGCCGGACCCGCCACCGGAGTAGCCGACCGGGCCGTACTTGTGGCGGACGGCAATGCGTCGCTGGCCGGCCCGCGTCCGGTTGGTCCGTTGAATTTGGCGCCGTTGGAGGATGTGGGTTTTCAGGCTGATCTTGAGGCGGTGTTGTGGTCGGGTGGTGGGTTTGTGGTGGGTGCGGATCCGTCTTCGCATCCGTTTGGTGGGTTGGTGAATGATGGTGGGCCGGGGCGGTCGGGTCGGGGCAACAATTGTATGGACTGTTCGTTGGCGGGGTTGTCGACGTTTCTTGGTCGGCCGATGGTGTCGCTGCCGCGCTGGCCGGACATCCTGCCGGACGGCGCCGTCGACCGGCAGACCGGCGAGGCGGCCGGCGTCGACCGCGCCGAGGAGTGGCTGGGCGGCGAGTGGGTCGCGCCGCCGGCGGACATGCCGGGTGCGCCGCAGAAGCGGGCGGTGGCGGTCGCCCGGCAGTACGCGCAGTTGCAGGAGCGGGTGGCGGCGGCCGGGCCGGGTAGTGCCGCACTGGTCGTCGCCGACTGGCTCAGTGTGGACGAGCGTACGGGGCAGGTGCAGGTCGACGCCGACGGCAACGCCCTGGCCGACGGCTCACACGCGTTCCTGATCGTCTACCCGTACGGCGCCGACGGGCCGGTGTGGTGGGATCCGCAGGACGGCCAGACGTGGACCGTGCCGCCGACGCACGTCGTCGCCGCCACCCACACGTTGTGGTCGATGGACACGCCGGCAGCAGGTGGAGGGGCCAACAGTGACTCGGGACGACGCGCAGGAGCTGATCCAGCGGCTGGTCGGGACGCCGAACCGGATGGCGCTGCACGAGTTCGAGTTCGGCTGGCTGGCGCAGGAGATCCTGAGTCCGCAGGAACGCGGCACGGGGATGCGGGTCGGCCTGGGGAGCTACATCATCGACCGGGACGGGACGGTGACGGTGCACGGGAGTCTGCCCGTACCGGTGACGATCAGCCGGTACGCGGCGGAGCGCCGGCAGGGGCGGATCTCGGGTCGGCAGGTGTGGCCGGAGACGGAGTCGTCGGAGACGGAGTAGCTGACGGGGGCGTCCAAGCCGCCGGGGTAGTTGACGGGGTTTCTGACGGCGGGGAGTTGTCGGGGCCGCGTCCGGTTGGTCCGTTGAATTTGGCGCCGTTGGAGGATGTGGGTTTTCAGGCTGATCTTGAGGCGGTGTTGTGGTCGGGTGGTGGGTTTGTGGTCGGTGCGGATCCGTCTTCGCATCCGTTTGGTGGGTTGGTGAATGATGGTGGGCCGGGGCGGTCGGGTCGGGGCAACAATTGTATGGATTGTTCGTTGGCGGGTTTGTCGACGTTTCTTGGTCGGCCGATGGTGTCGTTGCCCCGCTGGCCGGACCGGGCGGGCGACGGGACGATCGACCGGGTCACGGGTGAGGCCGACGGGATCAGCCGGGCCGAGCAGTGGTTGGGCGGGGAGTGGGTCGGTCCACCGGCGGACATGCCGAGGGCACCGGCGGACCGGGTGGCGGCGGTCGCCGAGCAGTACGCACAGTTGCAGCAGCGGGTGGCGGCGGCCGGGCCGGGTAGTGCCGCCCTGGTCGTCGCCGACTGGTTCAGCTTCGACCAGGACACCGGCCAGCTGCACCTGGACGCCGACGGAGACCCGCAGGCGGCGGGCTCGCACGCGTTCCTGATCGTCTACCCGTACGGCGCCGACGGGCCGGTGTGGTGGGATCCGCAGTACGGCGGAACCGCGACGCAGCCGCCCGCCGAGTACCTGGCGGCGACGCACACGTTGTGGTCGATGGACGCGCCGGCGGCACGGGGAGGGATCGGAAGTGACTCGGGACGACGCGCAGGAGCTGATCCAGCGGCTGGTCGGGACGCCGAACCGGATGGCGCTGCACGAGTTCGAGTTCGGCTGGGTGGCGAGGGAGATCCTCTCGGAGACGGAACGCGCCCAGGGGATGGGGCTGGGCCAGGGCAACTGGGTGATCGACCGCAACGGAGTGGTGACGGCCCACCGGAGCATGCCGCCGTCGATCATCATGCAGGAGTACGCGGCGGCCCGCCGGGCGGGTCGGACGACCGGCCGCCAGGTGTGGCCGCCGACGGACCAGCCGGAGCCGAACCGCTAGCCACCGGAGAAGCCGGAGCCGAACCACTGGCCGCCGCACCGGACGGCCTGGTCAGCGCCGCCGCTGGGACGACCTTCGGTGGCGCGCTGCACGCCGCCGACCCGGTGGCGGTCGGCGCGGCGGTACGCGATGCGCTCGACACCGGGTTGCTGCCGGCTGGCGCGGTCGCCGACCCGGACGCCGGCACGGTCACTCTCGACACCTCGGCCGGGCCGGTGACGGTCACCCTCACCGTGACCTCCCTACCGCCCGGTACGGCGGTGGCACCCGTCGCCACCATCGCGACGCACGCCGACGGGGCGACCGTACGGGTATCCGACCGGGCCTCCGCCGACCATGTCCGGCGGGCGGTCGCCGCCGCACTGGCCGAAGTGGATGCCATCGCTCAGGAACGGGCCGACGGGCTGCGTACCGATGCGACGACCGCGCTCGCCGAGGGTGCCCGGCCGGAAGGCGACGGGCAGCGGCACCTGACCGCGCGGGACATGGGCCGGCTGGCGGAGTTGCGTACCGTCGCCGACCAGTTGGCGCAGGCGGGCACCGGCCGGCACGCCGACCCGGCCCAGCTGGCCCAGGTGCACGCCGAAGCGGTCGGCCTGCTGATCAGCAGCGGGCTGCTGGAGCCGTACCCGGGGCACCGGGTGCACAGCCTGGTGCCGAACGTACCGGTGGTCGGGCTGGCCGCCACCGACGCCCGGTTCGCCGCCGTCCGTACCCAGTTGGGGCCGGCCTTCGCGGACCTCGCCGGGCTGCTCGCGGTCGCCCGCGACCGACCCGGCCTGGCCGACGAGATCCGGGTCGTCCAGGCCGACGTACGGGCGGCGGCCCGCCGGTGGGCCGCACAGGCGACAGCCGCCCGCGACCAGGCGGACCTGGCGTTGACCGACCGGGTCGACGCCGCGCTCGACGCCGACCCGCGGCACGTCTTCGACCGGCTGGTCATCGGCGGCGGCTGGGCGGCCACGGCCGACTTCGCCACCCTCGACGCGCCACCGGACACCGGTGACGGCCTGCCGCCGGTGCTGGCCGTGTCGCAGGGCCACGACCCGTGGGCGGACCGGCAGCAGCTGCTGATGGGGCAGGTCCCCAGCGAATTGGAGATCCCCGGGCTGCCGTTCCAGCCGGCGGACTTCGCCGACGAAGGCACCCAGTTCGCCCTCTCCAGCGACTTCGCGGCGGCGGTCGGCGCGGCCCGCGCGTACACCGGGATGCCGAGCTATCAGGGCACCGCGACCGCGATCACTCCCCGTCCGGCCGGTGCCAGCGATGCCACCGGCTGGCCGGATGGCGCGAACTACCGGGTGACGCTCGGCGAGCGCAGTTTCTACGCGGCCAGCGTGGACATCGCCGCCGGTCCGGGCCCGGCGCGGGTGCCGGCCGCGCCGGCGTCGACAACCGGCCGGTACGTTGACCCGGCGACCGGCTACCAGGTCGACCGGTCCGGCCCGGTGCCGGTGTTCCGGGACCCGACCGGGGTGGCCGTCGACCCGGCGTCACTGCCCACCCAGGTCCGTGCGGTGCTCGGCGGCGCCGATGCCGTCCGCGCCGACCCGCCGCTGCTGGCTGACACCGCCGGCCGGCTCACCGATCCGCTGCTGGTCGATCCGGACAGCGGCTACGCCGTCGACGCCGGGACCGGCCAGGTGTACGCGCCGGACGGCTTCCCGGTCGACCCGGCCGCGCTGCCCGGCGACGTGGCGCAGCGGCTCGGCTACGACGCCGACGGCCGGTTCACCGGCCCTCGGCCAGCACGACCCCGGATCGACTTCGGCGGGCAGAACCTCGCCGACGCGTACCAGCCGGGTGACCGGGTGCTGGTGTTCGGCGCGGGCGCCTCCGGGGCGTGGGACATCGAGCAGGCCGCCGCGTCACCGGCGGCCACCATCGACTGGTCGGCCCGCGCGGTCGGGCTGCCACCGGCCGACCGCACCGGTGACCCGACCCGGGACGCCGACCTGCAATTTCAGCGCAGCTTCTCCGGCGGCTACAACCGCCGCAACACGTTGCCCGAGGTCGGCGCGTACGACGTGGCCGCCACCGACAGCCGGATCAGCCAGTCGCTGCGCGAAATCGTCTCCGCCCGGCACACCGTGGACGGTACGTTCCTGGTCGAGTTCAGCGACGGCACCCGCCACGAGTACGACCGGGTCGTCCTCTCCATCGGCCAGGCTCCCGAATACCCGGGCGGGGTCGCCGCACTCGCCGACGCGCTGCAACTGCGCCCGCTGCACGGGCCGGCGACCACCCGCGACGGCGGTCCCGACTTTCTCGGCCTGTCCGACGCCTCCGGACAGCTGCGGATCCTCGGTGCCGCCGCAGTGGCCCGTCAGCTCATGCCGTCGGTCGGCCCCAGGTTCAGGAGGTCAGCGGAGCTCCAGATCAGCGAAGCGTCCGCTGCGCTGCCGGACGACTCACGCAACATCCCGCCGAGTATCCGCTTCCACGCGCAGCGGATCGCCGAGGCTAACCGGAGATCGCTACCGCCGCCGTCACACCTCGCTGAAGTCGACAAATCCCCCCCGCCAGGCGATGGCGGGGTCGAGCCAGGGCAGCGGCCCGTGCTCGGCGGTGATCCGCTCGGCGATCGGCGGGACGTAGACGTCGATCGGGTCCTGCCCGCCGACGGCGTCGAAGCCCGCACCGTAGGGGACCAGCTCGGCGTGGTTGCGGGCGAAGTAGACGAACCGCAGGTCCGGCAGGACCCGGGGGGCGAGTTCGGCGAACAGTTCGGCACCGACCGGGGTGATGCCGCAGTTGACCAGTCCCAGCCAGCGGAGCCGCCGCAGGTGTGGGGAGGCCAGCAGGGTACGCAGCCCGTCGTCACCGATCGGGTTGTCGTCCAGTCCGAGGCTGGTGAGTCGGGCCAGCAGCGGGCTCGCGGAGATCGCACCGACCAGGTCCGGGCTGACGCCGGTGAGCAGGACGTGGCGGACCGGAGCCAGGCGGTAGATCTCCGTGCCCCGGTCGAGGAAGTCGGCACCGGGCAACTCGATCAGCTCGGCGAAGCCACGCCGTACCCCGCAGTCGTCGACGAGCCCGGCGATCCCCGCACAGAGCCGCGGCTCGAGCGTGACGGCGAGTCCACGCATCCGCCGGGACAGCTCGGGCGCGATCGGGGCGCCGGCGATCGTGGCCCGGTCGTACTCGATCTGGAGCCGGATCAGCGCGGCGTGGTCGGGGTCGGTGGGTTCGACGGCGTCGGCGTAGCGCAGCCGCAGGTCCATGTCGTCGGGGTCGGCGAGGATGGCGGCGTACAGGGCATCGCTGACAGCGGGCCGGCCGTCGCTGGCGTCGGACATGACCGCAGCGTAGCGACGCCACTCACGACAACCAGTGAGGTGCCCGGCGATGACGGAGGACGAAGCGCAGCAACTGATCGAACGGCTGGTCGGGACGGCGAATCTGATCGATCTGCATCCGTTCGAGTTCGGCTGGCTGGCGAAGGAGACACCGTCGACCGAACAGCGGGCGACGGGGGCGCACGTCGGGATGGGCTGCTACATCATCGACCAGTCGGGGACGGTGACGGTGCACAGCAGCCTGCCGATACCGGTGGCCATGAAGCAGTACGTGGCGGCGAGGCGGCAGGGCCGGATCAGCGGTCACCAGATCTGGCCCCGAGCCGGGACAGCGGACCAGCCGACCCCCGGCTGACCCGGATCCGCCAGCTGTCGACAAACTACACCGCTGCCGACCCGGGGACCCGGCTGGCGCTGCGCGCCGAGATCGGCGTACTCGTCGACCAGCTCGGCCTGACCGGCGGCACCCCGCAGGCGTACGCGCGGTGGGCGCAGCTGCCGCCCGACCTGGCGAACCTGCTGCTCCGGCTCACCTCACCGGCGCTCACGCCGGAGACCGTCTTGGCGGTGCTCGGTGCGGACCCGGCGACGCTGACCGAGCCGCAACGCGCCCAGCAGCGTGACTACCGGGCCCGGCTGGTCCACAACGGGTACGTTCCGTTTGCGCCGCAGCTCACCGAGCAGTTGCACCGGCTCGCCGTCGACGCCGAGCAGGGCCAGCGGAGCCTGCCGACGTTGCCGGCCTCCGCCGGGCAGGTGATCGGGCTGCGCGCCGATCAGATCGCCCAACTGCAGGCCGTCGATCCGGCGCTGGCCGCGCGGGTCGCCCGCGACGGGGTGTACGTCGATCTGACCGGCCAGGTCGACATCAGCCCGTACGTGCTGGCGAACGCGCCGCATGTCGATGTGGGCGGCGTACACCCGGGTTTCGACCTGACGACGGACGCCGGCCGACGGGCGCTGCTGGCCGAGGACGTCCGCCGGGCCCATGCGACGATCACCGCAAGGTACGGGCAGAACCCGGAAGTCGTCCGGCTGCTGGGCAGCCACAGCTTTCACTACCTGGGGCAGACCCGCACGATGGTGCTGGTCCCGGACGCGTTGACGCGGGCGATCCTCAACCTGGCGCCGAGCGCGCCGGTCGGGCCGGCGCCGGAAGCATCACCGCTCGCCGCCGGTCCGACCGAGATCCACGTGTACGCCGACCACCCGACTCTGCCCGAGCCGGATTCCGGAGAGGTGGCACCGGAGTACGGCCGCCCGGTGGATCCCAACTCGGGTACCGCAGCACCCCTGTGGAATGGGCTGCCCAGGCGGGAGCACGTCGCGCAGGGAGCTCTCGGCGACTGCGGCATGCTCGCCTCGATCGGCGCGGTCGCCGGACACAGCCCGCAGACGATCGGTGGGTTGTTCCATCCGAACCCGGACGGCACCGTCGACGTCCTACTCCACGAGAGCAGTCTCCCGGGTGGCCGGACCACTCCCACCGGCCGGCGTTTGCGGATCACCGTGACTCCGGATGTCCCGGTGCACGCCATAATGCCAGGGCAGGCCGCCTACGCTGACCAGTCGCGGGTAGGGGCGGCATGGGCAAGCATCCTGGAGAAGGCGCTGGCGGCGGTCGACCGGACCTGGACCGAGTCGCGGCAGGTCGCCTGGCAGCAGCAGTGGCAGGGCTGGCAGGAGCAGCCCGATCCGCACCTGGCCGCACCACGCGGCTACGCCCGGATGGATCCCGGCAGCACTCCCGATCTGTGGGCGGAGCTGCTGACCCAACTGACCGGCGCGCCTGCCCGCACTGACCGGTTCCCCACGGATCCAGGCAGCGAAGCAACGGTCGAGGCGACGCTGGCCCAATTGTTGGCGCAGCGGAATCCGGTGATCGCCAGCACCTTGCCGCCGCACCGCTACCAGCATCTGCCAAACGGAACGCCGCCGTACGGGCTGTATGCCGGACACGCGTACGAGGTGGTGGCGGTTCAGAACGGGCGTGTCTGGCTGCGCAACCCGTGGAACCATAGCCATCCGCAGCCGATGCCGGTGCGGGAGTTTCTCGACCTGATGAGTAGGGACTACGCCCACCTCGATCGCGCGCCAGTGGTGCCGCCGCCCCCGCCGCCCCGGCCGGTGCCGCCCGTCGCGGAGCAGGCCAGCTGGGCAGGTGGGTTGACTGCGGAAGCCCGCGTCGGTGCGTCGGCGGGCGTGGCGACCAACGCGCTGACCGTTGCAGGGCCGGGCCGGACGGTGATCGACCGGGGTGGCACGTACTTCGTCTACTACGCGGACCGGGGCTCCGCCGGTGAGCTTGTCGAGCTGCTGGCCGTCGAGGTGGGACCGGACGGTCCGCGCTCGATAGCCTGGGGTAACAATACTGCGGCACCCAGCCCTGGCATTGTTTCGGCACCAGCCGACGCAGCGGGACGCTTGCCGGTGAGCCGGGCGGAGGCAGAGCAGGTGGCCCGCAGCGAGTTGGGCTTCGAGCTGCCGGACGAGTCGACGCTGCATGAAATGCTCGGTGGCTGAGTTCTCGACAGGAAGGACAGGATTGTGCCTTCGTACCCTGATGTACTAGTGGTCCGGAACAACACACAGGTGAACATGGGTACGTTCAGCCTCGGTGCGGCGGGGGCGAACCCGCAGCGGCCGGCGACTGCGCAGGTGGTGGTTGCCTATCCCGGGACTGCCGATTCGACGACGCACCTGCTGCGGCTTGGCGAGACCTTCCCGATCGGTGCCGAAAGCTGGTACTTCGCTGGGGCGCATTTCGAGAACGCTGGTCGGTGGCGGGTCACGGTGCGGCGGCTGGCGCCGGGTGAGGCGCCGCCGGTGGTGGACGAGTCGACGGCGGTGACGGGGTGGCGGCCGGCGCAGCGGCAGCCGTTCGGGCAGCTGGACGAGGGGCGGCTGCAGGCACTGGAGCAGGCGCTGGAGCGCCCGCTTCCCTGGGCCTACCGGGATTGGTTGTCTCAGACGAACGGCATGCAGCCGGTGGAGCCGCAGTGGGTGCCGGGTGCGCCGTTCACCCTGTTCCCGGGGCGTCCGCTGCTGGGTGTGCACCCGGAGTATCCGGCGTTCGACCTGCTGACCGCTGAGCGGGAGTGGCGGGTCGGGAAGTTGTCGATGGACTTCGTTGTCATCGCGGTCCCGATGGAGGGTCTGCTGCTGCTTCGGCTGGCGGAACCCCGCCCGGGCAGCGTCGGCTTCCTGCCGAAGGACCTGCTGGCCGGCCCGGGGACGCCGGATGTGATCGCCTGGCGGGAGCGGCAGGTGGTCACTACCAGCATGGGCTGGTCGTTCGGCGACTTCCTTGGCCGGCTCACCCCGCTCGACGCACCAGGCGTAGCGTGAAGATCACTTGACGAAGATTCGGGCTGGCGTCGGCGTGTCGCCCGGATTCTGGTTAATTGATCTTGGTGGTTCCGTCCTGGGTGGCGGTGGTTGGTCGGTTTTGGGTGGCTCCCAGCTTTTATCCGGCATTAACTAATTTGGTGCTGATCGATTCCCCTGCTTGGACGGCAATAGAGGTCTGTGTATTGACTGCGTGTGGCGATCTCCGTACGATCAGCTGAATACGCCACCACTTTTCCTAGCAAGGGGATGAAGTGAAGAACTCCACTAGCGTCAGGAAAGACACGGTAGTCGCGCCCACGCTGCTCACTCCGAGCCGGGTCGAGAAGATGCTCGCGCGTCGCCAGGCGGTCCAGGTGGCCAAGTTCCGCACCACCTGCACGGACTGCCTGCCCAACTACTAGCGCACCGCCGTCGGGCGCTCGGCGTCGCCGTGCGGTGCGAACGCCGGCGTCGCCGAGCCGCGAGGAGCACCGTACCGTGACCTTTGCATTGTCATCGGACGATGTCCTTAGTGCGTTGAGCGTCTGTAGCGGCGAGTCGTTCGAGGAACCGGCCGAGGCGGTCGCGGCACTTCGCCAGGGGCAGCCGTCGCTGACCGCCACCCTGTACTCCGCGTGGGCCGCAGACGGCGTCACCCTTGACCCGGGCACCGCCTACGATCTTGAGTTGGCCACCTCGCGGATCGCGTTTTACCGCACCGTGGCCACTGAGCTCGCCGCACGCGTCAGCGACCTGACCCCGATCAAAGGCCTGGAGGTAGCCGACCGCTACCCGGCTGGTCTTGGTCGCACCATGAACGACCTCGACTACGTCGCCAGCACCGAGGCTGATCTGTGGCGAGCGGCAAACCTACTCATCGACGATGGCTGGGACCTGCACACCGGCACGTTCGCCTGTTTCGACGATCGTCTGCACATGATGGTGAGTCTGCGGCGCCCGCACGAATCCCGCTTCGTCCTGCCGTACGGGGTGGAGATCGCCACCTGGTGGTCGCTGGGTGACCTGGCCGGAGTGCGACCACTGACCGCCATGCCGCAGCCCTGGCGGGCGCCGGCGGTGAAGAACACCTTGATGCTCCTGTTCGAGCGCTTCGAGCAACGCTTCCGGGCCCGGGATCTGATCGACGCCAGCCTGTTGGTTGCCTCGGCCTCCGAGGACGAACTGGCCACCCTCACCGGGGCGCTGACCGCCCTCGGGTTGTGGCCGGAGTACGCCGAACTCGCCGCGCTCGTCGCGCGGACGAGCCTTCCACCACTGCCACCGCCACCTCGGCGGAACCAGCTGGACACCCGTGCCCGCCGGGCGATCCGCAGCGCGGCCGTGCTGCGCCGCCCCCTCACCGGCGTGGCCCGCCACCTGCAGCGTCGCAACATCAAGGGTGCCTCCGCCCGGATCGAGCAGCGGTCCTGGGCGGTGGCCGCGGAGCGGCTCTCCGCCGGTGCGTCCGTCCGGTCCGGGGTGCTGGCCTTCGGCCTGCCGTTGGACGGTGCCCCGCGAAGTGCCGCCCCTACCGCAGTTCTGCATGAGCGCGGCCGGCTGGCCTGGGTGGACACTCCGGTCGGCAGGTTCCTGTTGACGATCGGCGATGAGGTCGACGAGGACACCGTCGCGGAACTGTCCGGCCCGGAGCCTCGACCGGCGAGCACCGGAGCGCATCCGTGACCGCCGCCGCCGACATCGCCGGGCGGGCGGTGGACCACGACATCCAGGTGCTGACCCGCCACCGGCCGGGTGCCGAGATCACCACCGTGTCGGTGTGGATTCTCGCCGGGGCCCGCGACGAAACCACCCCCGGCACCGCCCACCTGTTCGAACACCTGGTCATGCAGGCGGTGCCGCCCGGCCGGACGATGCGGGTCATCGACGAAATCGAATCGTACGGCGGCGAGGGCAACGCGATCACCGCTCGGGACTACGTGGTGCTGTACGCGCGGGTCCCGACGGTCGACGCGCTGCCCGTACTGGACCTGCTCGCCGAGGCCGCGACGGTCACCGAGTTCGACCCGGTCCTCATCGAGGCCGAGCGTCGGGTGGTGCTCGAGGAGTTGCGCCTGGCTGAAGCCGACCCCACCGACATCGTCCACGACGTGTTCTTCGCCGCCGTGTACGGCGACCACCCGATGGGCCGGCCGGTCGGCGGCGCTCCCGCCGACGTGCTGCGGCTCACCGCCGCCGACGTCGCCGCCTGGTCCCGCCGCCATCTCCAGGCCGGACGAGTCGCCGTCGTGGTCACCGGCGGCGTCACCCCTGCGGCCGTGACCGCTGCGACCGCGCGGAGCGCCCTCGCCGGCCTGTCCGTACCGCATCAGCGTGCCCGCACCGTCCGGCCTGCGACCGAGCCGCTCCCGCTTCCACCCCCGCTTCCGTTCCCGTTGCCGTCCACGGCTGCCGGCGTACCGGCACGGCGGCTGGATCATCCGCTGCCCGGCGACACTGCGGTCGTGGTGCTCGGCGGACCCGCGTTCGCCCTGGCCGATCCGCGGCTCGCCGCCGCCGAGGTGGTCATGGAACTGTTCGCCGGGGGCAACACGTCCGTCCTCGTCGAACGGCTGCGTACCGATCTGGGGCTGTCCTACGACATTTGGGGCGATCTCAGCGGTTACGCCGATACCGGCGTCTGGCGGATCGCGATCACCACCGCCATCGAGCACCGCGACGAGGTAGCCCGGCTCGCCGCCGACCTCATCCGGTCGGCGGTGGCGGATGGCTGGAGCGACGCCCGGGTGGCGGTGGCCCGACGACGCGCCGCCGGGCTGGTCCGGCTCGACGCCGAGACCTCCCTCGATGAGACTCTTCTGCTGGGCCGGCACGCTCTGCTGGGTGGCAGCGCCGGCTGGTCGGTGGCCGAGTACGCCGACCGGATCGCAGCCGCCGCCCCGCAGCAGGTCCACGACGCCGCCGTGTCCATGGCGGACCAGCTGGTGGTGGCCACCGCCGGCGGGTGAAAGCTCGCGGCGGGCCACCCGGCAGACCACCTACCGATGAAGGGAGGGAAAGGGTGAACCGGAACATGAAGTTCGGCCGCAGGCCGCGGGTGAAGAAGAAGACGACAACGACCCGCAAGTGACCATCCCCTTGCCGGCCGCACAACCGCTCGCTGATCCGCCAACCGACGGATCATCCAGCGCTCACCCGGGAAGGAGGCCAGGATGAACCGCCAAGCTGTCCACACACGGCGCCCGGTCGTGAAAAAGAAGAAGCGGTGACCTGAAACAGACGACGGGTGCGGCAGCCGGCAGGCCCGGGGCCGCACCCGGCACCATTCCGTGGCGAAGGAGCCTCCGCGTGAGTGAAGCAGTCGACTGGGAGCGTACGGTCTTCATGCTGCTCGCCCCCGATGCCCTCGCCCGCCACCTCGGCGGTCCGATCATGGACCGGGTGGTCGCTCAGGGGTTTCAGCCAGTGGCATGGCGCGTGCTGTGGCACCGGCCGACGAACCTGGACGCGTTCCACGAACGCAACATCACGCAGGTGTGGAAGGCGTACCTCTACCGCCTCGTCGACCAGCTCTTCGACTTCGGCCCGACGGTGGCGCTCCTGGTCCGCGACGTCCGGCCTGATCCGCGACACCCCAGCCACACGCGGCTGCGCCTGGCCAAAGGGGCGAGCGATCCCGCTGAGGCGAGTCCTGGCACGATCCGCGCCGACCTCGGCTCCATCAACGTCATGCTGGCCCTGATGCACAGCTCCGACACCCCGGCCGACTCCCAGCGGGAAAGCGCGGTTTTCACCGACGGCGGCTTCGACGGCGGATCCGGCGGCGATTACGGCGGCGGCGGGTCCGCGGGCTACAGCGGCGGTGATCCGGCCGACCTGCGTACCCTGCTTGATCTGCTCAGCCGGAGCGCTCCCGCCGAGCGCCGGGGATATCCGCAGGTCCTGGCCGGCCTGCGCGCCCGGGTTCTCGCCCTGGCGTGGCCGGAGCTGTCCGATTCCGCCCGCCGCAGCGCGGCCGACCTGCTGGCGGGTGACCCCGGCGATCTCGCCGCCACCGGGGCCGGCGAGAAGGCCGCCGGGCTGCTGGCCGTCGGGCATCCGCTCGCGCCGGTCCTGGCCGCCGAGTTCACCCCCGACCGGCCGGGCCCCGACCCGGCCCGGGTGCAGGACCTCCTCGCTGTCCACGGCGCCCGGCTCGACCCGTGGGAACGCCTCGTACTCGCCACTTCACGCCGGTTCCCGCCCCGCCGGTGACGCCGACGCCGGGATCAGGACGGTCGCTGTCCGGGGATGAGGACGGTCGCCGTCGCGGCGGCCCGCGCCGTAGCCATCAGCTCGGGATCGGTCGAGTGCAGCCAGGCCGTCAGCGGCGTACCGACACATCCCCGGTCCTGTTTGGCCCGCGCCGAGCCCTGCCCGTAGCCGATCCGGCGGACACCCTGCGCCGAGGCGAGTGGGACCGCCCCGTAGAACGCCGTGCCGAAGTACGCGAACCGCGACCGGCGATCGGTGTAGTCGTACCCGAGCGCCAGGCACTGCCACCCGTCCGCGAACGGCGCGAACAGCGCGAACCCGACGACGGCGTCCCCGGCGTCGGCGAGGACCACCTGGGCCCGGCCGTCGGCGACGTCGTGCAGCAGCGATTCCAGCCGGCTGCGCTCGGCCACCTCGTCGCAGCCGCCCCGGTACTTGCTGACCAACTGGCCGCGCAGCCTGGCCAGCACCGGCACGAGCGGGGGGATCGCGTCGGCGTGCAGATGACGCAGCCGTACGCCGTTGGCGGTGAGCCGGGCCAGCTCCCGCCCTGCTTCGGCCGCCCGTTTGCGGGGCAGTGCCGCCAGATAGCCGTCGAACCCGCCGCTGGGTACCGGAAGGTCCCAGGTCAGTGACAGTGGCATCGCGAGGAACCCCGCTGCGGACAGGGCGCCGGTCAATGCCGTCGCGTCCGGTCTGGTGTAGAGGAAGGCCACCGTCGCGATGCCGGCGTCCGCGGCCCAGCCCAGGATGCCGTCGACGGCGACCGCTGGCGCGGCCGGACTGGCCGCGGCCGGTCCGACGGGGAGGCATTCGTAGCCGGGCAGCATCACCAGCAGGTTCGGCGTCCAACGGGACGGATCGGACGCGGCCCGGCCGGACAGCTCGGCCCGCCTCGACAACTCGGCCCGCGCGGTCCGCGACGCGTCGGTCAGCGGCAGCGCGGGAGCCTCACTGACCAGTACATGGTGCAGGTCGAACAGTTCACCAGGGCGGGGCGCGGGCTGCACGGTGGCGTGCACGGCCAGGCACGCCTCCCCGCCCTGTTCGACGACGAAGGTGAGCGTGCGCCCACCGAGCCGGCCAGCCATCGCGCGCAGCCACCCCGGTGTGGTCAGCATCGGCCCGCCAGCGGCCAGCCGCTCCCACTGCGGGGCGATGCCCGGATGCACGCGCAGCCGGTAGCTCACAGCCGCATCACGTAGGCGTCGAGCCGGCGGGCGGTCAGTCCGTGCCGACGCTTGAAGACGTCGTTGCTGCGCCCACCCTCCAGGATCGGACGGCCCAGCCGCAGCGCCAGCCGGACCGACTCGGTGAACAGCGCCGCGTACGGGCTGGCGTTGCCGTCGACGCGGTATTCGACACCGCAGGTCCAGGTGTGGAAGCGGCGCTGGTCGGTCAGGCACACCCCGGCCGCGACCAGCGTGCCCCGTTGGCGGATGCGTAGCACGTGCGCGGCCGGGCCAAGGGCGGTGACGAACCGGGTGAACGTTTCGGCGGGGTAGAAGCCGGCGTTGCCGAAGCGGGCGGCGGTCCGGTCGCACAGGTCGGCGATCTCGACCAGGTCAGCGCCGTCCGGTGTGGTCACATCGCAGACGAAACCGGCGTCGGCCGCCCGGCGTTCGTTGCGGCGCAGGTTGGCCCGGGGCCGAGGAGCCAGCCGGGCAAGGTAGTCCTCGTACGAGGTGAGGCCGGTCAGGTCGGTGGAGTAGCGGTCCACCAGATGCTTCCCGGTCAGCCCGGCGGCGGCGAGTGCGGTCGCCGTCGGGCCGGACGACTCCACATTGACCAGCCCGTACCAGCGGGCTCCCCAGCCGGCGGCGAGCCGGCGCAGGGTGTCGAGCAGTTCGGTGACCACATCGGTCCGGGCGACCGCGCCGAGCAGTTGGGTGTCGTAGCAGTGCCAGACGTGGCTGAGCAGCGCGCTGTCCCGCTCGATGCCGGGATGCAGGCGCCGCAGCCCGCCGATCGGGTCGGCGAGCCGGTGCAGCGCGACCGGTAGCACGGCCACCGGCCGCCCGGCCGGTTCCCGGGCCACCAGGTATCCGAGCCGCTCCAGCGGCGCGAGCGGCGCATCGTGGTAGGCCGACAGGTAACCGTCCTGATAGAACACCGGTGTGTCATCGCTGCCGGCGACCGCATCCCACCCGGCCCGCGCCGCCGCCCGTGGGTCGTCGTAGTGGTCGACGACGATGGTACGGCCCATGATCGCACTGTACCGGACACCGGCGGAGATCTATTGTTGGACAATGGCGTCAGTCTATTACCACACGAAGGTCGGCACGACCGAGGAACTGGCTGCGACGGCGGGGCAGCCTCTGGTCGACGTGCTACGCCGCAACGGTATCCCGGTCAACTCCGTGTTGAGCTGGCGCGATGGGCAGGTGGTGTCGGAGGACACCACGGTTGTCGGCGCCGACGACATCATCGAAGTCCGGCAGGTCCGGCATTACGATCTGAATGTGATGCGCCGCCCGAAACGGCAGGTCTACGGCGTACCCAACCCGGTTTACACCAAGAGCGTCGTCTTCGACGACAAGGGCGCCATCGAGGTCCGGGGCGAGCAGTTCGACGCTGCTGCCTTCATCCAGTACGTCGAGGAGGCGTTCGTCGACAGTGTCCTGTCCCGGGAGGTGATGCGCGACGGCGACCACGTGATCGTCGGGCTGTCCGGCGGGCGGGACAGCGTCGCCTACCTGACCCTGCTGGAGCGGACCAGAGACCGACTGCCGCCACTGAACATGACGGCCGTGACCATCACCGGCCTGCCCGACTGGGAGGAGCCGGCGACGTTCGCCGCCGCCCGCGCCTCCGGCGAACGGCTGGGGATCGAGCAGGTCATCGTGACTGCGGCGGACGTGGAGCGGGCGTTCCGGCTACGCGGCACGTTCGTCGACTCGATGAACGAGATCGTCGGCGACGAGGGCAGCCACCTGACGATGGTCATCGGCCACCAGGTGTTGCGGCGGATGCTGGAGGAGGAGGCACACGCGCGCGGCGCCGGCGTGGTGGCGTTCGGCTTCAACGCCGACGACCTGCTGGCCAGCATGGTCACTTGGATGACCAGCGGATTCCGGATGGGTGGCATCCCGACCCGGCAAATTGGCGGCCTGCGGTACATCTTCCCGCTGTACCGGATCACCAAGAAGGAACTGACGCTGTACCTGGAGCTGGTCGCGCCGGAACTGAACCGACAGGGCACACCGGGACGGTTCACCACCGGCCCGGACGAGCGGTCCCTGTCGTACGCCATGACCGACCATCTGCTCGATCTGTGGCCGGGCATCGACTACTACATGTTCTCCGCGTTCGAGAACATGCAGCGCTACATGTTCCCCTTCATGGAAGCGACCTGCCGCGTCTGCGGCGGGGTCTACCTGCAGCAGGAAGGTGTCGCCAACGCGCCGGACCTCTGCGACGTCTGCGATTTCTTCGCCCGTCGCGAACTCACCACCGTGTCCTGACCGGCATGCCGCCGACCCCGTGGTACGAGCGTTACTTCACGGCTGACTACTGGACGTTCGCCGACGACGAGTACACGGCCGAACGCACCGCCGCCGAGGTCGCCTACCTGGCGGACGTCCTGGCCACCCACGCCCCCGGCCGGCGCGTGGTCGACCTGGGCTGCGGGGTCGGCCGGCACGCCGTCGGTCTGGCCCGCGAGGGCTTCGACGTCATCGGGGTGGACGTGTCCGGGTACGCGCTGCGGCGGGCCGCGAGCGCAGCCGACGCCGCCGGTGTGACACTCGACCTGCGCCGGGTGGACCTGCTCGGCGCGCAGCCGCCCGGGTGGGGGCTGCCCGACGTCGACGCGGCCATCTGCGTGCAGGCGTTCGGCTGGGGAACCGACGCCGATCAGCTCCGGCTGCTGCGCGCGGTACGCCGCCTGCTGCCCGCCGACGGTCCGCTCATCCTCGACCATTCCAATGTGCTCGCCATCGCCCGGCACTACCGGGACGAGGCACACGCGGACATCGGCGGCACCGCGTTCCACTTTCAGCGCCGCTACGACCCGACCACCGGACGCAGCAGCGGCCGGGTCGACGTCCGCCGGCCCGACGGCACCACCGCCGTCCTGCCCGACGACGTCCGCCTCTACCACCCGACCGAGGTGGCCACCTTGCTGACGCGGGCCGGGTTCGCCGTGGCCCGCACCGACGCGGACTTCACTGCAGGTGCCACACTGACCATGGACGCCCGCTACGTCCAGTTCGTCGCCAGACCGGCACCGGTGGTGACCTCGGCACTCGACGGCCACCGTACGCCAACGCCACCAGTCCCGTCACCTGCCGACGACCACGTACCGGGGCCGCTCGACCTGCGCGCCGCCCCCGATGAGGCCGTACCGGTCGAACCCGCGCTGGCCGCGGCGTGGGCGTCGCTGCCCACCGGGCCGGCCGCAGTCCAGCGGGCACGCCGCTACGACCTCGCCGACCCGTACGCGGCGCAGCGGCTCGCGCCCCTCGTCGCCGCGTATCTGGGCTGGCCGCAGGGCCGGCACCTGCCGCCCGAACGGGTCACCGCCGGTGCCGGCGCCACCGGCCTGCTGCACGCGCTGGCCCGACTGGGCGACGGCGGCACCGTCCTGGTCGACCTGGTCGGCCATCCGGAGCTGCCCGGCGCCACCGGTGGCCAGGTCCTGGCCACGTCGCTGCGCGACCCGTCGGACGCGGTGGCCGCCGTGACCCAGCACCGGCCGGTGCTGACCCTGGTCGACCGGCCCGGCCTGCTCGGCCCGATCTGGACCGGGGACCAACTGCGCCGGGTCGCGCAGGCCTGCGCCACGGTCGGCAGTGTGCTGGTCGTCGACGAGACACTCGGTGCCTACCTACCGCCTGACCAGAGCGCCGCCCCGCTCACCGACGAGCTGCCCGGCACAGTCGTCATCCGCAGCATGTCGAAGGGGTTCTGCGCCGGCGGGCTGCGGGTCGGATACGCCGTCGCCGCACCGGACCTGGCCGATGTGGTCCGGCAGGTGGCACCGCCGCTGGCGGTCAGCGCACTCGCCCTGGACCTGGCCGCCGCGCTGCTCACCCAGCGGGATCCGCTTGCATTACTGCGGAAACGGATCGCACAGGTGAAGCCGTACGTCGAGGAGCAGTTGATCGCCGCCGGTCTCACCCCGCTGCCGACCGATCCCCGGCTGCCGTGGCTGGCCCTGCCCGGTGAGGACGGGGTACGCCGGATCCTGGCCGCCCGAGGGGTGCTCGCCAAGCAGGTGCCGTCGCTGGCGCCCGGCGGCCCACCGGGCGCGCTACTGCGGCTGTCGGTCCCGCTGTCCGAGGCCCGCCTGGCCGCGTTCGCCGCCGCCCCGACGGCCGCCGCTGCCGGATCCGCCACCGGCCGACCCGGGCCGGCGGACCGCTGATGAGACTGTCCCAGCTGATCGCGGCGGTGCACGAGGGCATCGACGTCGCCGCTGCCATGGCCGACGTCGCGGAGGTCGCCCGCCACGATCGCTACCAGGCCTCGGCCGGGATCCTCGCCGCAGCCGGCTACGTCGCACAGCGTGCGGCAGACGCCGGCCTGCGCGACGTCACCGTGCACACGTTCCCGGCAGACGGGGCCCGGCGGTGGTGGACCTACCAGGCCCCGATGTCGTGGACCCCGGTCCGGGCCAGCCTCCGGCACAGCGGCGAGACGCTGATCGACTATCCGGCGCAGCCGTACACCCTCGCGGCGTACTCGGCACCGACCCGCGCCGGCGGCGTCGCCGTACCACTGCTGCGCTGGTCGGCGATGTGCGCCGGCGCTGACGCGACCGGCACGCTCGTGCTGCTGGACGACGTCCGCGTACCGTTTCCGGAATGCGCCCGACGGGCGGCGGCCGGCGGCGCCGTCGCGGTCGCCGCAGACCCGCTCAGCGCCCGGACCGACCGCTTCGCCGACCAGGTCGGCCGGCTGGAACTGCTGCCCGGTACGGCGTTGGCCGGCTTCAGCCTCACCGCCGCGCAGCTCACCCGGCTCAGCACGGCCGCCGACCGGGGCGAGGCGGTCACCGTCGAGGTGGCGGTGGCCGAGTCGACGGCCGACATGCCGGTGGTGACCGGGGTGCTGCCCGGCGACGGTGGCGGCGACGAGTTCCTGCTCTCGGCGCACCTGTGCCATCCCCGGCCCAGCGCCAACGACAACGCCTCCGGCGTCGCCGCGCTGCTCGCGACCGCCCGGTTGCTCGGTGCCCGGCCCGCCGGCGGACCGGATCTGCGTTTCCTGTGGGCACCGGAGTTCGTCGGTGTCGCCGCGTACCTGCACGATCTCGTGGGCAGCGGTGCCGTGGCCCGGCCCAGCCTGGCAGTCAACGTGGACATGGCCGGGCAGGACCCGTACCGCTGCGGCAGCTCGCTGATGATCGAACGAGGGCCGGATGACGTACCGTCGTTTCTGCCGGCGCTGGCCGAACGCTGCGCCGACCTGATGCCGGCACGGGCCCGGTCCTACAGCGGCGCGGTGCCGTGCGAACCGGGGGAGACGGCTATTGCACCGTTCTCCGGGGGATCCGACCACGCGCTCGTCTCGGACGCGCCGACCGGGTGCCCGACGGTGTCCTTCGGGCACTGGCCGGACCGCACCAACCACACCTCGGCCGACACGCTCGACATGGTCGACCCGGCTGAGCTGCGTCGCACCATCACGGTCGCGGCCTCGACCGTGGCGGCGGTACGCGGACGCGCGGACCCGGCGTTGGCCGCCGACGTCGCCGACGCGTGTGCCGGCTGGGCCGCCGGGCACATCCTGGCGGCGCTGCCCGGCCGGCGGCGTACGCCGGCACCGTACCCGTACGGTGACGACGGCAGCCCGGTGCTGGACCCGGCCAGCGACGCCGCATCCGGCCGGCGGGTGGCACACTGCGGCGAAATCGTCGGCAGATGTGTCGGCACGCTGACCCACGCCGGTGTGCCGGCCGGGGAGATCGTCCGTACGGCACACTGGCTGGCCGACGTGTCCGCCACCGCTGCGGACCGCGCAGCCGCTGCCCGCGCGACCGCCGCCGGCCGCGAACGCGCGCTGGGCGCCGAGCCGTCGACCGCCGACGAGGGGTCGGGTACGGTGCTGGCCCGCGCCGCGCTCGGCCCGGTCAATCCCCGATCACTGGCCGCTACCGCCGCTGATCGCGCCTGGCTGGCCGAACACCTGGCTGAGGACCGGGGCGGCAGCCACGCCCGCGTACTCACGCTGTTGCGAGCCGTCGACGGCCGGCGTGGCCGCCGCAGCGCGGCCTGGTGGGCGGCGCTGGCCAGCGAACTTCCCATCTCGGTGGCGTTCGCCGACCGGGTCTTCGACATGCTGCACCGGGCCGGCTGGGTCGTCCCGGTCCTGAACCCTGCAGAGGATCTCAATGCGGCGGAGGATCTTGATGCGGCCCGTCATCCTGGGTGACCGCAACATGCGGCTGCTCCTTGCCGGTCAGTCGTTCAACATGTTCGGCAGCACGATGATGGTCATCGTGCTGGCGATCTGGATGAAGGACCTCACCGGATCCACCAGCGCCGCCGGCCTGGTCTTCCTACTGTTCGCCATCGCCGTGCTGCTGTCGCCGTTGACCGGTCTGCTGGTGGACCGCCTGCCACGCCGGTGGCTGATGACGGCCAACGACGGGTCGATGGCGATCCTGATTCTGGCACTGCTGACAGTGGACGACGCGGCCGACCTGTGGCTGGTGTACGTCGTCACGTTCCTGTACGGCTGCTCCGGGCAGATCTACCGGGCCTCCCGTGGCGGCCTGCTGCACTCGATGCTGCCCGACGACAGCCTCGGCAACGCCAACGGCGTACTCAGCAGCCTCAGCCAGGGGATGCGGGTGATCGGGCCGGTCGTCGGCGCCGCGCTCTACACCACCAGCGGCATCGAAGCGGTCATCCTGGTCGACGCCGCGACGTTCGCCCTGTCCGCCGCGTCGCTGGTGCTGCTGCGCCGGCCCCGGGATCTGGTCCGGTCGGCCGACGCCACGGAGCGCGGCTCGCTCGCGGCCGAGGTCGTCGCCGGGGCCCGGCACGTGGCCCGCCATCCGATCATCCGGCGGATCGTTATCGCCAGCGCGGTCGCGTTCGGCGGCGCCGGCATGATCAACGTGGCCCTGTTCTCGCTCGTCAGCGACGGGCTGCAGCGTCCGACCGCCATCATCGGGATCCTCGGCGGCGTCCAGGGCGCCGGCAGCGTCGTCGCCGGTCTCCTGGTCGGGCCCGCGATGCGGCGCTACGGCGAGTACGCCGCCGCCTGCGCCGGCTTCCTGCTCAACGGGGTCGGTCTCGCCGTGGCCAGCACCGCCACCCTGACCGGGGTCGCCGCCGGGGCGGTCCTGGTCGGGTTGGGGTTGCCGCTGATCCTCGTCGCCGAGGTGACCCTGGTGCAGCGGCGCACCTCCGCCGAGCTGCAGGGCCGCGCGATCGTGGCGTCGGAGGCGATCATCAATACGCCGTACGCCGTATGCATCGGTGTTGGCACCGTCGTCGTCGGCACCGTCGGGTACCGGCCGATCTACTTCGTGGTCGCCGCAGTCTTCATCCTGGTGGGGGCCGCGCTGTTGCCGTTCCGGGCCCAGACGCACCCGCAGCGCCCGGCTGACGTCTCGCCCGTCGGCACCGCCTCCTAGCGGCTCGTGTTCCTGGCGGCCGCGTGTCTGTCCTAGTGCCACATTAGGCATCGACTACCCTGGGCGGTCTGCGACGATGGCCTCATGAACGAGGAAGTCATCCCCATTCTTCGCGTCGAGGACGCTGCGGCGGCGGCTGCCTGGTACGAGCGACTGGGCTTCGCCAAGCAGTGGGAACACCGCTTCGAGCCGGGCTTTCCCGCGTTCGTCGAGGTCGCCCGGGGCGGGGTGCGGTTGTTCTTGTCGGAGCACAAGGGAGATGCGCGTCCTGACACGTTGGTCTACCTCCGCGTTAGTGACGTCGAGGCCATCGCCTCCGAGTTCGATGTGCAGGCGGAGGATGTTCCGTGGGCGCGTGAGATTGAGCTGCGCGACCCTGATGGCAACCGGCTTCGGATTGGCACGCCGATGAAATGACAGCCGATGAAGTGACACTCGCCGGCCAGATCAAGGAGCAGGGCAGCATGATCCGCCGCTACATGATCTGGCGAAACCGACACGCCGACGACCAACGGCTACGAGCCGTGGTCGACAGGGCGAACGTTGCCTGATGCGGCACTAGCGGCCCCGCCAGATCGCCAGCGGCACCACCGTTTCGTCGGCCGAGTCGGCGCCGTGCTCCCAGCTCAGGCTGGGGTCCGGCACGGGGAAGCGCTCGTCTGCGGCGATCGCGATCACCGGGCCTACTCGGTCCCGCCAGGCTTCGTCGGTGGCGACGATCCTGGCCGAGGAGCCGAGCGCCGCAGCGAGTCGGCCGCCGACCTCGTCTTCGTCGCCGGGGGCCGGGTACAGCCAGCGGACCCGGCCCGCCCCGCCGGCCGGGAGCAGCCGTCGTGCCGGATCGTCCAGAGCGGACCAGGCCCGCATCAGGTTCTCGTCCGGAGCGCACCGGACCTGGCCGTGGTCCGAGTAGCCGATGACCGTCCAGCCGGCCTGCGCCCACCGGGCGGCCCGGCTGCCCAGCTCGGCCATCGCCGCCACGGCCGGTTCGTCGTAGCCGTGGCGATGCAGGTAGTCGTCAAGGTTGACGTAGGTCCACAGGAGCATCGGCTGCCCCCGCCGCACGCCGCCGGCCTGCCCGTCGATCTGTATGCCGATCTGCTCATCGATCTCTGTCGCGGCGGCGTCGACCAGCGACGCGGGGTCGCGGGCATGCCGGGCGAGCGTCTCCGACGGTGCAGACGGGACGACGGTCGCGCCCCGGAGCAGCGCCTGCGCCCACGGGCCGGGTAGGTGGGCGATCTCCCGGGCCACCGCCCGGCACTGCACGCCGTCAGCCACCGCCCGGTCGAAGATGGTCGGGTGGCCGATCACGAGTCTGGGGTCGCCGCCCGGGTCGGCTGGTCCCTGCGCCAGCACCTGGCCGGTGACGGCGTACACCAGAGTGCCACGGCCGGGGATGCGGTAAACCATGCCGGGCACCCCGTGCTGAGCCGGCCCGACTCCGGTCATGGCGGTCAGCCACGCAGTCGTCGACGTGCTCGGAAACGTGCTGGCCAGCGAGGTCAGCTCGGCGGTTTGCCAGCCTGCCGCCAGCGCCGCGTCGTATGGGAACCCGTCAACGGCAAGCATGATCACCCCACGTCGCGCCCGCGACAACTCGTCGCAGACGACATCGGGTACGTCCGCCAGTGAGGTGCGCGGCGCCGCCCGAGGGTGTCGGTGACGATGCCGCGCCTGCGTCCCTACGATTTGCTTTCCGGCATCGGTGCCCCGTGTGGATAGTGGGACGTTGGTGGAGATCTTCATGCCGGGTCAGGCGCAGACATTCTGATAGTCGCGGCCGGGCAGGAAGCGGGCCCAGTCGGCCCGGCTCAGGCCCTGCCCGTCGAGGCGGTCGCACGCCAGGCGGACACCCTGGTTGCGGAGCGTCGGCAGCGCCGACAGGTCCCATATGTCGACGTGCGTGCCGGTCTGGCTCGCCAGCCGCTCGCCACCCGGCAGAAATGCAAGCGAAACCGGCAGAATCGCCTGACCGTACAGAGGCAGGCTCAGCCTGCGGGGCAGCTGCCGATCGACGATGTTCCACAGTCGTACCGCCGTCGTGTCGCCGATAGCCAGCACCCTGCCGTCGGGAGAGAACTCCGCCGACGCGATCGGACCGACGCCAGGGGTCTGCCACGACGCCAGCTGTTCCGGCGCGGCCGGGTTCGCCACGCTCCACAACTGCACGGTGCCGGAGAACTGACCGATCGCCAGCAGTGTCCCGTCCGCGGACAACGCGGAAGCCCAGCGCTGGGTGCCGTGCTGGCCGGTGCGCACGCCGCCGAGCCGCCGAGGCTCCTCCGGGTCGCTCAGATCCCACAACGCCACGACGCCGCTCGCGGTGCCGATGGCGGCCAACGGCTCCGTCCACGCCAGGTGTACGTCGGTGACCGAGCCGTCGACGTCGAACCGCGTGATCTCGCGGGGCGCGGCGCGGTCAGCGACGTCGTGCACGGCCACGGTGCCGTCGGCACCCCCACTGAGGACGATCTGGCCGTCCCTGCTCCAGGCGAAGTCGACCGGTGTGGTCCCGAGCGGTACGTCCGCGCCGACCTGCTCGGGCGGGCCGACTGGGGAAATGTCCCACAGTCTCAGCGAATCGGCGGTGGCGGTCACCACCGTCCCACCGTCCGGCGACAGCGCCGACCCGCTCGGGTGGTCCGAGGTCCCTGGCGATCCGGCGAAGCGCACCGGCGGTCTGGGTGTGAAAGCGCCGTCGTCGGTCACGTCCCACACCAACAGGCGACCGTCCTCGGCGGTGCTGGTGGCGATGTTCGCCGCGACCTCGATGCGGCCGTTGCGCGTGTCCGTCTCGTGTCCCGCGAGCGGTTCCCCCCACCTGGTGGGACGCGCCCCGCTGTCGTCGAGATGCCACAGTCGTACCGTCCCGTCGTCACCGCCGGTGACCAGCAGGCCGCGACTGGTGTCCACGGCGAGGGCCCCGACCTGGCCGGCGTGTGCGGCGAACGACGGCTCCATGCGGCCCGGATTCAGCCGCTCGGCCAGGGGTGTGCCCGGTGGAAACGGCATGAGCGCGACCATGCCGCTGCGGTCGGCGACGACCAGTGCCCGGTCATCCCGGTCGAACGCCACCCGCACCACCTGCATGGTCATGCCGCCCACGCTGCGGGAGTCGCCGACCCGCCTGGGCCGCTCACGGTTCCGCAGGTCCCACAGCGCGACCCTCGCGTCCGCGGTCCCGGTGGCGAGCACGCTGCCGTCGGCCGACAGCGCCATCGCGGTGATCGGTGCGCTGGTCAGCGCCGCCACGGACAGCGGCGGCCCGACCTTCCTCGGCGAGCGCGGGTCGGAGAGGTCGAACAGCTGCGCGTCGCCGTCGTCGGTGCCGACGACCATGGAGCTGCCGTCCTGGTGGAGAACGGCCCGTGCGGAGACGATAGCCGGGTCGTGCGGCAGCGTGGCGGCAACCCGGTATCCGCTTTCGTGCCGGGTGATCACCACGGTGATGGTGGCGTTGCCGGCGACGAGCACCGAACCGTCCGCCGACCACGCCACGGTCTCTACCGTGGACCCGAAGCCGGGCAGCGACGCCACTTCCACCACCGGCCCATCCGGGGAGACGCTGAGAAAGCGCAGGGACGATCGGTCACCCGCGACGAGCAACCTCCCGCTGGGGTGCCAGGCGATCGCCGTGACGGCCACGTCGAACCCGCCCGTCGGATCGCCGATCGGGCGCGGGTCCTGCCAGTCACGGGCATCCCAAAGCTGCACCCCTTCCTGGGTACCGACCGCCAGCGTCTGATTTTCCGGCGCCAGCGCCATGGCGGTGACGGGTGTGAGCTGGTCGGGCAACCCGCCCGCGTACCGCGACGTGGCCAGGACCTCGGTAAGCAGGGCGCGGGACGCGGTGCCGGGTGACAGGCGATGCGCGGTCACGGCGAGTTGGAGCGCGAGCCGGGGATCGGTGGAAAGGACCGCGTCGGCGGTGGTGAGCAGGCTGCGCGCGTCGGCGACCCGCGCCTGCGCGGAGGCTTCTCGACCCTGGACCACGGCTACCAGCCCACCGGCCAGCGAGACGACGAGCAGCACCGCGAGCGCCACCACCACTCCGCGGCGGAGCTGTGCGCTGCGGCGTTCCTGACTCCGGGCGGCGGCGAGGAACGCGGACGACTGCTGGTCGAGCTCGTCGGCGCCGGCGGCCTCGGCCGCCTGGTCCAGGACGAGGGCCAGCCGGGCGCCCCGGTAGAGCAGGGACGGGTCGCGACCCTCCGCCGTCCAGGCGCGGGCGTCGGCGGTCAGGCGCTGCGCGACGGTAAGCCACTGCCGGTCGGCCTCCACCCACTCGGCCAACGTAGGCCAGGACGACAGTAGGGCCTCGTGGCTGATCCGCACCACGTCCCGCTCCATGATGACCAGCCGGGCGTCCGTCAGGGCGCGCAGAGCGGTGTCGGCAGCGTCGGCCGGTAGTCCGCGTACCAGGTCGGCACGGTCGACGGGCAAGGCGGTGTCAGCCGCCTCCTCGTTGACGCGCACCAGGCGCGGCAGCATGTGCCGGGCGGCGGCGCGGGCCGGTGGGTCCAACGAGGCGAGCGTGCCCTCGGCGGTACGCGCGATCGCACCACCGATCCCTCCGATGTCCCGGTAGTCCCGCACGGTCAGGCGGTTGCCACGCCGCCGCTGCCAGGTCGCCCACAGCGCGTGGGACAGCAGGGGCAGCGCACCCGACTCGGGCCCTCGCCGGCGGTACGCACCCAGCTCGTGCAGGAGCAGGTCGGACAACGCCTCGTCCAGCTTCAGTCCAGCGACTCTCGCCGGTCCTTCGACCGCCTCCCGCAGCTGGGCCTGGTCCATCGGCTCGATCAGGAACTGCCGCTGCTGTAACGCGTCGGCCAGCACCGGATAGCGCATGGCCTGCGCGTAGAAGTCGGCGCGCAGGACGCCCAGGACGACGGCGCGCCCGGAGCCAGCCAGCGCGGCGAGCGCCGCCGCGAACGCTACCCGCTCCTCCTCGTCCTGGCACACGGTGACCAGCTCCTCGAGCTGGTCGACCACCAGCAGCACCGGTGGGTCGTCCTCCGGCAGCCACGTCACGGCGAGGGAGGGATCGCCCAGTGCCTCGCCGTCCTGGGTACCCGGGGCGTCGAGGCCGGCAGCCAGCCGGGTCAGCGGGTGCTGACCGGGTCTCATCAGCCGGCACCGCCATCCCGGCGACTGCCGGATCCGGGGCACCAGCCCGGCCTGCACCAGGGAGCTCTTGCCGCTGCCCGACGCGCCGACCAGCAGCAGCGGGCCGGGATCGTCCACCCGCTCGTGCACGGTCCGAACCAGCCGGGCGGACAGCTCGGCGCGTCCGTAAAAGTACGGCGCATCCTCCTCGCCGAACGGCGCCAGGCTGAGGTACGGACTTCGCCCGGCGGACTGCTCCGTCTCCTCCTCGTGCTCGGGTCCGGTGGAGGCGGGGTTGCGGGCCAGCACGAGCTGCCCAGAGCGTCCACCTTCCTGGCGGCGCGGCAGCGGTGCACCACGGTCCCGCAGGGCAGCGAAGAGGTAGTGGTAGGCGTCGTCGAGGGTCAGCACCGGTCCGCCGCGTGGGTCGCCGCCGTCGAGCAGCCCGATCAGCGCACCGGTGAACACGGTGTACTCGGCGTCCTCGGGCGCCAGCGCCAACTGCTCGGCCGACCCGAGCAGGTAGAAGCCGTGCACGGGTGGGGCGTCGAACGCACCCGACGGTGCCGCCCCGGCCCGCGCCCGGCCCGAGAAGCAGCAGTCCAACACCACCACCAGCGACGACGCCCGGGCCGAGGTCAGAGCCTGGCGTAGGTCGGCGAACGGGTACGCCTGGTGTGCGGCCAGACCCGGCGTCAACTCGTCGGTACTCGACACCGCCAGGTACAGTGCGCCGTCCGGTCCACGCAGGCCGTGCCCGACGTAGTACACGAACAACGCGGTCGTCGCCCTCGCGGCCTCCTCGCTCACCGCCCGTGCGACGTCCAGCGAGGTCGGTGGGTCCACCAACAGACGTACCCGGTCCGAAGCCATCCCGCACACCCGGACCAGGCGGTCGGCCAGCGCCTCCGCCGACCGCCGCGCCGCGGGAACCGGGGGCAGTCGCGAGCCGGTGTGCGTGGCGGTGGCGATGATCAGTGCTCGTACCCCGTCGGACGCCAGTCCCTCGACCACTCCGCTCATCGCGGGGGCTCGATGGCGCTGAGCAACTGCTCCACCTGGGCCCGGACGGCTTCGGGTGACAGAGTACGCACGCTGGTCGCGTCGACGCTGACCTTCGTCCCGTCCGGCCGCTCCACCCGTACGCGCACGACGCCGGCCCGGGTCCGCAGCCAGGCGATCACCGACGCGGCGACAGCTGCGGCAACCCCACCCGACCCCGCCGCCACGCTCAACGCCTCCAGCAGAGGCCCGAGCTTGTCCGCACCTGCGGGAGCCTGGATCTCGTCGACTCGTCCTCGCAGCTCGTCAACCTCCGCGAACCAGTCTCGTAACGACTCCAGGTCGGCGGTCGGGTTACTGCCCTCGACCTCGATCCGCACTTACCTCCCCCTTCCCGATGACCCCCGGCCACCGGAGGGTAACGCGCCCGCGCCACTGAGTACCGGATGCGGGTTCGCCAGGTACTGTCGGGTGTCGAGCCGTCCGTTGTGCTTCGGTCAGCAGCCTGTTCGCGCACCTCGACCGCGAGTACGGCCGGGAAACGACCCGGACGGTCAAGGCAGTCGCCGACGCCGTCCACGGAGTGCCAAGCGAGATGTCCATCTGGAAGATGGTCGACAACACCAAGGTGCTGGTGAGGCGGTTGCGATGAACCAGTCCGTCTACCTGGCCACCGCCGACCGGATGCTGACCAGCGTGATCCGCGGCACCCGAGGTGCCTGGCCACGGGCGTGCGCCTGGCTGCTGCGACACGAGCTTGAGGCGGCCATGGACCGTTACTGGTCCCGGGTCTGTCCGGCGATCGGGCGGACCCGGGTGCAGCGGCCGAAGCTGCTTCTGCTCGTCGCCTACGCCGGACCCCAGTTGGCGGGACGGTCCAGCTACCTGTGGTGGACCCTGTCCCGAGCCGGTCACCACCACAGCAGATGCCACGAGTTGATGGTGAGATACCTTTCCCGCCGGTTGAAAGGTATCTCACCATCAACTGATCATGGTGATCCCGGCTTGGTGGGTGTCGGCGGCGGGTGGCCGGTCAGGGTGAGCCGTGCAGGACGACCCGGTAGCCGAGTTGCTGGCCGTAGGTCATCAGTGGGCGCAGGGTCGGGACCAGTTCGGTCGCCTCGGTGGACCAGTGATGTCCCCGGTTGCCGTCGAGTCGGCGGTGACGGGCCGATGCCGTCTGCCGTTGTCGCCGCGACTCGCGTCGCAGGTGGTGCAGCCGTTGGGAGGCCGTCGACCGGCCGGAGCGCCAGCCGAGCCGCCGCAGCCACCAGTCACGGATCATCTCGGTGATCATTTCTCTCCCTTGATCAATTTGGTCGATGGTCGGGTTTCTGTGCGCCGGGGCAGTCGGTAGAGTCCGTGGCGCTGGACGAAGATTTCCCGCCGTTCGGCGGCGTTGCCGTGACGGTCGATCACGTATCCGGTCAGCCAGATCCACCCGTCGTAGGTCCACTTCCGGTCGACGGCGATGACCCGGAGTCGGATGGCGCGGTCGTCGGCGAACTGGACGCTGGCTTCCCGGCCGATGATCAGCACGTCGCCGGGCTTCGGCTCCGGCGTGGCGAGTAGCCGGCTACTCACCAGGCCGATCCGCCATCGGGTACTTCGTACGCCCGCAGTCCGGGCACCACCTGGACTTGACCTTGAATGACCACAGCCCGGCGCAGAAGCCGAGCAGCGCTGCGCCGATAGCCGCCCCGATTCCTAGCATGGCCACATCCTCCTGTCGCAGGTGTCGATGGCTTCGAGGTCGAAGATGAGCGCGTCTGCCGCGTGTAGTTCCTCGATCAGGTTGTTGAAGAGGTGGCTGTGGTGTGCGGAGAGGGTTTCGTGGGCGGGGACGATGATGTGGTGGGCGTCCTCGACGAGGAGGTCATGCATCAGGCGGTCGAACGCGGCTCGGCTGGTCGCGCGTTCGATGAAGACGGCGGTCAGCTCGTAGCCGTGGCTGTCGGCGAACTGCTGCATGCGTTGCTCGGCTTGGTCCACGATGGCGTTGCTGGTGTTGGCGTGCGGCGGCAGTAGGCGGATGTAGCCGTACAGCGGCGGTTTCATGGGCTCAGTTCCTCCTGCAGGGTGTGGACCTGGACGCCGGCGTCTTCCAGCGTGCCGAGAAGGTGGCACTGGAAGACCTGGTGCGTGGAGAGGTGCGCAAGGCTGGGCATGATCACGTGCCGGACGTCGCAGCGGCCGATCTCTTCGATCAGTGCGGTGAGGGCCGGGCGGTTCAGCGCGCTGTCGTCCTCATGGAAGAGCCCCGCGAAGCAGTAGCCCTCCTGCTCGGCCCAGAACTTGAACGCGACTTCCATCTGCCGGATGTCGCCATCGAGGGCATCGCGGTCCACCCGCAGGTAGCCGTACACCAACGGCTTCACCATGGACTGCCCCCTTCGAGTCGAGCGGGACCGACGACATGTGCGTGCTCGGGCGATCCCTCGCCGGATGCTTGGCGGTGCGGTGCGCCCAGGTATCGAGGACGAGTAGAGCACTGCGGGTATCGATCTGCAAGACTTCATTTAGGGGACCCGGAAGTCCGTCATAGCGAGCGAAGCATGCATTGCAAAACAGGCGTACAGGTGCTTTCATCGTGAGTGACAGGGTCGCCTCATCGTGAGGCGAGGAGCGGAGGATGAGACGTGGCGGAAGGAGCGACAGGGTCAACGGTGCCGAGACGGCAACTGGGCCGCTGCCTGCGCGATCTCCGGATGCAGGCCCGGTTCACGGTCAGAGCCGCAGCCGACGCTCTGGAGTGGAGCGAGGCGAAGATCTGGCGGATCGAGACCGGGCAGACGTCCATGCGGTCGCTCGACGTCGAGCAGATGTGCCGTGTCTACGGTGCGCTGACAGAGACGACGACATCGCTCATGGCTCTCGCCAAGGAGACCAAGAGCAAGGGCTGGTGGCTGTCATACAGCGACGTAATCAACGAGGGCTTCGACGTGTACATCGGCTTGGAGGAGTCCTGTCGATGCCTGCGGTGGTACGAAGCCGAGCTCGTTCCAGGGCTACTGCAAACCGAGGACTACGCCCGTACGCTGATCGAGGCCGACAACCCCGGCATGGAGCCGCGCGAGATCGACCGGCGGGTCAAGCTCCGAATCGCTCGGCAGGCGCTGCTCACCAGACCGGTCGCGGCACCGGAGCTGAGGATGGTGCTCAACGAGTCGATCCTCCGCCGGCCGGTGGGCGGGCAGGAGGTCATGAGCGCCCAACTGGAACGGCTGGTCACCGTGAGCGAGATGCCGAACGTGGCACTCAGGGTGTTACCGTTCGCGGTCGGGATGCACGCCGGCATCATGTCGGGTCCGTTTGCCGTGTTGGAGTTCCCCACCAACGGCAACGGCCAGGCGACGGAACCGCCCACGGTCTATGTCGACGGGTTCACCGGGGCGCTGTTCCTGGACAAACCGCATGAGATCGACCGGTACGAGGGAGCATTCAGCAACATCTGGGACGCCTCGCCGGACGAGCGGGCGTCGAGGCAGGCAATCAGGGACGCGATGAAGGAGATGGACAAGTGATCACTGGCGACATTTCAGCGGCTCGTTGGTTCAAGTCGAGCCGTAGCAACGGACAGAACAACTGCGTCGAGGTTGCCGACAACCTTCCGGGCGGCGTTTTGGTCCGGGACACCAAGGACCGCGACGGCGGTATCCTGGCCTTCGGCCCGTCCGCGTGGCGTTCGTTCGTCGAGCTGGCCAAGCAGCACCACTGACGGCTATCTCGGCGAGACAGTCGGAGAGCGCCGACCCTGCCTCGGTAGGGTCGGCGCTCTGTATCGTTTGCCGGACGCAGCGAGTCGGGGTCGCGTGTTCGCCGGCCGGCTCGGTCGGTTCGCTCTCCGCCGCGAAGGCTCCGTCGTGACGTCCGTGAGCGCGGACCCCTCGCGGAGCTGTTTGCGCTGTTCAACTGCTATTCGAGAGTGGACGTTGGTGGCGCTTGGGCTGTTGTCGTGCTCTCTCCGGGCGGACCCTTCGCGGACCGCCCGCTCCACCGCAGTTCAGGAGGGGTAGAATCTGTACCCTGTCGCAGCTCTCTCGGGAGCTGCCCTTCATTGAGGCACGGTGGTGCCGGCGGGGATGGTGATGGCGACGGCCGTCGCAGCTCTCTCGGGAGCTGCCCTTCATTGAGGCGTCGCCGCCGGCTGGATCGGCTGGCTCGTCGTGCACCGTCGCAGCTCTCTCGGGAGCTGCCCTTCATTGAGGCAGCAGATCCCGGCACGCTCGGGACGGATAGGTCCGCGCGGGTCGCAGCTCTCTCGGGAGCTGCCCTTCATTGAGGCTGAAGGTCGATCATGTCATCGAAGTCGAGCGCCGCGAGGTCGCAGCTCTCTCGGGAGCTGCCCTTCATTGAGGCCTTTCGGGCTAGAGTTTCAATTTGAAATCGCGGTGTCGCAGCTTCTTGGGGCTGCCCTTCATAAGGGCTTGGTCTGGCAGTTGGTTGGGAACATCCTGCGGCGCTGGCTCGGTGGGCGGGACTGCCGGCTGCCGGGCTGACAGCGGTTGAACGGTTCGTACTCGCTGGCCAGCGCCGCCAGGTCCGGGCCAAGGTAGTGGATCCACCAGATAACATGCCGGTGTGGGGTCTGCGCGGGGACTGCCCACGAGTTACCAAGATTGGCCGGCGCTCGCCGCTGGTGTCAGTCCAGCTGGGTCACGACGTTGCCGTCGGCGTCGTGGCCGACGACGGCGGTGATGTCGGAGAGGTTCATCCCGTCGCGCTGACCCCCGTCGCGAGGAAGCCAGACCGCGTACGCGCCGATCTGGCGACCGCCGGTGGCGGGGAGTTGCTGTACGGCGGCCGTGGCGGTCTGGCCGAACATGGTCACGGACACGCTGGTCACCGCACCGCGTACGGACCCGACCAGGATGATCTCCCGCTGCTGCGGGTCAAGCGGGGCGACGTACGGCATCGGCTTGGTGGGCAGCAGTGGTGGACCTACAGTGTCCAGAGTCTCCGGTACCGGATCGCAGAAGACGAACTCGTTCTCCTTGCCCTCACTGCGCTTATCGACTCGGGCGACGCACACGCAGAACGCGTCTTCGGCGAGCCAGGCGGCGGTCTCCCAACCCGGTACGCGGGCATCCAACACCACGGGCTGTCCGACGGTCGGGGTGGGCGGGGGCGCCTCAGGGCCAGTAGTAGCGTCAGCGCAGCCTTGCACAGCGAGTAGCCCGGCTACGACGGTCAGGAGGATGCGGGCGCGCATGCCGACAGTATTGCGCATGTCTGAGAAATCTCCGGCTCGATGTCCCCGTGGCGGCCGATGACCGCCACGGGGAAGAGGTGGGCGATCAGCAGAAGCAGGCGTATGTCCAGCCGATCCGATAGTTCATGTACACGATGGGTGTGCTCCATGGGAGTCGGACAGTGCTGGCGCCCGACGCGCTGCGGCTGTCGTTCTGGCCACCTGTGCTTGCGCCATGCCACTCCACCTTATGGAGTGTTTGGTTCCACGTCACATCCCAGCCGTCGTCGCAGAGCGGCACCTGGTACGAGAGTGAGATGATATGAGACAGACCGATGGCGAAGCTGGCACAGTTGTTCCCAGACCTGTTGAGGTCGGTGATATCGAGCCTGCCGGGCCGGCCTCTTCGTAGATGTCTGTGATGTCGGCGGCGTCAACCACCTAGGCGGCGAGATGGGCGAGGTAGCGCTCCACCTTGGTCGTGTTGGACAGCCCTTCTGCCTCCCGGCGGGCGGTCTCAGGCCAAGCGGCGGCCGGCAGCTTGGCGGCTGAGCCGCCTCATCGAGATGGGCCGGCACTCTGTCTCAAGCCGGCCGCGACCTCGGCGAGCCCATGGGTTGAAATCGGAGTAACCTAAAGGGACTGTCGGATTTCCGCCAAAGGGAGCCAAAGGGCAATACCAACAGAAATTGATGCAATGAAGGATGTCAGTAATACCGCCCAGGTGTGGTGTAGTTTGCGGGTTGTGACGATCAGCGCAAGAACGAGCCCAGCTAACAACAACTGCATCGAGGCCGTTTGTATTCTTGCCCATGTGAAGGAGTCAAGCGGTCCGACCCAGATAAATGAGACGTGAATGATTGTGTAGGTCCCTTCGGTTGCTAGCATCCCTGTCGTTATACCGGTCAAGGCAGCACTTCGTGCAGGTGGGCCAGATCGAATTGCGTGAGCAAGAACTCCGAGTGTCGCTCCGGCAAATATCGACAGTAGGAGCCAGAATCCATTCGCTGCTACGACCGAGAGAATGCCGCTATGTGATAGGGTGAAATTTTCCGTTTCGGCACCGAGTTTCCAGCGTTGACTCAACACTAGAATAAGTAGGTAGTAGGTTGCGGTCGATGAACAAAGTGTTGCCACGCCAAATAGCGTGGCGAATGAGCGTGTCTCAGTGCGCATCGCCACGAGGAGCGCCACCGCACCCCAGGCTGCAGCGGAACTAACGACGGGGGTGATGAAGAATGCGAGGAACTCTGGGATCAGATCCACCAGAAAGGTGGCGGTGCCGAGTCCTCCGCCGGCAAGAAGTGGCACAGTCAGTGGGACTCGGAACAACTGCTGAATTGTTGCAGCTGGCATTGGCCTACCTTGGTGCATCTGGGCAATTTAGGTTGATTATCTTACTAAATTCGGTAAGATCTCCGTCCGCGACGTCGTCCAGAATCTTATCTCTGCGACTCTGTTCTTCTGCGTCTAACCCCCACTGGTAGAACGCAGAAGTGCGCAGATCTTGGACGAATGTGTTCGCGTGGGTGTAATCTTCTGAGCTCGTCGCAGCGAGCAAAGTCTGCGCCCATGAACAATGCCAATACCAGGCGGCGTCGACTCGGCCCAAATTTACTTCGTACAATACGCGGTCGCCATTCTCGTCGCGATCCGAATAGCCGGGATGCGTGGGCCACTCCCAGCCTGCGGCGAGGTGCAACTGCTCGGCCTCATCCAGGTACTCGCGAGTCGCCTGCGCTGCGTCGACATATCTCGATGCGTTTGAGGGTGCGCCACAGGAGAAAATTGAAGCAGATACGAGTGGCAAGAGTAAGACACCCACTCTGTGTATCGTGTTCCTGAACACTCAGTCTTCTATGCCTTTCCGGGCTGGTGATTCGAACGGCCGAGCCGGGCAACGCGTGTCAAGTCTGACTCGCCTAGCCCGGCTCGGCCACTCGCGCTAGTAGGTCATTTTACCTTCGAAATCGTGGTCGCAGTTGTTGCAGGTGGTCCCGCGCCCAAACTTATTTCGGAACTGAGTGTAAGGTGGGCCGTAGTAGCCAAGGTCGGTGTAGCCTGACGGAGTCTCATTGATTGCGTAGACGGGGCCATCGGTGGAACTGGAACCTTGATTGATCCGCCATCTCATGTAGTCGGCCTTACCATCCGCCAGCCGGGGTGCCCGATGAATATTGATCTCAATATACGGGCCATAGAAGGATACGGTGCGCCAGGTGGTTGATAGGTACCAGACAGTTCCCGAGCTGAAAGTGGAGCCACTGATCGGTGTTTGATAACCGGCGTATGCCGGTGTTGCTAGCAGTGTCGGCGATAACACGGCTATCAGCGTCGTTACGACGGCGACCTTGCTGAGCAGAGTTCGACTGGATTTCGAATTTGACATGATTTCCCTATCTGCAGTGATCAAACAAATCGACTGCGGTGGAACCACCAGAACTACCATAGCATTGCGGATGGAGTCTGTCACTTCCCGTGAGGAAAGCTTCTTTGGTTCGCTCGTGGACCTCCGGTAGCTGCTCGTCAAGGGGGTCTCAATGTGAAATCTCTCCCTTGGGATTGCCTAGTATGACCGCGTTGCAGAAACGCTGGTCAGGACAGCTTCCCGTGGACTCTATGCTTGGCGCAAGCATGGCTCTTGGGCAGGAATCTGGTGGATTTTGGGCAGCCGTAGTCCGTGGTGGGTGATGCGGTACGCAGCGGCCCCAGGGAACACGTGATCGGATAGCTGCTGGTTACGCCGAGTTGGCGGCGGTGTGCAGGCGTAGGCGGCGTCAGTCCGGCGGTCCTGCCGGTGTACCGGAGAGGAGGGTTGTGTAGGTGTCGCGGAGGGCGGTGAGGCGGTCGCGGCGGAACCGGCCCGGTCCGCGTCGTCGCATCCGTCGCCCGACCTCGCTGGTGACGGTGTCGGACGGCACCTCGTCGGCGTCGGCCGGGACGAACTTCAGCACCTCGTCGAGAGCGGCGACGGCCCGGGACAGGGCCGCCGTCGCCCGCCGCCGCTGTACCGGATCGAGCGTGACCGGGTCGGCACCAGCCGGCCCGGCGGTGGCGAAGTCGGCGGGGACCAGGGCGGCGTACCGGTCGGCGACGGCAATCCACTCGCCGGGGTCGATGAGCTGCGACGGCTCCGGGCCGCCGTACGAGAAGGCAGTGCCGGCCGACGGGCGCACCGGCTCGGCGGGCAGCCGGAACAGGAACTCCCGCGCGGTGCCGCAGCCGGCACAGCTTCCGTGGTAGCGGGTGGCCAGGTCGCCATCGGCGAGCGCGACCACCTCGACCTGCGGCTCGAACCGCGCTTCGCTGCAGTCGCACGGGTGCAGCTCGACGTAGAGGCGTGCTTCGGCGCTGCTGCGCGCCGCTGGCAGGACGACGCTCACAACACGCTGCCGACCGCCGACGGCACCCCGCCATGAGCACCAGCACCAGCGACGACACCAGCACCGGCGACGACGCCAACGCCAGCGCCGACGGCGGGCGTACCGGTCGGAGCGGTGTCGGGCCGGACACCTGGGCGGGCGTGGTACCGCAGCCAGTTGGCAAGCAGCCGCCGCGAGGTCGCGACGATCTGCGCCTCACGGGCGTACAGGGTGGCGGTGAAGGCGTCGAGGTCGGCGTCGTCGGGGCCGATCGAGCCTTCGCGGACCAGGGCACCGCGTCGGCTGCGGGCCAGCGCCGCGACGATACTCGCGGTGATTTCGGGGTGGGCCTGGATCGTCCGTACGGTCGGGCCGATCGCCAGCACCTCGTTGCGGTAGACCCGGCTGTACGCCAACTCGACGACCGCCCCTTCGGCGGCCCGCGCCGGCAGTTTCTCGACCACGTCGACGTGCGAGGTGAACAGGTCGAACTCGTCGGGCAGCCCGGTGAACAGCGGGTCGAGCCGCCCGGCCGGGGTCAGCCGAACCGTGTCGACGCCGAAGCGGCGGCCGTGCCCGCCGATCGCCGCCCGCCCGCCGACCGACTCGGCGCGGGCCTGATGCGACCAGCAGATGTGCAGCTCCGGTACGCCGGCCGCAGCGGCGGCGCGGAAGAACTCCTTGGTCCGGGCGATCCACGGCAGCTTCTCGTACGCGGAGTGCCCGGATCCGCCGCCGATGACCGCGTCGGCCTCGATGGTGTCGGGCAGCGGCTGGCCGTCGGCGACGTCGATGGTGACGATCTGCGCCGGGTCCAGCCCGGTGGCGGCGGCTATCCACTGCGGATAGCCGGTGAGGCCGAGGGCGGTCAGTGTGGCGCGTTCCTGGGTGTTGACGAAGAGCAGGCGGATCCGGTCCCGGATCCGGTGGGCGGCGCGTGCGTGGTGGGGCACCTGCCGGAGACTACCGCCCAGGTGATGATCATCGGCCGATCGGTCAGAGGAAAGCGCTTACTCGACCCTGTCGGGTAACGGCACATCCACTGATACTGGTCGACGTGGTGACCGAACTGTCGACCGTGGGCCGGCGTACGGTGTCGTTCGTCGCGCCGGATCCGGCGCGCACCGCCCCGATCACCTGGGGCCAGCGGGCACTGTGGATGGCGCTCCGACGGCATGGCGCCAGCCAGGCCATGTTCGCGTTGAAACGGCACGTCGCGGTGCCCCGCCGGGCACGCTCCGACCCCGAACGGGTGTACGCGGCGATCGCCGCCCTGATGGTGCGGCACACCGCGCTGCGTACCCGGCTGGAGCTGGCCGGCGACGAGCCTCGCCAACGGGTCGCCGACCGGGGCGAACTGTCGGTGCCGGTGGTGCCGGCCGGGTCGGCGGATCCGGTGGCGGTGGCACAGCGGGTCGCCGACGAGTTGGCGGCGGAGCCGTTCGCGCACGCCGACGACTGGCCGCAGCGCGTCGCCGTGGTCACCCGCGACGGGGTGCCGCACCAGATCGTGGTGGTGTTCAGCCACACCACGGTCGACTTCCGGGCGGCCGAGCTGGTGCTGCGTGACCTGCGGCTGCTGCTGGCCCGGGGCCGGATCGACAGCACGCCCGGCCTGCAGTCGGCGGACGTCGCCGACCTGGAGCAGCGGGAGAGCCACCGGCGGCGGTCGGTGCGGGCGGCGGCGTACTGGGTCGAGGTGACCCGCCGGCTGTCGCGCGACACCCGGATGCCGCAGCGGGAGCCGGCCACGCCGCGTTTCCGGCGGGGCGTCCTGACGTCGGCGGCGGCGGACACCGCGACCAGGATGCTCGCCGTACGGCATCGGACGACCACCTCGACGGTGCTGCTCGCGGCGGCGGCGCTGGTGGTCGGCGAATGCTCCGGCAACGACCTGGTCGGCATACACACGATGGTCAACAACCGGATACTGGACGGCTACCCGGAGGCGGTCGCCAAGCTGAACCAGCTGGCCCTGGTGCCGGTCGAGCTGACCGGCGACCGCCGGATGGCGTACCTGCTGCCCCGGGTGTGGCGGGCGGCGCTGGACGGGTACCGGCACGCCTACTACGACCCGCAGACGCTCAGCGACGCGTTCGGCGCGGCCGGCCTGCCGTACGCGACCGGGGTGAACCCGCACTGCTATCTGAACGACATCCGGCTGTCGGCGGACAGCGACCTGTTCGGCCGGGACGTCGACGAGGCGGCGGTACGCGGCGCGCTGGCCGGCACCACGTTTCGGCTGGCCGAGCGGATCGAGCGGTTCACCTGGCGGACCCGGATCGAGATCGTCGACCGCCCGGACGGGCTGGGGCTGGCGCTGACCGCCGACACCACCTACCTCTCGACCGACGACATCGAGCGGTTCCTGCGGGCGCTGGAGGCCCGCCTCGTCGACGGGGCGTTCACCGGGTAGTCGGGCGGCGGCCCGCGACTCGCGGAATAGTTGACGCAGCAACTATGTTTGGCCGGGTAGTCCGAGGGAATCCCAACCGGCCCCTCGCCGCGAGGAGGAGCAGACCATGCAGTTCGGCGTCTTCACCGTCGGTGACGTCACCGTCGACCCGACCAACGGTCGGGAGCCGACCGAGCGTGAGCGGATCAAGGCCATGGTCGCCATCGCGCTCAAGGCCGAAGAGGTCGGCCTGGACGTCTTCGCCACCGGCGAGCACCACAACCCGCCGTTCGTGCCGTCGTCGCCGACCACCATGCTCGGCTACGTCGCGGCGAAGACCGAGCGGCTGCTGCTGTCCACCGCGACCACCCTGATCACCACCAACGACCCGGTGAAGATCGCCGAGGACTACGCGATGCTGCAGCACCTGGCCGACGGCCGGGTCGACCTGATGATGGGGCGCGGCAACACCGGGCCGGTCTACCCGTGGTTCGGCCAGGACATCCGCAACGGTATCCCGCTGACCATCGAGAACTACGACCTGCTGCGCCGGCTGTGGCGCGAGGACGTCGTCAACTGGCAGGGCAAGTTCCGTACCCCGCTGCAGAGCTTCACCTCGACGCCGCGCCCGCTCGACGGCGTACCGCCGTTCGTCTGGCACGGCTCGATCCGCAGCCCGGAGGTCGCCGAGCAGGCCGCCTACTACGGCGACGGTTTCTTCGCCAACCACATCTTCTGGCCCAAGGAGCACACCCAGCGGATGGTCGGCCTCTACCGGGAACGGTTCGCCCACTACGGCCACGGCTCCGCCGACCAGGCGATCGTCGGCCTCGGCGGGCAGGTGTTCATGCGGCGCAACTCGCAGGACGCGGTGCGCGAGTTCCGGCCGTACTTCGACAACGCCCCAGTCTACGGGCACGGTCCGTCGTTGGAGGACTTCAGCTCGCAGACGCCGCTCACCGTCGGCAGCCCGCAGCAGGTCATCGACCGTACGCTGACCTTCCGCGAGTACGTCGGCGACTACCAGCGGCAGCTGTTCTTGGTCGACCACGCCGGACTGCCGCTGAAGACGGTGCTGGAGCAGTTGGACATGCTCGGCGAGGAGGTCGTGCCGGTGCTGCGGCGCGAGTTCGCGGTGGGCCGGCCGGCGCACGTGCCAGACGCCCCCACCCACGCGTCCCTGGTCGAGGCGGCGGCTGACGGCAGCACGGCGACCGACGGCAGTACGGCCGAGAGCGCCGCCGACTCGGCCGCGCCGGCCACGGTGTGACGGCGATGGCCACGAACACCGGCGGCCGGCGACTGGCGGTCGTCACCGCCGGCGTACGCCAGCCGTCGACCAGCCGGCTGCTCGCCGACCAGCTCGCCGCGGCGGTCCGCGACGAGCTGGCCGGTCTCGGCGGGCAGCTGGAGACGACGGTGATCGAGGTACGCGACCATGCCCACGAGGTGGTCGACAACACGCTGACCGGGTTCCCGGCACCGGCGCTGAAGCAGGCGTTGGACGCCGTGGCGGCCGCCGACGGGCTGATCGCGGTCAGCCCGGTGTTCAACGCCGCGTACAGCGGGCTGTTCAAGGCCTTCTTCGACGTACTGCCGGAGGGCGCGCTGTTCGACAAGCCGGTGCTGGTCGGTGCCACCGGCGGCACCACCCGGCATTCGCTCACCTTGGAGCACGCGCTGCGGCCGATGTTCGCCTACCTGCGTGCGGTGGTGCTGCCGACCGCCGTCTTCGCCGGCCCCGAGGACTGGGCCGGCGACAAGACAGACGACCGGGCCGTCGACGGCGCAGGTCCGGTCGCCGGCGCCGGAAGCAACGGCGGCCACGACGGGGCGCTGCGCGGGCGGATCGCCCGGGCCGGTCGGGAGCTGGCCGTCGAGATGCACCGCCGGGAGCCGGTACGGGTGGCCGACCCGTTCGCGTTGACCACCGACTTCGAGCAGCTGCGGATGAACTCGAAGCGCGGGTGAAATCTCGGACGCATTCTGATTCCGGTGGGCGGATCGGGGTGGCAGACCTCGTGGACTGTCGATAGAGTCCGGCTCCTGACCCGTCCACAGGAGAATCATGATGCTGAACGCAGCCGGCTGGGGCCGGCTCGGAGCCGGCACCCTGCTCGCCGGTGCCCTCGTCGTCGCGGCGGCCGCTCCGGCCGCCGCCCAGAACCCAGGGCCGGACCTGTTCGTCTCGTTCGACCGGGAGCCAGTCGCCGAGGTGGACAACTCCGGCGTCACCCTCGGCATGTACGTCTACAACTACGGCGATGCGCCGGCGAGCGACGTGACCATCGTCGTCGACGCCACCGGCGTCGACGACGCGGTGCAGCTGGCCGAGGGCTACCACCCCGGCTGCGAGATCACCGACCGGGTCGTCACCTGCGCGTACGGTGCCCTCGCCGCCGGACTGACCGACCACATCTACCCGGTGCGGCTGGCCAGCCGGGCCGGTGCCACGCCGGGTGACGCCGGCACCATGACCGTCACCATCAGCTCGGCCGAGCAGGACGCCAACCCGGCCGACAACACCACGACCTTCCCGGTGACCGTACTGGCCTCCGGCCCCGACCTGGTCGCCCTGGTCGACGACATCAACACCGAGCAGGACCGGGTCGGACCGGGCGACACCGCCCCGCTGTACGCCGCCGTGCTCAACGAGGGTGACAGCACCGCCGACAGCTACACGATCGGGCTGGACCTGCCGACCGGAGTCGGCTTCGTCGACGAGTACACCGACTGTGACTACATCTCCTACTGGCCGAACGACCCGAAGACGGAGGGGTACGCGTACGGCCCGAGTCGGGTCACCTGTGCGCTGACCATCCCGCTGGCGCCGGGGGAGACCCTGTTCCTCGTCGACGAGCAGGGCGAGTCGCTGTTCGACCTGTACTTCGGCAACAACCTGGCCGGCCCGGACCAGACGAGCGGGTCGTTCGAGGCGCGACTGGTCGCCGACGACCCGGCGCAGGCGCAGGCACGGGCGTCGACGGCCGGCGGGAAGTCGATCAACGAGGCGTTGGCGAATGCTCAGGCGGCGGCGGCCCGATCGGCGGGCCGATCGGCGGCGTCGCTCCTTGAGGAGATCGACACCGAGGACAACGTCGACTACTTCGCCGTACACACCAAGCCGAACACGTTCGACATCGCGGTCACGGCCGAGCCGGTGACCGGCGAGCCGGGCGAGACCGTCGACCTGACCTTCACCGTCGTCAACAACGGGCCGTCCGACGGAAGCGGACCGGGCGTGACCGTCACCGCGCCGTCGGGCACCGTCCTGCTGCCGTCCGACTGGTGCTACACCGAGGGCGAGCCGGGCACCCGGCTGCCCGAGTCACCGGCACTGCGGTGCAACTTCGAGAGCATCTTCCCGGCCACCGCGTCCGGCGGCGGGCAGATCACCCACACCCTCCAATTGAAGATCGAATCAACGCCGGGTACGGACGGAACGATCGTCGCCGACAGCGGCGGGCCGTCGACCGAGTCCGACCCGTCGAACAACACCGTCGCCATCGTCTTCACCGGCGCGGGCGACGACCCGGACGATGAACCGGGTGGCGGCGGGGCCGGCGACGGCGACGAACTGCCGATCACCGGCGCGTCGGTCGGCACGGTCGTCGGCGTCGGTGCGGTCGCGGTGGCGCTCGGTGTCGCACTGCTGCTGACCGTACGGCGGCGGGCAACGGTGACCGTCTCCGCTCCAGAGTGACCGTCTTCGCTCCAGAGTGACCACCGTCGGTGAGCAGGAGGCCGGGTCGTCCGCCAGCGGGAGCTGGCTCTCGCACCTGAGCACGATGCGTCACATCGGCTAGGCCGGCAACATGTAAATATGTCTAGCCTTTTTAGGACACTCCGGGTCGCCGCCACCAGCGTGACACTGGTGGCGGCGATCGCCGTCGTACCAGCGTCCGCCGCCGCGCGACCCAGCCCGTCAACCGGCCCGTCCGCCGGTGGACCCGCGTCGGGCGGCTCGCCCGGCGACGCCATCGACCGCGCCGCACTGCAGTCCGTACTCGACGACGTGACGGAAGCCGGCGTACCCGGCGTCCTGGCCGCCGTCCGCGACGGCCGACACGAGTGGCAGGCCGCTGCCGGCCACGCGTACGCCACCCGACCCCGCCCGATGCAGCCGTGGATGCGGCACCGGATCGGCAGCACCACCAAGACGTTCGTCGCCGCCACAGTGCTGCAACTTGTCGACGAAGGCCGGCTCGGGCTCGACGACCCCATCGGGCAGTGGCTGCCCGAGACGGTTCCCGGCGAGGTGGGCGAGCAGGTCACCGTACGGATGCTGCTCAACCACACCAGCGGCATCGGCAACTACACGAATGCGATGCTCACCTCGTACGCCGCGATCGACCAGATGCAGGTCACCACGTACCCGCCGGCGGAGCTGGTCGCGACGGGCCTGGCGATGCCGCGCACCAACCCGCCCGGCGCGATGTTCAGCTACTCCAACACCAACTACGTCCTCGCCGGCCTGCTGATCGAGGCGGTCACCGGCAACGACCCCACCACCGAGGTGCAGCGGCGGATCCTGCGGCCGTTGCGACTGACCGGCACCTACTTTCCCGGCGCCGACCCGACGATCCGTGGCCCGCACGGCGGCGCCTACTTCGCGTCGTTCGGTGTGCGGGACCTCGGCGAGTTCAACATGAGCTGGGCGTGGACCGCCGGTGAGATGATCTCCACCACCGCCGACCTGAACACGTTCTACCGGGCGCTGCTCGACGGTGAACTGCTCGACGCGGACACCCTCAACGAGATGCTCACCACGGTGCCGTTCGACCCGTCCGCCCCGCAGTTCGGCGGCTACGGTCTCGGCATCTACTCGGCGCCGCTGCCGTGCGGCGAGTTCTGGGGACACGACGGCGCGGTGCTCGGCCATCTGACGATCTCACTGCACAGCCGGGACGGCGCACGTCAGCTCTCCACCGGTATCAACCTCAGTCACTACGACATCGGGTTCCCGGACGCGCACCCGGTCGACGTCGCCTGGCAGACGCTGCTGCTGGGCGCGCTCTGCCCGGCCGACGCGTCGGCGAGCCGGTCCGCCGGTGCGGCCCAGCTGCCGCCCAGCGTGACCCGGCTGCCCGGCAACACCGGGCCGGTGGCGGTCGGATAGCCGTACGGCGACCGCTGGCCGTGGTCCCGGTTGCGCCGTCCGGCGTGCCGGGACCACTCGGCGGCCCCGCACCTTTCAGTGGAGGTCGTGCTCGGCCGGGTCGGCGTTGAGCACCCAGGCGAGCGGCATGGTGGCCCGGGGCAGGTAGTGGTCACCCTCGTGTCGGTACATCGTGACGGTCTGCGCCGAATCTTGGCCGATCGTCCAGTACTGCGGGATGCCGGCACCGGCGTACTCGGCCGGTTTTGCGACGGTGTCGGTGGCCTCGGAGCCCGGCGAGATGATCTCCACTACCAGCAGGACATCGGTGACAGGTAGCCACACCCCATCGGCCTGCGCCTTGTTCCAGACGACAAGATCAGGAATGCGCCCACCGGTGCTCCCGGCTGCCCCAGGGATACGCAGGCCGACCGTCTGGGCGATGCGGTCGGCGGGAATCCCGGCGGCGAGCAGCCATCCGGTGAGCCGGGTGGCGATGATCGCGTGCATGTACCCGGCCGGTGGCATGACCGACAGCACTTGATCGGGGCTGATCTCGTACCGATGGTGCTCGTCCTCGGCCATCATCGCGGTGAGGTCGTCGAGCGTGATCACCGTAGGCATGTGCCGGCCGACGGCTTCCGCGCTCATAGGCTGACTCTAGCTCAGCGGCGCGGCAGGAGGGTCAGTACCTGGGTGCGGTCGAGCAACGAGTCCTCGGCGGCACCCGCGTTCAGCTGGTGATAGCTGACGACCGGTTCGAGCCGGTCGAAGGTGCAGTGGCCCCGGCCCGGATCACCCACCAGCACCTGCACGCCCCGGTCGGCGAGCCGGCCGAGGAACGGCAGCACCCGGGTGGCGAGTTCGGCGTTGTACAACGCGTCGCCGACCAGCACCAGGTCCACCTCGGTCACGGTGCCGTCGAGCAGATCGTCGACGGTGGTGGTGAGCCGGGCGTCGTTGACGACGGCGTTGAGCGCTATCGCCGTCGCGGCGTACGGATCGATGTCGTTGGCGGTGACCGTCGCCGCACCCGCCATCGCCGCCGCGATGGCGACCAGCCCGGACCCGGAGGCGAGATCGAGCACCCGCCGCCCGGCGACCACGTCGGGGTTGTCGAGCAGGTAGCGGGCCAGTGCCTGACCGCCGGCCCACGCCGAGGCCCAGTACGGCGGCGGTAGCCGCCGGCCGGCGGCGGCTTCCAACCGGGCCCAGAGGAGCGTCGGATCGTCGGCGAGAAAGAGCTTGATCTCCGCCGCGAGCGGCACCCTGGTCAGCCGGAGCTGGTCCGCTCCGCCGGTGTCGGTGCCGGCGGCGTCGTCAAAGAGTTGCCGTTGCAGGGGATCCGGTGTCAGCGGATCCGGTGTCAGCCCGCCCTGGGACGACGCCGTCGACGGTCGCGTCCCAAGGGACGGGGACAACCTCAGATCACCCGGATGTTGGCCGCCTGCAGGCCCTTCTGGCCCTGCTCGACGTCGAACTCCACCCGCTGGTTCTCTTCGAGGGTACGGAAACCGCTGGACGCGATCGCGGTGAAGTGGGCGAAGACGTCAGCTTCTCCGCTGTCCTGGGTGATGAAGCCGAAACCCTTGTCAGCGTTGAACCACTTCACGGTACCGATTGCCATGTCTGCTCCTAGCCGGTGACGGGTCCGCGACGTGCGGACCTCTGCTGCCGCACTCATCAATCTCCGTCCGGAGAGACCGGCAGAATCTGCCAATGCCCGGCTGCTGCCGGCTGCGATCAGGCAGGCGGCATGAAGAAATCAACTGCAACGCGGCAAACCTAGCATGTCGAGGGGGTACGAGTGCCCCGCCCTCGCCGGTGCCGGCAGCGTACCGCCGGCACCGGCGACCCCCGGGCCACTCTCAACCGGCGGCGGGGACCAGCCCGACGTGGGCGGCGATGCCGGCCGCGCTCACTGGGAACCGCCCCAGCAGGTCGGCCACCGCCGGATCCCCGCCGGCATTGCCGGACCCTCCGTCGGCCGGACCCAGCCCTACCGCCTGCCCGTCGGCCGCGGCACCGGCCGCGCAGTCCAGCAGATCCGCCACCGCCACGGCGGCCAGCGGATGCTCGGCCAGCAGCTGCGGCGCCGGCCCGGACATGACGTACCGGGCGGCCTCCGCCGCCGGTGCCGTCCCGCCGCCGGGAATGCCGGTCTGCATGCCGGTCTGCTGTCCTGTCGGGGCGGCTGCGGCCCACGGCGGGGTCCAGGAGTCCAACGCCGGCAGCGTCGCCGGGAAGGTACGGCCGGCCTCCCGGACCAGGATCGGCACCAACTCGCCGGCCTGCTCCCGCAGCGTGGTGATCAGCGTCGGCAGCCAGGGCAGCAGCACCGGGTCGGGCAGCTGGCCGAACGCCGCCGACAGCACCTCCACCACGAACGGCGCCAACGTCGGCACCGGCTCCAGCGCCTGCACGAACCCGCTCAGGTAGTGCGGGAACGCCCCGACGGTGAGCGGGCTGGCCAGCAGATCCGAGCACCGCTCACGCAACTCGGCCAGCGGCAGCTGACCGAGCTGGGACTGCGCCGCCCAGTGCAACGCGATCTTCGCCGGTGTCTCCGGATGCGACTGGCGTACCGCCAGCTCCAGCTGGGTCCGGTCGCAGCCCAACGCCATGGCGACGCTTTCCATGGTCATCAGGAAGCCCAGCATCGCCGCCACCTGCCGCAGCCCGGTCTCGTCGTCGACGAACGCGGTCGGCAGCAGGGTGCAGTAGTGGGCGTACCCGGTACTGACGAAGTCCTGGCACCAGGCCGGCAGCTGCGGCTCACCGCTGGTGCGGTAGTACGCCAGCAACTGCCGGATCCGCTGCAGCACCTCGGGCGCCCCGTCGGCGGTGCGCTCGGCGGCGAGCAGCTGCACGGCCCGGGCACCGAGCTCGTCGGTCAGCCGCCGGTTGCTCAGGAACAGCAGCGAGTCCTCGACCGCCGCGAGGGCGTGTGCCGCCGTGGCCTGCGGATCCCAGGCCGCCCGGCGCAGCCGCTGTTCGAGCACCTGCTCGATGGTCACACCCTCGTAGCCGAGCTCGATGATCGACCGCTGGTGGCGACCGATCGCGACATCCCAGCTCTCCTGGACGGACTGTTCGCCGAGCCGCCGCTCGCCCATGATCGGGCGGACCACCTCCGGCGGCAGCAGCCGCCGCAGCATCCACAACAGATCGGAGCAGGGCCGCAGCTCCGGCTGCCCGTGCAGATCCAGCAGCGCCCGCTGCACGGTACGCCGCTTCGGGTCCAACCCGAGTGGTGCCAGCCGGTCGTAGACGTCGCGGGCCAGCGGCGGCAGTGCGTCGTAGCCGACCCGACCGATCCGGTCACCGCCGAACATGATCTCGCACAGCCGGCGGACGTCGCGCCGGCCCGGCACCACGTCCTTCTCGATGCAGGTGACCGCGGCGTCGGCGAAGTCGTACGGGGTGGGCCGGCGTCGGTTGCGTATCCCGGCCAGCAGCACCGCCGTTTCGAAGATGGCGATCGCGTCGGCGGTGCTGGCCAGGTAGCCGTTGCGCCGGGCCAGCCGGACGATGTCGACCGACCAGCCGCGCAACTCGGCCTCGTCGAGCTCGCCGGGCCGGCTCGGGGCGGCCAGGAAGCCGCTGAGCCGATCGTCGCCGGCGACCGCCGTACCACCGCCACCGCCGGCGGTCGTTGGCCGCGCCGGCTTCTTCGGCTTGCGGGCCGAGCTCTTGCGGCCGCCCTGCTGCCCGGCCAGCCGGTACGGGATGATCTTGCTGCCGGTCAGCGCCTTCTGCCAGGTGCTGGCGGCGATCGACACCGTGCCACCGGCCAGCCCGAACTGTGCCTCGATCGCCGAGTGGCTGGACGGGATCAGCCCGTACCGCCACTTGGTGTCGGTCCGCGCGGTGATCTCGAACGGCGCGGTCGACCGTACGCCGAACTGCTCGACCCGGCTGGCGGCGTGGAACGCGCCGCAGACGTACAGGCAGTCGGCCGGGTCGGCCCCGGAGGCGGCGAGGTGTTCGCGCATCCGGATCCACATGTAGCGTTCCCGGTCCTCGTCGCGGTCGCACCGCGCCGCGTCGCTCGGCCGCAGCCGCCGGAACAGGCTGCCGATCATGACCATGACCTGCCGGTACGTGTCGTGGTCCGCGCCGATCAGCGGCTGCTCGACGTACTGGTCCCACCATTCCGACCAGTGCCGCACCTTGCCGTGGTGCAGCAGGTACGCCTCCAGCTCGGCGAACCCGGGGCGCAGGTCGCCGATCCCGACACCGACGGCGTCGCCGTGCAGCGCCTTCTCATCGTCCTCGCCGTCTGCCTGGCCCTGCTGCTGGCCCTGCCCGCTCTGCTGGCCCTGCTGCGCCGGCTCGTCGTCGCCGTCTGCCGGAGCGGCCGAATCCGTCTGGTCGTCGGACTGCCACTGGAAGACGTGGTCGGTGGAGCGGTCCACCAGCAGCAGTTCCACGCCCGGTGTCTCCATCGCGTACGCGATCGCCTGGTACTCGGCGGACGCCTCGGTGATCGGTGCGATCACGCTCAACGGCCCGGCCCCGGCGGGGAAGCCGTCCAGGTCGCTGGCGAAGGCCTGCAACGCCACCGGCAGTTCGCAGTTGCGCAGCTCGGTCAGCAGCGGCTGCATGTCCTCGCACAGCTCCAGGTAGATCACCTTGGGCTGTTTGGCGCGCAGCCGGCGGGCCATCGCCAACGCCGACGACGGCGAGTGGTGGCAGACCGGGAAGATCTCCAACTCCTCGCCGAGTGCGTGGTCGACGTCGTCGACCAGGCCGGCGAGGATGCCGGTCAGCGCGTCGGGCGAGTCGGCGAACGCCGTCGCGGCGTCCGCCAACTGCTCCCGCAACGCCCCGAACCGGCTGTCCGACGACGCACCCGTGACCGACGCACTCGTGACGGGCCTGCTCGTGACGGGCTTGCTCATGACAGGGTCGCAATGCTCTGCCGGCCGCCTTCGAGGAACGCCGGCCACTCCCCGCCGTCGGCCTTGCTGCGCGGCTCGATCACCCCGTGCCAGAACTTGTTCAGGATCGCCAGGTCCTCCGGGCTGCGCCGGGCCAGCGAACCGACCATCGAGCTGGCCAGGGTCTCGGCGCGCAGCGTCCGGTCACCGAAGAACTGGCTGTGCAGGATCGCGTCCTCCAGCACGCCGATCTGCTCGGCAGTGGACAGCGCCGACTCCAACTTCTCGTCGTCGCTGGTCGCCGACGCGGCGGCCTTGCGCAGATCGGCGAAGCTCTGCAGCAGCACGTCCAGCAGGGTCGGTGGCACCTCCAGCTCGATCTGGTGGCGTCGCAGCAGCTCGGTGGTGCGGAACCGGACGATCTCCGCTTCGCTGCGCTTGTTCGTGATCACCGGGATCCGGACGAAGTTGAACCGACGCTTGAGCGCCGACGACAGGTCGTTGACGCCCCGGTCCCGGCTGTTCGCGGTGGCGATGATCGAGAATCCGGGTTGGGCGAAGACGATGTTGTCCGAGTCGAGCTCCGGGATGGAGACGTACTTCTCGGACAGGATCGAGATCAGCGCGTCCTGCACGTCGCTGGTGGAGCGGGTCAGCTCCTCGAACCGGCCGATCACCCCCTGCTCCATCGCGGTCATGATCGGCGACGGGATCATCGACTGCCGGGACTGGCCCTTGGCGATCACCATCGACACGTTCCACGAGTACTTGATGTGGTCCTCGGTGGTGCCGGCAGTGCCCTGCACCACCAGGGTCGAGTTGCGGCAGATCGCGGCGGCGAGCAGCTCGGCCAGCCAGCTCTTGCCGGTGCCCGGGTCGCCGATCAGCAGCAGCCCCCGGTCGGAGGCGAGGGTGACGATGCTGCGTTCGACGAAGCTGCGGTCACCGAACCACTTCTGCGGGATCTCCCGGTCGAGGCCGTCGGCGCGCTCGGAACCGAGGATGAACAGGCGCACCATCTTCGGGCTCAACCGCCACGAGTACGGCTTCGGGCTGTCGTCGATCGATTCGAGCCAGTCGAGCTCCTCGGCGTACTTGATCTCGGCGGGGGCGCGCAGCATCTCTGCGGTCATGGTGCGGTTTCTCCTAGATTGAAAGGCTCGTACGGCGAGTGGAAAGGGGGATCAGGTGAGGAAGTTCTTGAGCTCGACGACGAGCTTGCGGACGTGCCCGGACAGCACCGGGGTGCCCTGGTCCTTGAGTCGCTGCCGGAACCATGGGTTGACGCTCTGCTGGCCGCCGCTGGAGACCGAGCCGACCGGGATCAGCCTGGCGCCGCTGCGGTGCACCGCCTGCAGCCCGTTGAAGACCTCCTGCGACTTCCACTCGTAGAAGTCGGAGATCCACACCAGCACGGTGTTGCGCGGGTCGGCGATCTTCGGCCGGGCCAGCTCCAACGCGGCCATGCCGTCGGTGCCGCCGCCGAGCTGGGTGCGCAGCAGCACCTCGAACGGGTCATGCACCCACGGCGTCAGGTCCAACGCCCGGGTGTCGTACGCGACCAGATGCACGTCTACCTTGGGCAGCCCGGCGAAGATCGAGGCCAGGATGGTGCAGTTGACCATCGCGTCGACCATCGAGCCGGACTGGTCGACGACGACGATCATGCGGGCCGGGGTGGTCCGCTTCGCGGTCTGCTTGTAGTACAGCCGATCGACGTAGAGCCGCTCGTCCTGCGGACTCCAGTTCGGCAGGTTCTTCCAGATGGTGCGGTTCAGATCGAGGTTGCGGAACACCCGCTTCGGCGGGACCGACCGGTCGATGGTGCCGACGCTGGTCTGCTGCACCTGGGTCTTGAGCACCTCGGCGACCTCGTCGACGAACCGGCGGATCAGCGCCTTGGCGTTGGCCAGCGCCACTCCGGACAGGTTCGACTTGTCCCGCAGCAGCTGTTCGATCAGCGACATGCTCGGGGTGAGCTGGCGGGCCAGCGCCGGATCGGCCAGCACTTCGCGCAGCCGCATCCGGCGGACCAGGTCGGCCTCGATGGTGCCGAGCACCCCGTCGCGGCGGCCCGGGGTCGCGCCGCAGGCCTGCTGGTACCAGCCGGCGTCGGACTGCCAGCCGGCCAGCTGACCGGCGGAGACGTCACCGCTGCCGGTGGCGAAGATGTTGAGCAGCAGCTTCGACGCCAGCGCGGCCCGGCGTACCTCGTCGCCCCCGACCTGCACCGACGACTCGCCGGCGCTGTCGCCCGCAGCCGGCTGCTCGTCGGCGCTCTCGCCCTCAGCCGGCGGTACGAGCAGGCCGGGCAGCTCGTCGGCCAGCTCCGGGAACCGCTGCACGACGGTGTCGATGGAGACCGCCGGGTCGAGCAGCGCGGCCGGCAGCCCCAGCTCGTCGACCACCGCCATGCTGGTGCGTTCCAGTGTGGCCTGCTCCTGCCCGTCGAACAGTCGGGCCAGCAGCCGCCAGTAGAGCACCTGGCGCCGGTTCTCGTGATAGTTGATCATCGAATCGGTCATTTCCGCAGCAACCGTCCCGCCCGCTCCCGCAGCATCGCGATGCTGTCGCCGGAGCGGGCCACCGCCTTGGCGACCTTGGCGTCGGTCGGCCCCTGCGCCCAGTCACCGGTGTGCAGGTCGACCTGCTTGCGCTTCACCGTCACCTGCATCCCGATCGGCTGCACCGACCAGCCTGGGCCGGCCGCCGCGTCACCGTCCCAGCGCAGCAGCCCGATGCAGGCCGACGACTTGGCCAGCAGTTCGGCGGTGATCGGCCCGCAGCCGGGCAGCCGGTCGACGTCGACGGCGACCCGGGTGCCGTCGACCTCGAAGCCGAGCCCGGCGTCGTCGGTGAGCACCGTGTAGCCCTCCAGCAGCACCGGCTCGGCGATGGCGACCGGGTGCCGGTCCAGCGGCGGTACGGCCGGGGCGAGCGCCTCGCTGAGCTGCACCCGGGCCACGGCGAACGGGTCGGTCGGCTCGCCGGGGCGGGCCTGGTCGTCGCGCCAGAGCAGGTCGCCGCCGGGCAGCAGCGGCAGGTCGGTGACGTCGAGGCTGAGCCGGCCGGCCAGGGCGGCCAGCAGCACCGGATGCTCCGCGAGCAGCTGCCACACCACCGGACCGACGATCGTGTCGACCTTGGCGGCGGAGACGTTGACCCGGACCAGCCGGGACCGGTCGGCGTCGCCACCCCCGCCGCCGGCCTCCAGCACCGCGTGCACCTGCAGCTGTACGGCGGTCGCGTGCTCCTGCACGTCGGCGCCGACGATCAGCAGCCGGCCGGAGACCGTCTCCGGCGCGGCCGGCCCGCCCGGCGGGCTGGTCAGCAGCATGGCGCGGGTCCACAGGTCGGCCCAGCGACGGGCCGGAATCCGCTCCATGGTGGCCACCGGGCTGGAGTAGCGCAGCTCGTCGGCGAGCCCGTCGAGCAGCACCGCGATCCGGCGGCGGGCCGGGTCGGCGAGCAGCGCGGTCAGTGCCTGCTGGCTGGCCGACACCAGGTCGTGGTCGACGTTGCGCCAGCCCGCCAGGGCCAGCTCGGCCAGCCAGGAGCGGGCCGCCAGCAGCCGTCCGTCGGCCGGGGCGGCTGCCGTGGTCGGTGCCGTCCACTGCGCCCGGTCGCGGCCGAGCGTGCCGTCGAGCCGGTCCCGCAGCGCGTCGTGCACCGCGCCCACCACGGCCGTACGGGCGGCGGCCAGCAGCAGTAACTGCTCCTCGCCGACCGAGCCGGCGGTGACCTTGTCGACGGCTTCGGCAGCCGCCGCGCCGAGCGGGGTGGCCGAGACCGCGCCGGCCAGGTCGGCCAGGGCCGCCGTACCCTGCGGGTCGAGCCGGCCGAGGCCGCCGGTCATCGCCTGGTCGAACCGGTCGACCACGTCGAGCGCTTCAGCGACCCCGGCCGGTACGCCGTCGCGCAGGTCGTCGAGCTGTGCCCCGCGCATCAGCGGGCCCCCGCCCCGGCCGGGAACCAGCTCAGCTCGGGCAGCGGCTCGACCGCCCCCGGTAGGTCCAGGTAGGACAAGTGATGCAGGAACCGGCTGAACACGGCCGCCGCCGGCGACGCGCCGGCCAGGGTGGTCCGGCCGATCGCCCAGAAGATCTCGTTGCCGGTGGTCACCTCGTCGTTGGTTTCCAGCCGCAGGAAGCGGGCGACCCGGTCGCCGCCGTACTGCACGACGGCCTCGTCGGCGAGCGCGGTCAGGTGGTTGCACGCGTAGTCACCGCCGCGCAGCCCGCCGCACGGCCGGTTGTTGTTGGTGCTGCAACTGACCTCGTAGTTGCCGGCGGCGACCGACGACACGTACACCCGCCCGATGTCCGAGCCGCTGGAAACGACGCCCTGCAGGCGTCCGTCCGCCATCTCGACGAAGGGGACCTTCGCCAGCTTGCGGGGTCGTGCGGTGGGCACCATCCGTACCATGCTTCGCCGCTGCCAGGCGGCGTCGTCCGCGTCCACTGGGTTGCCCTCCAGGCGTGTCGACCGCAGCCGTCGTCAGCCGTCATCTCAGACGGCGGGGCTGCGGACCGGTGATCCGTACCCGAGAAGTTGTATCGCCCCGGTGCGACAAACCGGGGTGGCGGGCGGTGACCGGCCCGGATCGTAGTCGGCGACCGGCTGATACGCTAAACTTCCCCGCCGTACGGGAAAAAGATGCTGATGGGGAAGAATGGCGAAGTCGTGGCTCTCGGTGGAGGAAGTCGCAGAGCAGCTTGACCTGCATGTGCGTACGGTGCGTAGTTACATCCGGGACGGACGGCTGCCGGCCGTACGGATCGGCAAGCAGTACCGGATCGCACCGGCCGACCTCGACGCGTTCACCGGCCGCCCGGCCGGGGCCGCAGGCTCCGCCGAGCCGGCCGACCCGGTGGTCGAGGTCTCCGCGGTGGTCGACATCGACGGGTTGACGTCCGCCGACGCCGACCGGTTGAGCACCCTGCTGGTCGCCGGGGCGCAGGGCGGCAGCCGGGCGTCGGCCGCGCCGCCGCTGCGGCTGCAGACCGGGTACGACCCGGCGCGAGACCGGCTGAAGATCGTCGTCTTCGGTGGCCCGGACGCGGTCGCCGAGATTCTGTCCACCATCGACGCGGTGACGCGGGCGGGCAGCGGAATGTTCCGTACGGACAGCGGGGAGAGGGCTGGAGACGATGGCTGACGAGATCGTCGAACTGGCCGGCGTACCGGTGCTGGTCTGCACCGCCGACGGGCCGAAAATCGCTGGCGAGCAGGACGCGCTGGACGTGATCGGTCAGACGTTCGCCGGTGCCGAGATCGTCGCGATCCCGGTCGCGCGGCTGGACGAACGCTTCTTCGCGCTGCGCAGCGGGCTGGCCGGCGGCATCATGCAGAAGTTCGTCAACTACCGGCTACGGTTGGTCGTGGTCGGCGACATCACCGGCCACACCGCCGGCAGTACGGCGCTGCGTGACCTGGTCGTTGAGTCGAACCGGGGCCGGCAGGTCTGGTTCGTCGACGACCTCGACACCCTCGCCGCCCGCCTCAGCTGAGCCGGGCGATTGAGCCGGGCGATCGGATGCGCTTGGTCTGACACATCCCCGGCGTGTCAAGTCGAACAGCCGCTGTGGATCATCAGCAGACGAGGGTGGGCGACTACATGTACTGAGCGGCGGTCTCCTCGACTTCGGTCACTTCCTGCTGGGCGCGCAGGGCCATCGCGGCGGCCGAGCTGAGGCCAGCGGCAGCGCACGAGCTGGGCGATGACCTCGTCGACCGTCGCGGCCATCAAGATCCGCGCGGTAAGTGTGAGTACGGCTGATCTTGCAGGGGTCACGGCTGGCCTTGTAGCCCTGGCTGACTTGAATGCCTTGTCCTGTAGGCGTAGCGGGGTGAGAACGAGCGTTCGATACGCCCATCCGGGTCCGGCGGCCAGCTGCCCGGCGGCCGCACTAAAGGACGTCGAACTCGTTGCCCTCTGGGTCTGCCATCGTCAAGTGGTCAGGCGTACCGTTTGATTCGTCCACCCGGAGCAGGGTGCCGCCCGCCGCCACCAGCTTGTCGACCACCGCCTGGACCTGCGGCCAGCGCATCTCGGACGGCTCCTGCCGACCTCCGCCGACGCGGATGTCGAAGTGCATGCGGTTCTTGACTACCTTCGGTTCCGGCACCTTCAGGAACGACACACCGGGCTGGACGCCGTCTGGGTCCTCGATGAAGGCGCCGTCGTCCCACTCGTCCTCGGGAACCTTGAAATGGGTCTGCCATGCTTCCCAGGTGGCGAACCCTTCTGGTGGGGCGGCCGGGACGTACCCCAGCGCGAGGCACCAGAACACGGCCAGTTCGCGCGGGCGCGCGCAGTCGACGGTCAAGGACCATTGCTCGGACATCGCCCCACCATAGACCGCCGACGGTCAACCGACGGCCGAGCGAGTTCGGCCCGGCTACGCACATCCACCCCGTACGCAGCGTTGCACGCCAGGCCGTACCCCGACAGCCTGAGCACCTTGGCTGAGAACCCGCCAGGCGGAGCCGGAACATTGAGAAGAGAGCAGGTCAACTGAGAAAGGGACATGCTTCGCAGGCCCCTGCTCAGCCGGGTCTTGACCACGTCAACGCTCGCCGAACTGGCCTCCCCGGTCGCGGAGCAGCCTCGCCGGAAGGGTGCTCACGTTCGTCAGGTACGTCCGACCATAGTCGACAACCTACGGACCGGCGACCCCGAATGACGGGGCGCTACCGACGAGCGATCCCGAGTATGTTTGCCTCGTGGGCGCTCCCGGGTACTTTGCGAGGCTCGTCGAAGACCAAGCTTCGTCCGCCCATCCCGCTGCCGCGATGGCGCGGGAACTCGGACTGCTCGGTGTCTACGGCACCCTGGGGATCTCCTTCGTCATGTCAGAGTCGGGCGAGGTGTTCATCGACGAAGACGACGGTAGGTTGCGCCCCGCCGATGCGAGCGAGCACGAGTTCGCCCACGTCCAGGCAGCGCGCCGCTACCCGGAATTGAGACATCTCATGCCGGACCGGCCGCCCTTCGCTTCGACCTGCCAGCTGTGTGCAGGATCCGGCGAGGCTGTGTTCGGAGATGGGCGAAACCGGATCTGTTGCCCTGACTGCAACACCCGTGGATGGATTCCTGGGCTACCGGGAGCCTGCTGGGTTGCTGAGGACTCGTAGCTCGTCCAGGAAGGCTAGCGCCTCAGGGTGTTTGGGTACTTGCTCCTGCAACAGTTGCCGTAGCTCTCGGGAGCACATGAGGAGTGACGGTAGGGACCTGCGGTCGCCCGACAGCGCTTGTCGGCCGTAGGCCACTGCCTCCTCAATCTCCCCTCTGCGCGCCGATACCACACCTAGTGTCAAACGAGCCTCGGCGTTCCTCATGGGCTTTCGTTCGGTGCCGTCCGGATCCGTGGAAGACCGTATGACTTCATGGGCATAAATCCCGGCCAGCCGGTCTTCTCGTGCCAGCCGGTAGCAGTCCATCGCGTAGAAGTCGAACTTCGACGGATCAACCACAAAATGGTGGTCGGTATCCTCTGGGTAGGGCAGTGATTCCAGGAGTGACCGGCCCCGATCAAGTGCCGTCTCCACTTGTCTGCGGTCTCCGATACGTGCCCATGCCTTAGCCTGCTGCGCTGCTAGCTGCACAGCAACACTTTGGCCGGGGGCCTTTGCCGCTCCAATATCAGCGGCGGCTATCGCTCCCCGGTAGTCGCCCTGCGTCAGCGCGTACCACGCGCGCATTTCGTGCGCCCACCCGACAACTGCAGCGTCGCCCGCCTCCTCGCCAAGGGCTAGCGCAGCCTTACGGGTGCTTTCCGCTTCCCGCCGTAGCCCTAAGTCGTATTCGACGCACCCTACGAGCAAGGCAACCAGACCAGCAAGCGATAGAACCTCTTTGTGCTGCGCGAGCGTTAAACGGCGATCCATGAGGCTCGTGAGGCGTCGAAGCCACGCCTTCCCCTCGACATAGAGCTGATACGGGGGAGCGTAGGGGTACTCGCAGCAGAGCCGATCGGCCGCAATGCGAAGTGCATCAAGCATGGCTGCCGAGACATCCGAGGCGCGAATGCGAGAGAGAATCTCCAGGGTTTCCAGGCCACTGTCCGCCAGCAGGTCCGCTTCGACGTGTGCCCCACCCTGGCGAGGGAAGAATGCGGCTGTGACGGTGCCATAGGTCTTGGCGATCAGCGTCTTGTAAAAGACATCGGGCTCGGAGCTACCGGCTTCCCACCGCTTCAAGTTGCGCAACAGGGCGTTGTCGGAGGGCAGTGGTTCGGCTGCGTGTGCTCTGAGTGCCCGTACCGCGTCACTCTGGGACCACCCCCGGGCGGTCCGCTCCGAGCGAAGCCGCTGCGCCCACGCCGGCCGGGAGTCTTCCTCAGGCTCATCCCTCATGGCTTCGAGTATCCACCACACAGGGGTGATATGGCAGGGGACTTCGACCTGTCACCGCCGTGACACCTGCCGCCTATCAAGATCGAGTGAGATCGTTGCTCTATCGACATCTGATTGTCAACCAGAAGGCGCGGAAGATCTGGCGTAGTGCCAGGTGAGTTGGTGCTCAGCAAGGCGGCGGCCCATTCGTCGCCCCGGCCCAATCAGAAGGGTTGATCATGGTGGCGCTTGGTGCCCTGACTTCCGGAATCCTGCTCGGGTTCTTTGTCGGGTTGTTCAGCTTCAAGGTCAAGTCGCGGTGGTGTCCCGACTGCGGTCGGACGACGGTGCCGGCCGCTGGTCGGTAGCGTGCCGGCCGACCGGTCGCCGGCGGATCCCCGCCCCGGTGATGAGTTGATCGTTGATGGTCGGGCGAGTGTGCAGTTCGCGGCCGGGCGGGGTTTCCGGTTCCGGGTGACGACAGTGGACACGAAGCTGACGTACGAGGGCTGGGTCTGGTTGGCCGGGTATGTGTTGGCACCCGACGGTGAGGCCCGTGAGCGTCGGGAGATCTTCGTCCAGCGTGACGGTCTTCGCTGGGCGCCCCGCCCGCGCCGGCCTCACCGCTGAAGGGCGGCGGCACAACTGCGACGCGAACCGCGCCCTCTCCATGCGTACCTCTGAAGGTTTTTCGATTGTGTGAAAGGTGGTTCCTGCTGTGCGTGGATTTCTTGACCTGTTCCGGCGGGCTCCGGTGCGGAGTCGGCGTAACCGGCGGTTGCTCGCTGAGATCGCCCGCCACAACCGGCGGCCGGCCGACGCCGCTGCCGGGCCGCGTCCGTCGGTGCGGCCTGCCCCGAACGCTGTCGGTCACTTGTACGGCAGGCCGGTGCGGCCGTCGATCAGCCCAGGCCTGGTCCGCGACCGTTCGTTCGGCGACCGGGTTCGGCGTGGCTGCGACCCGGTCGAGGTGCGGGCGTTCCTGCACCTGGTCGCTGACGAGTTGACCGCCCTGCGCGCCGAGCTGCGCTCCACCCAGGACGAGAACATGCGGGTCAAGCAGGCGTTGCGGGACTGGCAGTCGCAGCAGTTCGAGCAGACCCGGCAGTCCTACGGGTTTGGGGTGGGGGTGGCGGCGTGAACGGGGTCAACGCGGTGCCGGCCGGTTCGCTGCACGTGGTCGGGGTCGGCGCGGAGCGGCGGCGGGCGCAGCGGGTGTTCACCGTGGCGAACCTCGATACCGGGCAGGTGGCATCGACCAGTTTGGTTCCGGGCTCGTTCACGCCGTTGCCGACGCCGGGTGGGACGTGGTGGTTGCCGTATGCGCCGATCGTCACGGACCTTGCCCAGCGTGCCGGGGTGGCCGCCGCGACGTTGCGTGACCCGGACTTCCCCGACGAACCGGGCCGGCTGCCGTCTTCGGGGTTGACGCTGCCCCGGCAGTGGCAGCCCACCGTTTCGGAGCGGGACCGGCTGCGGTGGGAGGCGGTGGCGCTCGCCGAGCGGCCCGCCACGCCGTGGCTGGTGCTGATCGGCCGCAGCGTCGAACCGCCGCCACCCGGCGACCCGGGCCGGCTGCTCGGCCGGCTGTGCGCGCTCGCCGACCAGTTGCACGTCGACCTGGTCGTCGAAGTCCGGCCCAGCTCCATCGGGCGTGGGCTCAGCTGGGACGTCCGGTTCGAACACGCCGGCGGTACGGTGCCCGACTACCAGCACCGGTGGATCGGCGACCTGCCGACCGCGCTCGCCGCCATCCCGGCCGAACGGGCGGTGACCGGCCTGACCGTTGCCAACCCGCTGCTACCCGCCCACTACCTCACCGAAGCTGCCCTCACCGGGCGTGCGGTGCCGGTCGGGTTGGACGGGCACCCCGGCGGCCACGACCTGGACCAGGTCGAACGCCGCATGATCAGCGATGCCGAGCAGCACGGCGGCGCGCAGGCCATCTGGCGTAACCGGCACTGGTGGCACACCAGCCTGCGACCCGCCGACACCCCCGGCAGATTCGTGCGCGGCTGGGAACCGCCGACCCCGAAACACTGGGGCGAGCCGATCCCCGCCCACCCCTGCACCCGGTGCGCCGACCGGCCCGATCCGCCGTTCTGCCTGGACTGCTACGGCACCCGGCAGGTCCGACGCGGCGCGGTGCTCACCGTCACCGACCTGCGTGGCCGGACCGTGCACCGCAACTGGCGACCCGACGACACCGACCAACCACCACCCACCCTCGCGGTCGCTGACCGGCTGTCCGGCAGCATGGTGTGGCAACTACCCGAGCACTACCGGATCGGGGCGCTCGCGGCCGGCTTCGGCGTGCGGCCGACCGACCTGACCGACATCGACGGCGAACACGTCATCGACCAGCACCTGCGCAACGGCGTCAGCCAGGTCCCCCACACCGGCGGCGACCCCGTCGACGCGTACCTCGGTGAAGTCGGCGCCACCCACGACGGCGCCCGCGTCATGGTCCTCGCCAACGGCTGGCCCGGCCCCACCCTCGACGAACTCGCCGCCCTGGTGCGCGGCCTCGGCCTCGGCCTCGACGTCACCGTCATCGACCACCGCAACACCATCGGCCGGCCCGAACTGTCCCAGGGTCACTCCTGGTCCGTCCGGGTCGTCGACCCCGCCACACGCTTGGCCGTCGACCCCGTCCCCACCAGCGCTGCCCTGCCCGAAGCCGTAGCGCTCTGCTACCGCTACCTGCACGGCGCACTCCGCACGACCATCCCCACCGACCCGGAACAACCGATACCCGTCCCACAACAGCCTGCGGCGACCGGCACCCTCACCGACACCACAACCGTCATCACCCAGGTACGCCGCCACGCCGCCACCCAGCCCGGCCAGCCCGCCACCATCCGGCTCCACCCCGATGGCGCCCACACCACCACCACAGACCATCCGAGCAAGTGTTGATGGCAGCAGAACGCCCACGTGGGCACATATCTTGCCGACTTGGCCGACGAGAGCCCCGCATGCCGGCGGTGACCGGGATCCGGCTCGCCAGATCAGTCAGGATCGCCCGCCAGCACAGGAAACTGAACCAGATCCCCACCATGGCGGCGAAGGGTGAGGAAGCCGACGAAGGCGGCGACGATCGCCGCCTCGGCGGCGCGACATCACCCTCCCCGGCGAGCTGGCGGGGCGGTCACGGGCGGGTCCGCAAAGTGGCCCACACCACGGTCCACGGGAACGGCTTGCTGACTGCACGGACCTCGGCCACCGTGCTGACGAACCGGACGAAGGACCGGGTCGACCAGTGGTTCAGGTGCCCGGGGGTGTTGCCGAGGTCGCGCACGTACCGCCCGGCGAGCAGGTTGCAGGACCGGAAGATCGGTTCGCGCGGCACCGACAGCACCAGGTGGCCGGCGCCGACCCGGGCGATCTCGGCCAGCCCGCGCTCCGGGTCCGGCAGGTGCTCCAGCACCTCTGCCGCGACCACCACGTCGAACCGGTTGTCCTCGAACGGAAGGCGGTGTGCGTCGGCGTGCAGGTAGTGCGGTCCCGGCCGCTGCCGCCACTGGTCCCGCAGTCCGGCATCGGGTAGATCCAGGGCGGTCACCCGGGACCAGCGAGAGGCCAGGTGATTGGCGATGACCCCCTCGCCGCAGCCCACTTCGAGCGCGTGGCTGGTGCCGGCGGCGCCCGGGTCGGCCGCGACCCGGTCCAGCATCTGCTCCAGCCTGGTCACCCAGCGGGCGGTGAGCCACCGGATGGCCGGGTTCTTGGCGGTGTACTTCTGCGTGTGGTTGCCGATGACGATGCCGGGAGTCTCGACCGGCGGTGAGCTGGTCATGCGCGATCCTCGCTGGTGCTGGCAGTGACGGGGGATCGGTCGGAGGCACCGACCGGTGGCGTGATGATCTCGGCTGGCAGTCCGTCGTAGACCCGCTCCGCCTGTTTGGCCAGATCATCGATCTGGGCGTGGAAGGTGTGCGCGGTGGTACGCCGGACGTAGCCGTACTTTATCGCGTGGGTGCGGTAGACCAGCCCACCGGTGGACCGGATCCGCTCCAGCAGATCCGCGTCGACGTGCTTGACCCACTCTCGCCCACACCGACCAGGCGTCCGACACCAGCGTGTGGAAGCTCCCACCGGCGGGTGAGCTCCACACGTTCTGCACACCGGCACCACAGCGCGTGCACCGCTGCGAGCGACGGTGAACGTGAAGGTGATCGGCACGAACGGAGGAGGGGCCATGAACAGGAAGACTCGGCTGGCGACGGCGCTGGTGGCCGGCGGTGTGCTCACCGCCGGGGCGGTGGCGGTGACGGCACCGGCGATCGCCGGCGCGGGGCCGTTCGGCAACCCGTCAGTGAGCACCTCGTGGTCCGGCCCGGTGTCCGGCATGGGCCCGGGAGCCGCTGGCAACGACATGGGAAGGGCTGGCAACGGCATGGGGACGGCTTCCCGTGACGGCAGTTGCCTGTACCCGTCGGCGGACGCGCCGTCCGGCACGTTGAGTGAGCAGCAGAAGGCCACCCTGGCCGCCATGGCGCAGGAGGAGAAGCTCGCCGGTGACCTGTACCGGGCGTTCGCCGACGAGTACCCGGCGGTGGTCTTCGACCGCATCGCGGCGGCCGAGGACCAGCACCTGGCGGCGGTGCGTACCCTGCTGGACCGGTACGGGCTCAGCGACCCGACCGCGGACCAGCCGGCCGGTCAGTTCTCCGACCCGGCCGTGCAGGCGACCTACGACCGGCTGCTGGCCGAAGGTCTGACCAGCCAGAGCGCTGCGTTCGGCGTCGGGCAGCAGGTCGAGCAGGCCGACATCGACAGCCTGCAGCAGGCCCTCACCGGGCTCAGCGCGGCCGACGTGACCCGGGTGTACCAGCACCTGCTGGCCGCCTCGCAGCACCACCTGACCGCGTTCACCACCTGGGCTACCCGGTAGCTCAGCACCGGACCTGCGTCAGCCGGCGCACCGGTACAGCCGGTCGGCTGGCGCAGGTCCTCCGCGTCGTACCTCAGGGGGCGAACGCGCCGCAGGACGTGTCGTCGGGCGGGTGGGGAGAGGCCGAACGGCTCTGCCGCCCGCCCACCTGAGCACGATGAGGTGAGGTCATGGCCGGCACGGTGCTTGTCGTCGAGGACGATCGGGAAATCCGCGAGCTGCTGCGCCGTTACCTGGAACGGGCCGGTCTGCAAGCCCACACCACCCACTCCGGAGCCGAGGCCGTCCGCCTGCTCGATGAGGGCGGCATCGACCTGGTCGTACTCGACCTTGGACTGCCTGACGTCGACGGCCTCGACGTGCTGGCCGCAGCCCGCACCCACGGCGACGTGCCGACCATCGTGCTGACCGCCCGCAGCGGCGTGGAGGACCGCATCCGGGGACTACAGCATGGCGCCGACGACTACGTCACCAAACCGTTCAGCCCCACCGAACTTGTCCTACGGGTGCAGGCCGTTCTGCACCGCCTACGCGGCGGTGCGACGGAGCCGGGACCGGCCTCGTACGGAGCCGGTCGGCTACGGATCGACGAGGCCCGGCACGAGGCGTGGCTGGCCGGCCGCCTGCTGGAGCTGACCCCGACCGAATGGGGGCTGCTGACCACAATGGCGTCCGCGCCCGGCCGGGTGTTCTCCCGCTACGAACTGGTCAACCGGGTCCGGGGCTACGAGTTCGCCGGCTACGAACGGACCATCGACTCGCATGTGAAGAACCTGCGCCGCAAGCTCGCCGCCGACCCGGGCGAGATCATCGCGACCGTGCTCGGCGTCGGATACCGGCTGGTCCTCGACCGTGACCGGTGACCCGACCGCTGTCTTCGGCCCGCTCGGCCGACGGCTGCTCGCCGCGTTCGCCGCAGTGGCCCTGTCCTCCGTCGCCATGCTGACCGTCGCCGCGCTCATCGGCACCGACCGGGGACTGGCCACCGCCGAACGCGCCAACCGCGAAGCGGCCGCCGCCCGTACGGCGGTAGCCGCCGCCGACGGCTACCCTGCCACCGGTGGCTGGGCCGCCGCCGACCTGACCGCCGCACGGGCCGTCGCCGAGGCGGCCGGCGCGCAACTGGTGATCCGGGACGCCACCGGCGCGATGGTGTGGCCCGGCCGGGCTCCCGCCGGCTCCGGCCCCATGCGGGGCGCCCACCACAACGCCACCGGCACCGTGGCGACCGCCACCGTCCGGGTCGCCGGGCAGGACGTGGGAACAGTCGAACTCCTCTTCGGCCGCGCACCGGAGACCGGTGGGCGCGCGGTCGCCTGGCAGTGGGTCGCCGCCGCTGGCGCTGCTGCGCTGCTGCTCGCCCTGGCCGTGAGCTGGTACGTCGCCAGGCGGCTCAGTGTGCCGCTGGTCGCGGTGACCCGGGCCGCCCGTGCCTTCGCCGGCGGTGACCGGGCCGTGCGCGCCCGGCTGCGCGCACCCGGTGAGCTCGGCGAACTCGCCAGCGCGGTCGACGCGATGGCCGACCAGGTGACGCAGGCGGAACAGGTGCGTCGGCAGCTGTCGGCCGACGTCGCCCACGAGCTGCGTACCCCGTTGACCTCGCTGCAGGCCGGTCTGGAGGAGCTGCGCGACGGTCTGGCCGAGCCGGACCCGGCCCGGCTGGCCAGGTTGCACGATCAGAGCCTGCGGCTGGGCCGGGTGGTGGAGGATCTCGCCGAGTTGTCGGCGGCCGAGTCCTCGGCGTTGTCGCTGCGCCGCGCCGACGTCGACCTCGCCGACATCGTCACCGCCGCGCTCGACGGTCACGAGTCCCGGCTGCGCAGCGCCGGCCTTCATGTCGACCGTGACATCCACTCTCCGGTCCCGGTACACGCCGACCCCGACCGGCTCCACCAGGCCGTCACCAACCTGCTGACCAACACCGCCCGCTACTGCCGACCGGGCGATCAGGTCCAGGTCAGCGTCGACACCGTCGACCACCACGCGCGCATCCGGGTCGTCGACACCGGACCCGGCATCGAACCCGCCGACCTGCCGCACGTCTTCGACCGCTTCTGGCGGGGCCGGAACAGCCGGTCCACCGGCGGTGCCGGCATCGGTCTCGCGGTGGTCCGCGAACTCGTCGTGGCACACGGCGGCACCGTAGACGCGCAGTCGCGGCCCGGCCACGGCAGCACATTCACCATCCGGCTTCCGCTGGCCCCGGCTATGCCGGCCGGTAACCTCGGTTGAGAGGCCGGCTTAGAGCACTGTCGCGCCGACGAGTTGCCCGATGGCGAAGGTGACGGCCATGGCCAGGGCACCACCGGCGACGAGTCTGACCATCGCCCGACCCACGCGGGCGGAGCCAAGTCTCGCGCTCACCGCACCCGTCACCGCGAGGGTGAGCAGCACGACCGCGAACGTCACGGGGACCCGCGCGTCGGGTGGTGGCAGCAGGATCGCGATCAGCGGCAGCAGTGACCCTATGGTGAAGGCGATCGCCGAGGCGGCGGCCGCGTGCCAGGGGTTGGTCAACGAATCCGGGTCGATCCGCAACTCGATGTCTGCGTGCGCGGCGAAGGCGTCCTTGGCGGTCAGCTCCTCCGCCACCAGCCGGGCGGTCCCGGCGGTCAGCCCCTTCGCGACGTACATCGCGGTCAGCTCGTCCAGCTCCTGCTCGGGGAACCGTTCGAGCTCGGTGCGCTCCTTCGCCAGCAGCGCCCGTTCGGAGTCACGTTGGCTGCTCACCGAAACGTACTCGCCCAGGGCCATGGAAACGGCGCCCGCCGCCACCCCTGCGACCCCCGCTGTCAGGACCGGGCCGGTGGCGATGGTCGCGCCGGCCACCCCCACGACGAGACCCGCCGTCGACACGATGCCGTCGTTGGCGCCGAGCACTCCGGCCCGTAACCAGTTCAACCGGGTGGAGATCCCGCCGCCGTGCGGTTCACCCAGGTGAATCGTGCCGGGCCAGCCGGCTCCCGTACCTTCGGCACTCATCCAGATCACCTGCCTCCGCCACCGTACGGCGGGGCGTCCTGCCACGGCAACGAAGCTTAGCCTGCCCTGTCGCAGGTGGACGCGTGGTGCACGGGGGTCTTGTTGTTACCACAGTGGCTCGGGCGACCGCCTGGGGACATGGGCACCGAGTTAGCTCGTCCGAGCACCGGGTACGCGGCAGACCATGCGGCGAATCTGGAGTGGGCTGCTGGCCGGTGCCGCCGGCACCAGCGCCCTCAACATGGTCACCTACCTCGACATGGCGGGCCGCGCCCGGCCGGCGAGCAGCACCCCGCAGCGCAGCGTCGGCCGGCTCGCCGAGACACTGCACGTCGACCTGGGCGACGAGGAGACGGCCAGCAACCGGCGGGCCGGGCTCGGGCCGCTGCTCGGCTACGCCACCGGCCTCGGCGCCGGAGCGCTGTACGCCGTGGCCGGCCCTCGCCGGGCACCGGTCTGGGCGGCCACCGGCCTGCTCGCCATGCTGGCGATGGCCGGCTCGGACGCGCCGATGACCCTGCTCAAGGTGACCGACCCCCGGCAGTGGAGCGCCGCGGACTGGGCGTCGGACATCGTGCCGCACCTGGCGTACGGCGTGGTCGCCGCCGCCGTGCTGCACCGGCTGCAGCGCAGCGACTGACCTGCCCGGCCGTGCGGCCGTACGGCGTACCCCCGACGGGTTTCAGAGCCAGTCGTGTTCGCGGGCGTAGCGGGCCGCGTCGTGCCGGGTCCGGGTCTGGGTCTTCTGCATCGCGTTGGACAGATAGTTGCGTACGGTGCCTTCGGCGAGGTGGAGCCGGACGGCGATGTCGGCTACCGAGTAGCCGTCGCCGGTGGCCCGCAGCACGTCGACCTCCCGGTCAGTGAGCGGGCAGTCGTCGATGACGGCGAGCGCGGAGACGTCCGGATCGATCCACCGCTTGCCCGCGTGCAGGGTGCCGATGACCGAGGCGATGTGCGCGGGCTCGGCCGACTTGCTGACGAAGCCCTGGACGCCGAGTTTGAGCGCGCGGCGCAGCACGCCCGGTCGAGCGTGCCGAGTGAGCATCAGGATGACCTGCTCGGGCCGGTCCTGCCGGATCTGGGCGACGGCGCCGAGCCCGTCCACGCCGGGCATTTCCAGGTCGATGACGAGGACGTCGGGCCGGTGGTGCAGGGTCGCCTCGATAGCCGACGCGCCGTCGGCGGCTTCGGCGAGTACGGTGATGTCGCCTTCGAGCGGGAGCAGCGCGGCCATCGCCTTGCGGAGCAGGACCTCGTCGTCGGCGAGCACCACGGTGGTCACTGGGGCATCGGCCTGTGTCATCGGTCCTCCATCGGGGCGGTGCCGGGGCGCGGGAAGGTCGCAGCCGTCAGGAAACGCCCGTCGGTCTGCTCCACGGTGAGCTCACCGGCGCTGTCAGCCACCCGGTCCCGCAGTGTGGCCAGGCCGTGCAGCTCGGGCAGCGGAGTCTGCGGTGCGCCGTCGTTGACGACCGTGATGCCCGAGCCGGACAGGGTGATTTTCACCTGGGTGGCCTGGGCGTGCCGCAGGATGTTGGTCGTCGTCTCGCGCAGGACCTGGCCGAGCAGCTCGTCCGCCCGGGTGTCGACCTCGGCCTCACGGTCGACGCGGACCCGGATGCCGGCGGCTTCGAAGAGGTTCTTGGCGTTCTCCAGCTCGGCGGACAGGTTGAGCCGCCGCTGCGCGTAGGCGAGCTCCTTGGTCTGCTTGATGGTGTCGCTGACCAGGGAGTAGATCTCCCGCAGCTCGCTGTCGACCCGGTCGGGGTCGGTACGGACCAGTTTGCGGGCCAACGCGATCTTCAGCTTCACCACGTGCAAGGTGTGGCCCTGGATGTCGTGCAGGTCGCTGGCGAACCGGACGCGTTCCCGGAAGACGGCCAGCTCCGCCTCGCGCTTTCGGGACTCCTGCAGCTCCTCGACGACGTCGTAGAACCGCTTGTTCGGAAACATCAGGCCGGTGATGACCGCGACGGCGCCGGCGGGCAGGACGACGTACTGCAGGAGGACGTCGGAGACATCGTCGGACGACACCAGTAGCCGCGTCGCGCCCACCGCGGCGACGTAGCCGACGAGACCGACGGCTGCCGCGGCCCGGTACCGCTTCAGATAGGGGACGACGAGGGAGCCCACGAGGGTCAGGCCGTACGACGCTCCCGGGCTGTCGATCACGAGTACGCCGAGGGGCCAGACAGCAGCGGTGACGATCAGACAGAACGGTGCGAACCGGGACAGGTCGCGTGCCGTCCACCGCTCGAAGGCCACCAGCGCCGCGACCACGCCCGAGGCCAGGATGACGGCGTCCCACCAGGTGCGGGAGTCGACGACCACCACGGCCGCCCCACCGGCCGCAAGCGGCGGGACCAGCATGACGAGGTTGAGTTTGCGCAGCCGTCGCCGCGTGGGCTCGGTGTGCTCGGGCATCTCCTGAGTATTCGTCCGGATCCGGGCTGGCCACCAGTGACACTACGTCACGGGTGCACCGGCGGGAATGTCATCGCGAAGTGGTGACGTGGTCGCACTGACCGGCGGGCGCGGTCAGCGCTGAAATTGACGGCATGTCCACCACATCAGTCATCGACGTCGAACACCTCAACGTCGCCTACGGCGACTTCCACGCCGTCAAGGACCTTTCCTTCCAGGTACGCCGGGGCGAGCTCTACGCCCTGCTCGGCACGAACGGGGCCGGGAAGACCTCGGCGCTGGAAACCATCGAAGGTCACCGGACGGCGACCTCGGGAGTGGTGCGGGTCTTCGGGCAGCGCCCCGGTGACCGGGCAGCCGTACGGCCCAGGATGGGCATCATGCTCCAGGAGAGCGGATTCTCCCCGGACCTCACCGTGCGGGAATCGGTCCGGCTGATCGGGAAACTCAGCCAACGGGTCGACCACGTCGACCGGGTGCTCGACCTGGTCGGCCTCACCGGTAAGGCCGGCACCCTGGTCGCCCAGCTCTCCGGCGGGGAGAAACGGCGGTTGGATTTCGCCACCGCCGTGTACGGGGCACCGGAGCTGATCTTCCTGGACGAGCCGACCACCGGGCTGGACATCCAGTCCCGCGACGGACTGTGGGGCGTCATCGACAACCTGCGTGCGGACGGCTCGACCGTCGTGCTCACCACGCACTACCTGGAAGAGGCCCAGCAGCGCGCCGACCGGATCGGTCTGATGCACCAGGGCACCCTGCACAGGGAGGGGACCGTCGCCGAGCTGACCCAGTCCCTGCCGGCCGTCATCCACTTCTCCCTCCCGGGGCCGGCGCCGACCCCGGCGCTACCGCTGCCGGCGGAGCAGGGCGACGGCGGCGCGCTGCGTATCGAGACCCTCGACCTGCAGCGGGATCTGCACACCCTGCTGCGCTGGGCAGACGACCACGCCGTGCAGTTGCGTGGCCTCGAAGCCGGGCCGACCCGGCTCGACGACGTGTTCCGCGCCGTCGGCACCGAATGACCGCGTCCGAACGACCCCCTACCGAATCCTTGAAGGACGGACCGTCTCGCCATGCTCTCCATCGCCGTCAGTGAACTGACCCAGATCTTCCGGAACCGGCTCGTGCTGGTCACGAGTCTCATCATGCCCATCGTGGTCAGCGGGTACTTCATCTACCAGCACGAATCATTCGCGGCGCTGGGCAGCCTCGGGTACATCGCCGGGGTGGTGGTGTTCACCGTGGGCGCGTTCGGGCTGTACGCCACCACGGTGACCACGTTGGCCTCCCGCCGGCAGAACCTCTTCCTCAAACGGCTGCGCTCCACCACGGCGAGCGACCCGCAGATCCTCGCCGGACTGCTCACCCCGGCCACCGTCATCGCCCTGGTCCAGGTCACCGGGATTCTGACCGTGCTGGCCGTGGTCACCGGCCAGCCGGCGAACATCCCGCTGCTGGCGGCGGCCGTCGTCGCGACGACGATCATGTTGATCGGTCTGGGGTTGGCCACCGCAGGGCTGACGAACTCACCCGAGCACGCCCAGGTGACCACGCTGCCGGTCAGCCTCGGCATCATCGCCGTGATGAGCTGGGTGGGTATCGGCGGCACCGAGGATCTCACCCTGCTCAAGCGGCTGCTTCCCGGCGGCGCGGCCACCGAACTGGTCGTCGACGCATGGAACGGCGGCGTCGCCGTGACGGACTCGCTGGCCCTGCTGGCGCCCACCCTCGGCTGGGTCGTCGTCGCCGTCGCGTTGGCCGCCCGGCTGTTCCGCTGGGAACCGCGCCGCTGAGCGTATCCACCAGGGAGCCGCTGACAGCGTATCCACCAGGGATCAGTACGTCAGCCCGTGGCCGTACCGGAACAGCGGTGCCGGGTCGTCGAACGGGGCGTCCGGCTGCCCGGCGAGCACGGCCCGTTGGCTGGCCGGCAGATCGACCGGTAGCCGGCCGGTCGGTGCCGGCTCCCCGGCGAGTACGTCGACCAGCGCGGTGTCCTCGACGCCGAAGCTGACCAGCAGCGTGCCGACCCGGCCGGCGAGCGGGGTGAGCACCGCCGGCCGGTCCAGGTAGACGTCCACGACGGTCGGCACCGCCGCCGCGATCGCCAGCACCCGGTCCACCGCGCCCGGCGGGAACTCCAGCGGCCCGGCGTGGAAGTACGCCTCCACCGGGCCGGGCCGCCGCTCGTACGGTGCGGCAAGCCGCAGCACCGCCACGTCCGCCTGGCGCGGGTCCGACATCACCGTCCACCTGCCACCCAGCGCGGCACGCAGCGGGCCTTCGGCGTACACCCGCAGGCCGGGGGCGAGCGGCAACCGGGCCGGGCTGTCCGGCGGGGCCTGACGCAGCAGCGTGACGCAGGCCCGTTGGGCGGCCAGTCCGGCGGCGCGGGCCGGCGGGCCGCCGGCCACCTGCGCGGCGTGCTCCGGGTCGACGTAGCGGTGCTCGAACAGGCCGAGCCGCAGCTTGTCGTGCAGGACCCGGCGGGCCGACTCGTCGATCCGGTCCTCGGTGACCTGGCCGCCGCGGACCAGGTCGACGACCAGGTCCGGTCGGGCCTCGCCGCCGAACTGGTCAACCCCGGCGTGCAGCGCGGTCCGCAGCCGCTGCGCCGGTTCGAGGTGTTCGACGCCCCAGGCCCGGGCCGGGCGGGGTTCGCCCCGGAAACAGGTGTCGGTCAGCACCCCCCAATCGGCGCAGATCACCCCGGTGAAACCCAACTGCTGGCGGAGCAGCCCGGTCACCACCTCGTGGTTGAAGGCGAACGCCACCGGCGGCAGTTCGGTGCCGACCGGCTGCCCGTAGCCGAGCATCACCTGCGCGGCGCCGGCCCGGACAGCCGCCACGAACGGCGCCAGGTGGGCGGCGAGACGGCCACCCGGGTAGGCCTGCTCGGCGCCGTACCGGAAATGGGGGTCCTCGCCGGTGCGGACCGGGCCGCCGCCGGGGAAGTGCTTGACCAGCGCGGCGACGCTGTCCGGTCCGAGCGTCGGACCCTGCAACCCGGACAGGTACGCCACCGTCAGCCGGCTGACCAGCTCCGGATCCTCACCGAAGGTGCCCAGCACCCGTGGCCAGCGCGGATCGGTGGCGACGTCGGCCTGCGGGTGCAGCGCGGCCCGGATGCCGACCGCCAGATACTCGCGCCGGACGGTGTCGGCGTGCCGCCACACCAGCTCCGGGTCGCCGGTGGCGGCCAGCCCCAGCGGCTCCGGCCAGGTGGAGAAGGCGCCGGCCAGCGCCGCCGTGTTGGGGTTGGCGGACCGGGCGTGCCGGGGATCGGTGGAGACCGTCACCGGTACGCCGAGCCGGGTCGACGCGGCCAGGTCCTGCAGCTGGTTGTGCCAGCGGGCCAGGTCGGCCGGTGCCGCGACGCCGACCAGGTTGACGTGGCTGATCCGGCGGTGCAGGACGAGGTCCTCGGCGGCGAGCAGCCCGGCGTCCGGGTCGGCGGGGGCGAGGGTCCCGCCCGGCCCGATGCCGATCATCGGATGGAACAGCAGGCCGGCCTTTTCCGCCAGGTTCATCCGGCCCAGCAGGTCGTCCGCCTGCTGCAGCGGTGGTCGGGGTGGTCGGATGACGGTTGGCTGCTGGGTGGTCACCGGGCCGACGGTAACGGGGTGAGCGCCGCCGGGCAGGCGGTTCGGCCGGGATGCGGTGGTTTGTCGGACCGGCCGGCGGGAAAGGTGCGGAATGCGGCGACGACGGGTGCTCGTGTTCAGCATCCCCAACGAGGGACACCTCAACATCCTGAAACGGCTGATCCGCCGGCACCGGGCCGAGGACAGCTTCCGCCTGGTGCTCGTCGACCGGCAGACCACCGCGCCCCGGCTGGGTGACCTGGCCGGGTCGACCGTCGCGGTGCCGGGTTGCCGCGAGTTCCGCAACACCCCGGCGGACCGGGTGTTCGACCGGGCGTACCGGCTGTTCGGCGAATGCCTGGCGGTGGCCCGCGCCTACCGCCCCGACCTGGTGCTGTACGACTTCTGCGCGATCGAGGGCGCGCTGGTCGCCCGCCGGCTGGGCGTGCCGGCGTGGTGCTCGGTGCCGGGCCTGGTCGGGCCGATGACGGACGCCGGATACCTGCGGCGCTGCCTGACGGCACCGGCGAACACGGCGGCACTGGACGCCCTGGACCGGCGGTACGGCGTCACGCTCGACCCGGCCACGGTGGAACTCGTCTCGAACTGTCTGCACCTGCCGGCCGAGCAGAACATCCTCTGGTCGTACCGTACGGTCACGCCGACCGACTTCCGCGACAACCGGGCGGCGGTCGGCTACCGCTTCGCCGGCTACCTCTCCGACGGCTGGCCGTCCCGGGACCGGCCGGACCACCAGGACGGCCATGGCGCCGGCCGGGAGAGCCGGGGTGCCGGCCCGGCCCGGCCGGTCGTCTACCTGTCCTTCGGCACCGAGGTGCTGGACAACCTCTGGTACGCCGAGCCGGAGCTGGTCGGCGCGCTGCGCCGGTGCGTCGCAGGCCTGGCCCGGCACTGGTCCTCGGCCGACCTGACGGTGGTGTTCCCGACCCGGGGCCGCCGGATCCTGGACCGGTACCCGGCGAACTGGGTGATCCGGCACGCCGTCGACCAGCAGCGGGTGCTCAGCCGGGCCGACGTGTTCGTCACCCACGGCGGCAGCAACAGCTTCCACGAGGCGATCATCGCCCGGGTACCGATGGTCGTCGTGCCGTTCTTCGGCGATCAGCCGCTGGTCGCCCGGCAGGCGGCCCGGCTCGGCATCGGGATCAGCCTCGACGCGGGTGCCCGCACCGGGCGGGACGCCGCGTACCGGCTGCTGGACGTCGGCTGCGCCGACCGGATCGCCGCCGCGGTGCGGCGGATCCGCGACGACCGGCGGTATCGGGAGAGCCTCGCCGGCCTGGACCTGACGGCGGTGGCCGCGTTGGCACCGACGGACGACGACCGCCCGGTCACCCGACGGGTGGGCCCGGTGGTCGCGACGCCTCCCCGGTCCGGGACAGCGTCCACGCCGCGTTGATCAGACCGATGTGCGACAGCCCCTGCGGAAAGTTGCCGATCAGGCCGCCGTCGCGGCGGTCCACCTCCTCGGCGAGCAGACCGAGACCGTTCGCGCACGCGGTGGCCGCTTCGAAGACCTGGCGGGCCCGGTCGTGCCGGCCGGCCAGCGCGAGGGCCTCGGCCAGCCAGTAGGAGCAGATCAGGAAGGCTCCTTCGTCCTCGCCGCCGGTCCACCGCTGGACCAGACCGTCGTGGGTCAGGTCCGCCTCGATGGCGTCGATCGTGGCGACCACCCTGGGGTCGGTGCCGGGCAGGAACCCCACGATCGGCATGATCAGGACGCCGGCGTCGAGATGGTCGGAGCCGAACGCACCGGTGAACGCCTGGCGCCGGTCGCTCCAACCTTCGTCGAGGATCGCCGCGCGGATCTGTTCCCGCGTCCGGTGCCAGCGGTCGACGTCACGCTCGGCGTGCAACACCGGCGCCAGCCCGATGGCCCGGTCCAGCGCCACCCAGCACATCAGCTTCGAGGTGAGGTAGTGGCGTTCGCCCTCCCGACCCTCCCAGATCCCGGAATCCGGCTCGGACCAGGTGCGGCAGGCCCGTTCGGCGAGACCACGGAGCAGATGTACGGTGCCAGCCGACAGGCCGCCGAGCCGGTCGCGCAGAATCCAGGCACCGTGCAGCACCTCGCCGAGCACGTCGAGCTGCCGCTGCCGCCAGGCGCCGTTGCCGACCCGGACCGGCGCAGAGCCCCGGTAGCCGCGCAGGTGCTCCAGATCGTGCTCGGTCAGGTCCCGTTCGCCACCGACCCCGAACATGATCGGTACCGGCTGGTCGGTGGGCAGTTCACCGACCGAGTCGGCGATCCAGTCGAAGAACCGGTGTGCCTCGTCGGGGCAGGCGGCCACCCACAGCGCCTGCATGGTGAACGCCCCGTCGCGCAGCCAGGCGTACCGGTAGTCCCAGTTCGCGTCGCCGCCGACCTCCTCGGGCAGCGAGGTGGTCGGCGCGGCCACCACCGCACCGGTCGGCTGGTAGGTCAGCGCCTGCAGCACCAGCGCGCTGCGCCGTACCTGCTCCTGGTAGAGCCCTTGGTAGGTGTGGTGCTCGTCGGCCCAGGACCGCCAGCCGACGACGGTGTCGTCCACGCCGCAGCGCCGGTCGTCGGCTGGCGGCGTGGTGTCGTCGGCGCGCAGGTGCCGCAGCGCGAACCGGACGGTCTGCCCGGCGGTGCGGGTGAGCCGGCCGCCGATCCGGTCCACCTCGGCGGACAGTTCGGCCGGCAGCGGGTCGCCGGTCAGGATCAGCCGGTCGCTGCCGCCGACCAGCTCGATCCGCCCGTCGTCGCCGGTCACCACCGGGACGACCCGGCCGTACTCGGGTCGTACCACCAGGTCGACGTCGACCTGCACGGTGCCGGAGAGGACGTCGACGCGGCGCAGCAGCACGTGCGGCGAGGCGTCGCCGATGCGGTGGCCACGTTCGCCGGGGCCGAGGGCCAGTGCGTCGGTGAGCCGCAGCTCGCCGTCGGCGGTCCGGAAGTCGGTCTGCAGCACCATTGTGTCCGCCAGGTAGCGGCGGGCGATGCGATGCCCGTCGACCGGGGTGATGGACCAGTGCCCGGCGCCGGGGTCGAGCAGCCGGGCGAAGACGCTCGGCGCGTCGAACCGGGCCGGGCACCACCAGTCGACGGAACCGTCCGCGGACAGCAACGCCGCTCCCTGGCAGTCGCTCAGGAGCCCGTAGCTGGCGATGTCGGGCATCGTCACCGGGTACCCGCCGGCCGCAGGTTCATGCCGGCCGTCCGGGGCGGGTATCCGGTGACGGGTCAGTCGGCCGGTTCGGCGCCGAGCCGACCGACCCGGCCGGAGCGCAGGAACACCAGGTAGTAGGTGACCGTGCCGGCCGCTACGCGGTCGTCGGCGGGCAGGGCCACCCGCTCGTAGCTGAGCAGCCGACCGGTGGCGGTGTCGATGACGGCGGTGTCCCGCACCGGTCGGCCGTCCATCTCACCGGTCGCGCTGACCGCGACGCCGGAGCGGCCGGCCCGGTCCAGCACCGGGCCGTGGGTGGCCAGCTCCGCGTCGGCGAGGACGGCCAGGGCGGCGGCCCGCTGGGCCGGGGACAGGTCGTGGAATCGGTAGAGGCCGACCACCGCCCGCAGTGCGGCCTGTGGGCCTTCGTGCATCGGCTGCTCCTCGGCGAGCTGGCCGGCCAGCACCGTCCGGTCGGCGGCGGGATCGGGTACGGCGACACCGAGCGCGCCGGGCGGGTACTCGACCACCTCGGCGGGCCGGTCCGGCTCCGCCGGGTCGACCCGGGTCTCCTGCCCGGACCGGTCGGCGGCCCACCACAGTCGCCGGTCGTACGCTCCGCCGTCCTGCCCGGTGGCGGGATCGTCGCGCCACCAGGCCCGGAGATGGACGTAGGTGTAGCGGCCGGTGGCTCCTGCCGGCTGGTCCGGCGCCGCCTGGTCGAGCGAGTGGAGGTGCCGGGCGATCGCCGCCAACTGGTGCCGGGCCGGGGCGGTGCCCGGGCCGGCGGTCAGCGGCAGCGGCTGGGCCGGGTCGGCGGGGACCGGGTCGGTGGTGTCCGGCCCGACCGGGTCCGGCCCGGACACGCCGTACGGGCGGACGCCCTCGATCCCGATGATCAGCAGCACCACCAGGACGACCGTGGGGACCGCGATCCGCCACAGCCCGGGTCGCCACAGCCCGGGTCGCCACAGCCTGGGCCGCCACAGCCCGGGTCGCCACAGCCTGGGCCGCCGCCACCGCCAGCGGGTCGATTCCTGCGCCGACTGACGCCGGTGTGCCAGGGCTATCAGGTCCGTGACGTCGATCTCCGGTGGCGGCGGAATCCGGCCCTGCCTGGGCAGTAGCGCCCGGACGGCCAGCTGCACCATCTCGTCGCGGCGGAAGTCGTCCTCGGCCGGCTCCTGATCCATGCTCGGGAAAGGGGTACGCCGGCCCTGCACCTCGTCCCGTAGCTTGTGCAACGCGCGGCGGGTCCGGTACAGCGACCGCCGTGCCGCCGCCGGGCTCATCCGCAACATGGCGGCGATGTCGGCCGTGCTGACGCCGTAGCTGGTCAGCAGCAGGCACTCCCGGTCCTTGACGCTGAGCCGCCGACCGAGCCGGGCCACATTCTGGCGCAGTAGGCCGGCACCCGGTTCGCCGTCGTTGCTGACCACCAGCGTCAGCGGGGTGGTACGCGAGGCCTGCTGGCTGCGATGGTCCTTGTCCAGACATTCTTCGGCGAGTCGTCGGGCCATCCGGTAGAGCCACGCCCTCGGATGCCGGATCTGGTGACCGTCCCGACGGTGCAGCCATGCCCTGACGAATGTCTCCTGCAGAAGATCTTCGGCGACTCTGGTGTCCTCGAGGCGCTGAAACAATACCGTCCACAGCAGCGCATGATGCCGACTCACCTGTTCCCCGAGCCAGGCATCGAGCTCTGCCGCATCTTCCGCATCCACAATGCTCCTCGGTACTCGTTCTGGTGACGTCGTCGCAATCGGGGGTGCCGGTGCCGGCATCCGCTATATAAGAGGCGTCAGCGTGCCAGATCGTGCCCGATGATTTTTGTTGATCATGGTCAAATTGTTCCAGGATGTGGAACATGAGAAAGTCGCGCTTTGCGTGGTGGTAGTTGCTGGCCGAAAGTTGCAGCTCACTCTGGGTCGGAGAAACGTGACTGAAGCTCGTTTATTTATTGACGCAGATATGGCGATCTCGTTGGTTGATTGGCTATCGTCAGCGGTATCGTGCCGCAAAGTTCCTGACTGGGCACTGAGGGTGACGGCGGTCTCGCTGGTACGCCCAACCCACTTCCGAACCGCCACACGGACCAACTGGAGCCCGCCATGACGCACCGCAATCGGATCCGTCACCGGAGCCCTCACCTGAGTCGGCGGTTGGCACCCGCCGTGCTGGCCGTCGCCGTGCTGGCCACCGGACTGCAGCCCGGCGTCGCCGCCGCCGGCCCCATCACCGTCCAGTCCCGGGTGGACGCCTACCTGGCGGCCCACCCCGGCGGCATCCAGGTCAACCAGACCGACATCGCCTACTCCGGCGGGGTGTTCATCGTCAGCGTGGCCCGTCCCGCCGACGTCGGGCCGCTTGCCGGACCGGACTGCCCCGGCGGCTGGTTCTGCTTCTACGACGGCACCAACTACACCTATCCGCGGGGGCGGCTCAGCGACTGCGGATGGCAGGACCTCGGCCACTGGGGGTGGCGCAACCGGACCGAGTCCGTGCACTACAACCTCAACTACGGCAGCACCACGTTCCTCGACGAGACCGGCCCGACCGACACCAAACTCTTCGTGGTCGACACGGCCCGCCGGACCGTGCCCGACGTCTCACCGCACCGCAACCGGGCCGACTACGTCTACCGTGCGTGCACCTGAGGAGAGCATTGCGTCGCGACCGGACAGTGAGTCGGTATCGCCGTCGCGGTGTGCCGGAAAGATGTAGGGAAATGTCCATGTCCGATGGTCAGCGGGCCGACCTAGCGTCGAGAGTCCACGTCCGCTGCCCGCCGGCACCGGTGCCGCCCAGCCTGCGACCCGGTCGTCCGGTGCGGCCATCCGACAAGGAACCACTGTGTCCCGTACCCTCGCCTCCCGCCTGGCCACGGCGGCGCTCGCGCTGGCCGTGACGGCCGGCCTCGGCCTGGCCACCGCCGGGCCGGCCGGTGCCGTCGCCAACGGCAAGGTCGTCCCCGACGGCAAGTACCAGTTCTCGGTGAAGTTGACGATGACCGGGATCCCGACGGCCGACGGCGGCCGCCGCAACAGCGCCTGCTCCGGAGCCCTGATCCACCCGCAGTGGGTGGTCACCGCCGGGCACTGCTTCCGGACCTTCGACGGCGTACGGGTCGACCGTCCGGTCGCCGACCTGACCACCGCGACGGTCGGCCGGGCGGACCTCACCGGCGACGGCGGCCAGGTCGCCACCGTGATCGCGGTACGCCAGTCGCCCACCAACGACCTGGCGCTGGCAAAGCTGGACCAGCCGGTACGCGGCATCAAGCCGATCGCCCTGGCCCACCGGCCGCCGCAGGTCGGAGCCATCGTCCGGCTCACCGGATACGGCGCAGACACGTCGGTCGACCCGGTGCCGTCGACCGTGCTGCGCACCGGGCTGTTCGCCGTCACCGAGGTCGCCGACTCGACCATCGGCGTGACCGGCCGGTACCCGCACCCGGACACCAGCGCCTGCCCGTACGACTCCGGTGCCCCGTACTTCGTCGAGCGGGGTCGCCGCGGTCCGGCGCTGGTTTCGGTGGAGAGCTTCGGCCCGGACTGCCCGCACTCCGACGTCGAGACGACGTCGCGGGTCGACAACATCGCCTACTGGATTCGTCAGGCGATCCAGGGCTGACCACCGTCCCGGGGTGGTCGATCACCGTCCCGGTCGGTCGACCACCCGCCCCGGTGGTCGACCACCGGGACGGCAGGACTACTGACCGGGCAGGGTGATGGTGACCCGGGTGCCGGCACCGGAGAGGTCGAGCACCAGCCGGCGGGCCATCCGGTTGATCAGATCGAGCCCGCGCCCCCGGTCGGACCCGTCGTGCGAGTGGCCCCGCCAGTGCCCCCGGTCGGTGACCTCGACCCGGACCTGCTGCCGGTCCAGCAGCATCACCTGCAACGCGACCGGGCCGCCCGGACGCCCGTGGTAGGCGTGCTCCAACGAGTTGATCAGAGCCTCGTTGCAGGTGGCCAACAGCGCGTCGACCTGATCCGGCGTCAGGTCGTTGCCGGCGGACCAGTCCCGCAGCGCCCGGCGCGCGGCGGACAGGTCGGCAGGGGAGGTCAGGGTCAGCCGCAGCACCGGAGAGCCGTCCGTGCCGGTCGGCAGCCCGTCCAGATGGACGCAGGCCACCACCGTGTCGTCGGTGATCACCTGGCCGTCGGTCATCGCGTCCAACAGCCGGTCACACCAGACCTGCGGCTCGGTGCCGGACAACCCGGCGGCGGCCCGGCCGAGCCGGTCCAACCCGGCGTCGATCACCTGGTCGCGCCGCTCGACCAGACCGTCGGAGTACCAGACCAGCATCGCCGAGTCGGGCACCGCGATCTGGGCCTGGGTCCGGGGCTGCGCGGTCAGCCGCAGCGGCAGCGACCGGGCGTCGGTCAGGTAGCGGCTGACCCCGCCGGCCACCAGCAGCGGCGGCAGATGCCCGGCGCAGGCGTAGGTGAGCACCCGGTCGGTGGGGCTGTACTCGGCGTACCCGACGGTCGCGAAGTCGGCCCCGTCGATCGTCTGGCAGGCGGTGTCCAGCGCCTCCAGCACCTCGACCGGTGACGCACCGGTCTGCGCCACCGAGCGCAGCGACTGCTGCAGCCGGCCCATCGTGATCGCCGACGACAGCCCGTGGCCGACGACATCCCCGACCGCGATACCCACCCGGTTGCCGGGCAGTTCGAACACGTCGTACCAGTCGCCGCCGACGTCGCGGCCGTGCTCCGCCGGCCGGTAGCACACGGCGGCCGTGACGCCCGGCAGGTCGGGCGAGATCTGCGGCAGCAACGCCCGTTGCAACTGGTGCGCGGCGGCGTGTTCGGACTCGTACATCGTTGCCCGGTCGACGGCCTGACCGGCGAGCTCGGCGAGGGTACGGGCGATCGAAACCACCTCCGGGGTGATCGCGTCGTCCCGACGGAACGCGAACGCCAGCGCACCGAGGCACCGGTCGCCGACCTTGACCGGCACCGCCAGCAGGCTGCGGGTGCCGGTCCGGGCATGAGCGTCGGCGAGTACGGGGTAGCGGGCGTCCAGCGCCGCCAGGGTCGGCAGTTGGACCGGCCGGCCGGTCCGGATCACGTCGACGACCGGCAACCGGTCCGACCCGTCGAGCGGGAACGTGGCGAAGCCGCCGGCGACCTGTTCGGCGAGGGCCGCCGTCGGCCAGCTGCGGACCGACCCGCCGGCCTGATCGGTGAGCGCCACCGCGCCGTGGTCGGCGACCAGGCCGACGCCCCGGTCGACCAGCACCCGGATCACCTGGTCGGACGTGGCGGCGGTGGCCAGCCCGGCGGTGACGTCCTGCAGCGCCTGCAACCGCCGGCGGGCGGCCACCTCACGACGTGACTCGGCTTGCGCCCGGTCCCGCTCCGCCACCGCGATCGCCAGCGCCCAGGCACCGAGCACCACCACCGCCAGGTAGACCTGCAGCGATGCCGCCTCCAGCCGGGGCTGTCCGGCCAGCACCGACCACGGCCCGTGCCCGGCGGCGCTGAGCAGGTTCGCGGCGAACGCCATCACGAACCCGGCCGCCCCGATGGTCGCCACCCGACCCCGGAAGCCGACCGCGAGCAGCACCGGCACCGGCAGGTAGGCCAGCGGCAGCTCCCGGGGCCAGAAACCGATGACGGTGAGCGCTCCGGTGCCGGCCAACGCCGTACCGCCCCGGACCAGCTGCCACGGCCGGACCCGGCCGCGGATCGCGTCGAGGCCGACCAGGGCGGCACCGAGGGTGAGCACCGCGAGCCCGTCGCCGGCCCAGAACCGGCCCAACGCCGGCCACCAGGCGCCGCCGGTGCTGACCGCGCTGGTCGTGGCCCCGATCACCGCGCCGACCAACGGGCCGATGCCCACCGGGTAGAGCAGGAACGCCGCCGCGTCGCGGTACCGGGTCAGGTCGATCCGGCCCGGCCGCAGCCACCGCAGCCCGGCGGCACCGACCAGCGGTTCGACGACGTTGGTCAGCGCGAAGCCGAGTGCGCTCAGCGGGCCGAGCCCTTGCCACAGGTCGATGCCGAACTCGGTGAGACCAACGGCACCGAGGATCCACGGCCAGTGCCGGCGACGGGTCAGCACCAGCGCACCGAGGGTCACCCCGGCCGGCGGAAAGAACACCGCGCCGACGGCCGAGGCGTGGAACAGCAGCCAGGCGCAGCCGGAGCCGATCGCGTACGCGGCGGTGACGCAGAGCGCGATCAGCGCCGACCGGCCCAGCTGCCCGGCCTGGTCCGGCTGCCCGCCCCGGTCCGGCTGCCCGGCCTGGTCCCGCCGACGTGCCGGCTCGCCGGCGACCTGTGTCAAAGCTGTCATCCTCCCCGGACACGCACCAGAAGACCTCCCCGGGTGCGCACCAGAAGATAATGGCAGCGTCGACCGCCGTACGGCTCACAGGTGCCGGCGACGCCAGTCGGTCCCCTCGCCGGTCACCGCCTGCGGCCTAGGACCGTTCCCCTTTCGGGCCGAGACCCCGTTCGGTACGCAGCACGCCTTGGCGGTCGGCCTGCTCCTGCAGGATCTCGTTGGCGAGTTCGTCGGCACCCGCGTCGTTCGCCGTACCCGAGTTCTCCAGGTCCTTACGCAGCCGGGCGCGCTGGTTGTCGTACCCCTTGCTGCCTGGTCGTTTCCCCGACATCGTGCCTCCTCGCGATGACCTGTCCGACTCGGTGTGGCCGTTCGACCGGACGGGTACCCACTACGGCGCCGGGTACCCGCTCACGGCATCGGGTATCGGCTACGGCACCGGGTACTCGACCAGGTAGACCGGCGCGCCGACCCGGGTCGTGTCGGCGGCCGCGCCGACCCCGTTGACCACGTGGTCGATGGCGCCCGCGCTCAGGTTGACGGTCATGATGTGCCGCAGCCGTACGCCCGGACGGTGCGGCACCTCGAAGCCGTTGCGGGTGCGGATCGACGGGTCGTTCTGGTTGAACACGTACACGCCGCCGCCGTACAGCTGGTGGTGCCGCACGTGGTCGGCGACCTTGTAGCCGGCCCAGCCGGGGGTGTCGCCGTTCATCCAGTCGGCCTGGCTCGGCGGGTCGTACGGCAGCTCGTTCTGGTAGAGCACGGTGGTGCCGTGGTCGCCGTTTCAGACCGTGTTGTACCGCTGGAAGTGCTCGACGAACAGCCCGGTCGCGGTCACGTGGTCACCGTTGACGACGACGCCGTACCGTCCGGTGTTGGTGTGCCAGCGGTCGGTGTCGCCGTTGACGCCCTCGGTGAACCCTTCGACGCCGTGGTCGGCCCGCCACACCCAGGTGTGGTCGATCAGCACGTGGTCGCTGTTGATCTGCAGGGCGGTGTCGGTCCGGCCGATGTGCGGGCCGCCGACCCGGAAGTACACGTCCGACAGGGTGACCGGGTTGCGCGGCGTGCTCAGGTTGCGGCCGTGTTCGCGGCCGACCCGCAGCAGGACCGGCGATTCGGTTTCCCCGGCGTCGATCGTCACCCCGGCGACCACCACGCCGGGCACGCCGGCGACCTCGAGCGGGACCGCTCCGTTGCGGGCGGTCAGCGTGGCGTGCCCGATGCCCAGCACGACCGTGTCCGGTCGGCGGACCTTGATGCTGCGGGCGATGTCGTAGACGCCGGGGGTGAGCAGCAGGTGGCGGCCGCGGGCGAGCTGGCTGTTGATCACGTGCACCGGGTCGGCCGGGGTGGCGACGAAGAAGTCGCGGATCGGCAGCGTACGGCCCGGCGTCAGGCCGGTGCCCCAGGAGATGCCGCTGCTGTCGCGCTGCACGGCCGGCACCCGGACCTGGTACGCCCCGCGCCGGTCGACGAACAGGTAGGGCTTCTCCCGACGCAACGGCGTGCTGTCCAGGGTGGTGTACGGCGGGTCGGGGAACGCCTCGTCGTCCGGTGCCCCGACGACGCCAGCGAAGACCTGGTTCCACACCCCGTTGGACCAGCTGCCGATCTCGCTGTTGCGGGTCAGCCACTGCTGCTGGGAGCCGTTGGTGACGTCGGGCAGCCGGGAGTCGGCGATGAAGCCGCCGCTGGCGTACTGCGGCCCGGCGGTGCAGTAGTCCATCAACGACAGGCCGCCGCCGCTGACGTCCACCCGGCGCATCGACACCGCCTGGGAGACCGCCCAGAAGTTCGCCGTCGACCGGCACTCGTCCTGCCCGGTCGGGTCGATGCGCAGGGACAGGTTGGACAGCGTCCGCCAGAAGTTGACCAGGGCGATGCAGTTGCCGGTGCCGCCGTCGGTCAGGCAGCGGTTGTACGCCTCGATCTTGCCGGTGATCACCACGTCGGTGGGGCTGGCGCCGAGGCCGGAGATCTCGGTGTAGTACCCGGCCCGGATGTGCAGCGGCTGATCTGCGGTGCCGTAACTACCGGGTCGGAAGAGGAACGCGTACCGTTGCCGGCCCATCTCGTTGTCGACCTGCTGGTTGTACGCGGCGTCCAGCCGGGCCTGGATCTCGTCGACCGGCATGCCCGGGTGGAAGACCGTGACATGTGGGCCGAGGCCGGTCCGGTCGGGCCGGTGCGGTGGGCCGGCGGCGGCGGTGGTGCTGGTCAGGCCGGCGGCTGCGGTCGTCACGACCAGGCCGAGTGCGAGGCTGCCGGCGGTCCGCCGGAGCCGGCCGGGGTGTCGTCGGATCATCGGGTTCCTTCCGGTCACGCCGGTGGCGGCTGCCCCGGCGCGGCGTGGGGTGGGGTCGGGTCGGTCAGAGCTGCGTGAGAGCGCTCTCTCGATCTCGCCCGCCGGCACCACCGGTGCCGGCGGGGAATGATCTGTTTCTACCCGCTGGATCGGTCTTTGGCTATGGGGCGCTCGCCGGTCGCCGGCCGACGGCGGTGCCGGATCCGCGAACATACGTATTCCCGGTAGGGGTAAGCTCGGCGGTCGAGTCGGATCGGAACGAGTAGCGAGGGAGAGACCGATGGAGGTCAGCACCTACACCGTGCAGGGGATGACCTGCAGCCACTGCGTCGGTTCGGTGTCCACCGAGGTCGGCGGGATCGCCGGGGTCACCGAGGTGGACGTCGACCTGGCCACCGGCCGGGTCACCGTCACCAGCGAGCAGCCGGTCAGCGACCAGGCGGTGGCCGCCGCCGTCGAGGAGGCGGGCTACGAGCTGGTCAGCGGCTGAGCGCAACCGGCCGGAACCGGCGCAGCCGCAGACTGTTGGCGACCACGAACGCCGACGACATCGCCATCGCCGCACCCGCGATCATCGGGTTGAGCAGTCCCGCCGCCGCCAACGGCAGCGCCGCGACGTTGTAGGCGAACGCCCAGAACAGGTTGCCCTGGATCGTCCGCAGGGTGCGGCGGGAAAGCCGGACGGCGTCCACGGCGGCGGTGAGATCGCCCCGCACCAGGGTGAGATCGGCGGCCTCGATCGCGGCGTCGGTGCCGGTCCCCATCGCCAGGCCGAGATCGGCCTGGGCCAGAGCGGCGGCGTCGTTCACCCCGTCACCGACCATCGCGACCACCCGACCATCGGCCTGCAACCGCTTGACCGCGTCCACCTTGTCGGCGGGCAGCACCCCGGCGATCACCTCGTCGACCCCCACCTCGGCGGCGACCGCCCGGGCGACGGTGGCGTTGTCGCCGGTGAGCAGGACCGGGGTGAGTCCGAGCCGACGCAGCGCGTCGATCGCCGGCCGGCTGGTCGGCTTGACCCGGTCGGCGACGGCCAGCACGCCCCGGGCCCGGCCGTCCCAGCCGACCATGACCGCGGTCCGGCCGGCGGCCTCGGCGGCGGTCATCCTGCCGGCCAGCGTCGCGTCCACGGTCAGGCCGTCGTCGGTCAGCAGCGCCGGCCGACCGACCAGCACGGTACGCCCGCCGACGGTGCCACGTACGCCCAGTCCGTGCCGGCCGGCGAAGTCGGTCACCGCCGGTAGCGGCCCGACCCGCTCGGCGGCGGCCCCGGCGACCGCCCGGCCGATCGGGTGCTCCGACCCGGCCTCGACCGCACCGGCCAGCCGGAGCAGTTCGTCGGGATCCGGGTCGGCGCCGTCGACCAGCACGTCGACCAGCGTCATGGTGCCGGTGGTGACCGTGCCGGTCTTGTCCAGCAGCACGGTGTCCACCCGACGGGTGGACTCCAGCACCTCCGGGCCTCTGATCAGCACGCCGAGCTGGGCACCGCGTCCGGTGCCGACCAGCAGCGCCGTCGGGGTGGCCAGGCCGAGCGCGCACGGGCAGGCGATGATCAGTACGGCGACCGCTGCGGTGAACGCCACGGTGGCCCCGCCCCCGGTGGCGAGCCAGTAGCCGAGGGTGCCGACGGCGAGCGCGATGACGATCGGCACGAAGACGCCGGAGATCCGGTCGGCGAGCCGCTGCGCCGCCGCCTTGCCGGCCTGCGCCTGCTCCACCAGCCGGGCCATCTGGGCGAGCTGGGTCTCGGCGCCGACCCGGGTGGCCGTCACCACCAGCCGGCCGCCGGCGTTGACGGTGGCGCCGACCACCGGGGCGCCGGGGGCGACCTCGACCGGCACGGACTCGCCGGTGACCATGCTGGCGTCGACCGCCGAGGAGCCCTCGGTCACCACGCCGTCGGTGGCGATCTTCTCGCCGGGCCGGACGACGAACCGGTCACCCACCGCGAGTTGGTCGACCGGAATCCGGGTCTCCGCGCCGTCGCGCAGCACGGCGACGTCCCGGGCACCCAGCTCGAGCAGGGCCCGCAGCGCCGCGCCGGCACGGCGCTTGGCCCGGCTCTCGAAGTAGCGGCCGAGCAGGATGAACACGGTCACCCCGGCGGCGACCTCCAGGTAGATGTTGGCGGCGGCCATCCCGCGGTCGACGGACAGGCTGAACGGGTGGGTCATACCGGGGGTGCCGGCGGTGCCGAAGAACAGCGCCCACAGCGACCAGCCGAGGGCGGCGAGGGTCCCCATCGAGACCAGGGTGTCCATGGTCGCCGCGCCGTGCCGCAGATTCGTCCAGGCGGCCCGGTGGAACGGCAGGCCGCCGTAGACCACCACCGGGACGGCCAGCACTAGGCTGACCCACTGCCAGTAGGTGAACTGCCAGGCGGGCACCATCGCCAGGACGACCACCGGCACACTGAGCACCAGCGCGACCCAGAGCCGGGTACGCAGCGTACCGAGGTCGTCGGAGACGGCCGGCCGGTCGGTGCCAGCCGATCCGTCGGCGTCCCGATCCGTCGGCGGCGGAGCGGGCGCCTGGGCGGTGTAGCCGGTACGGCGTACGACGTCGACCAGCTCGTCGGCGGTCACGGTCGGATCCTCGACGGTGACGCTGGCCTTCTCGGTGGCGAAGTTCACCGTCGCGGTCACCCCGTCGATCCGGTTGAGCTTCTTCTCGATCCGAGCCGCGCAGGACGAGCAGGTCATCCCACCGATGCTCAGCTCGATCCGGGTCGCCGTCGTGGTCCGGCCCGCTCCGGTGCTGCTCATGCCGTCCTCCTCGCCCGCGCGGTGCTGGCGGAACCCTCGTCTCGCTGCTATTGCGGGACCCACCATACCCCTAGGGGGTAAAGCCGTCGGGGTGCCGTTGGGTGGGTGTGACGAGGTCAACCGCGCTTCATCAGCCGACCGATCGCCGCCATCATCTCGGCGGCCATCTCGTCCGCGCGGCCCTCGGCGGATCCCTCCTGCATGCAGTGCCGGGCGTGCCCGTCCAGCAGGCCGAGGGCGACCTTGTCCAGAGCCGCCTGGATGGCGGAGATCTGGGTCAGCACGTCGATGCAGTACCGGTCGTCGTCGACCATCCGCTCGATACCGCGTACCTGTCCCTCGATGCGGCGCAGCCGGGCCTGGAGCTGGTCCTTGGACGCGGTGTAGCCGCGGGTGGTCTGGCTGGTCATCCTCGTAGGCTAGCAACCCCCAGGGGGTATATGCGAGGAACCGGCTGTCGGGCAGGTACGGTTACCGGAACATCGTCGGACGTCGGATGTCGGGACGGAGCGGACATTATGCGGGTGCGGTCGATGATCATCAGCCTCGTCGTCACCGGTTCGGTGGCGTTGGCCGGCTGCGGCACTCCGGCCGACGGAGAGGGCACGCCGCCGTCCGGCGGGGACGGGACCGGTGCCAGCGCGCCAGCCGGGGACACCGACCCCGAAACCGGTGCAGACACCGACAGTGGCACAGACACCGACAGTGGCGGCGTCAGCGCCAGCTATGCCTTCACCGCCGACACCCTGGCCGGCGACACCTTCGACGGGCGCAGCCTGGCCGGGAAACCGGCGGTGCTGTGGTTCTGGGCACCCTGGTGCTCCACCTGCCTCGGTCAGGCCGCCCGGGTCAACTCGCTGGCCGCCGACTACGCCGAGACCGCCAGCGTGGTCGGCGTGGCCGGGCTCGACGGGGTGCCGGCCATGCACGACTTCGTCGAGTTGGCCAAGCTCTCCGGCTTTCCGCAACTGGCCGACGAGCAGGGTGCGGTGTGGCGGCACTTCGAGATCACCGCACAGAGCACCTTCGTCGTCCTCGACGCCGATGGCGAGATCGTCGACAAGGGACATGTCGACGTCGACGCGCTGCCCGGCACCCTCGACCGGCTGCTGGCCGGATAGCCGACCCGGCCACCGAACGCAGCCGATCCGATGACCGACGCACCGCTCGCCCTCGCCCTGGCGGCAGGCACCCTCGCAGCGGTCAACCCGTGCGGGTTCGCGCTGCTGCCCGCGTACCTGTCCTTTCTGGTCAGTGGCGGCGACGCGGCCGGCACCGGCCGAGGTGCCGCCGTCGGCCGGGCGCTGACCACGACAGCGGCGATGACCGCCGGATTCGTCGTCGTCTTCGGAGTGTTCGGCCTGGTCGTGGCGCCGGCAGCCGGAGCGGTGCAGCGCCACCTGCCGTGGCTGACCATCGGCATTGGGCTGCTGCTCATCGGGCTCGGCGGGGTGCTGCTGGCCGGTCGGCAACTGCCCGGCATCGGCATGGTGCCGTCCCGCGCCCCGGCCACCAGCCGGTCCGTACTGTCCATGGTGGTCTTCGGGATGGCCTACGCCGCCGCGTCACTGTCCTGCACGATCGCTCCGTTCCTGGCGATCGTGGCGGCCAGCTTCCGCGCCGGCTCGGTCGCGTCCGGGGTGGCCCTGTTCGTGGCGTACGCCGCCGGGATGGGGCTGACCGTCGCGATCGCGGCCGTCACCGTCGCGCTGGCCCGCGACGGGCTGCTGCGCCGGGTCCGCCGCGCGGCCCCGCTGCTGTCCCGCCTCGGCGGCGCGTTGCTGGTGGCAGCTGGCGGCTACATCGCCTGGTACGGCTGGTACGAGATCCGACTGCTGCGCGGCGGGCCGGGCGGGGACCCGCTGATCGACGGCGCCGGTCAAATCCAGCGGTGGCTGGCCGGCACGCTGGACCAGGCCGGGGCAGCCGTCCTGGCAGCGGTCCTGGTCGTGCTGCTGGTCGGTGCCGGCCTGCTCCGGTTGGCCCGGTCCCGCCGTCCGGGCAGGAGATAGTTGTCAGGTACGTGTTGGCCAACGGTGTCAGCCGTGGCAGCCGGTGGTCACGGGCAGCGGACGACCTGGCCTCCGTAGGACAGGCCGCCACCGAAGCCGAACAGCAGGATCGGCGCGCCGGACGGTATGTCGCCGCGCATCACCAGCTTCGACAGCGCGATCGGAATGCTGCCGGCGGAGGTGTTGCCGGACTCGACGACGTCCTCGGCCACGATCGCGTCCGGTGCGCCGATCCGTTCGGCGAGCGATCTGATGATGCGCAGGTTCGCCTGGTGCGGCACGATCGCGGCGAGGTCTGCCGGGGCGACCCCGGCCCGTTCGCATACCTGCCGGGCGATCGTCGGCAGCACCGTGGTCGCCCACCGGTAGACCGCCTGGCCGGCCTGCTGGAAGTTGCCGGCACGACCCTCGATCCGCACCGCGTCGGACATCTCCGGAACCGAGCCCCAGACGACCGGGCCGATCCCGGGCTGATCGGCGGCGGTCAGCACCACGGCCCCCGCGCCGTCACCGACCAGCACACACGTCGTACGGTCGGTCCAGTCGGCGAAGTCGGACAGCTTCTCCACCCCGACGACGATGGCGTTACGCGCGGCGCCGGCGCGTACTGCGTGGTCGGTGGCGGCCAGCGCGTAGGTGAATCCGGTGCAGGCGACGTTGACGTCGATGACCGCCGGGTGGCCGAGCCCGAGGCGGGCGGCGACCCGGGCGGCCATGTTCGGCGACCGGTCGATGGCGGTGCAGGTGGCGACCGAGACGTAGTCGATGTCGGCGGGGGACAGGCCGCTCTGGGCGAGGGCCTTGCGGGCGGCGTGCGCCGCCATCTCGTCGACGGTCTCGTCCGGCTCGGCGATGTGCCGGGTCTGGATCCCGACCCGGGACCGGATCCATTCGTCGCTGGTGTCGACCATTTTCGACAGCTCGTCGTTGGTGAGGATCCGGCTGGGCTGGTAGTGCCCAACGGAGAGGATGCGTGAACCGGTCAACGGTTTGATCTCCCTTGGGCTGGGCTGCCACGAGTGATGCCAGCGACTGGGGTCGACTATAGTGCCTGCCCGCCCTCCGACCGGGGTGGCGTTTCCGGCCGATCGCCATGAGTAGGCGGGTCGTCGTGGCTGCGGCTCTTGCGGACGATCAGCATCGGGTAGCGGGCGAGTCGTGCGCTCCAGCGGGGCAGGTGATCCTCGACCGCGGCCACGCCGGCCACCATCGCCCGGCCGGCCCGCCCGCCGGGCACCACCGTACGGGTGATCTCCGGCGCGAGAATGGACCAGCTTCGAACCTCGATTCGCGCCCGATCGCGTAGCCCGACCTGCAGCCGGCGATGGTCGACCGGGTGGTACGGCAACGGCGGGAGGTCCGCTACCGGACGGGAGTCCAGCCGTAGCCGGCGGGCCAGATTCTGCAGCCGCGCGAACGTCTGGATGTACACGAGCACGGCGACGCCGCCCGGCCGCAGGACCCGGCAGATCTCCGTGAGCGCCAGCGTTTGTCGTTCCGGTGTGAGGTGGTAAAGCACGTGGGCGCACAGCACCCGGCCGAAAGTGTCCGCCGGAAAGGGCAGCTGGCAGATGTCGGCCTGCAGGTAGCTGGCGGTGTCGCCGAGGGTCTGCCGTGCGCCGCGTAACGCCGCTGCCGCGAAATCGAGATTGACCCGTAGGCCGCCGTCGGCCGCAACCGGCACCGGCGCCCCACCGCACCCGAGGTCCAACAGTGGTCCCTCGCCCGCCAGCAGTCGGGCGACCCGCTGGTCACGGCGCCGATGGTAGCCGTCCATCACCGGTCGCAGGTCGACGAAGGCTTCCGCGTCCCGGTACTGCCCGGATGATCCGCGCTGCCAGCCGTAGGTCTCGTAGAACTGCCGTACCGCCACGTCGTCTTCACGGGTCTGGTTCATTGATCGATCCTGGCTTATCTCCAAAGGAGAATCAATCCGCTTGTCGGTGTGCCGGGGCCCGGCACCCGGCGTGGTGCCGGGCCCCACTGATCGGACGCTGATCGGACGCCGGGCGAGCGCCGGCGCTGTCCGATCAGGTCGCTGTCGTAGTTCAGGTCGCGGTGCAGGTCAGGGCCGGTGCGGCGTTGCTGCTGCCGTTCCAGGTGCCGATGAATCCGAAGGTGGCGCTGGCCCCGGCGCCGAGCGAGCCGTTGAAGGAGACATTGGTCGCCGTCACCGCCGAGCCACTGGCGTTGATGGTCGCGTTCCAGGACTGGCTGATCGTCTGACCGTTGGCGAAGGTCCAGGTCACCCGCCAACCGCTGATCGCGGACGAGCCTGCGGTGACCCGTACGTCGCCCTGGAAGCCGCCCTGCCACTGGCCCACCACGGAGTAGGCCGCCGTGCAGCCGCTAGCACTCGGCGGTGGGGTGGTCGGGTTCGGCGGTGGGGTGGTCGGGTTCGGCGGTGGGGTGGTGGGATTCGGCGGTGGGGTGGTGGGATTCGGCGGTGGGGTGGTGGGATTCGGCGGTGGGGTGGTGGGATTCGGCGGCGGGGGCCAGCCGGGGCCGGGTGGCCAGCCGACCAGACCGCCGCGGTACTGCCCGGCGGTGACGGTCATCAGCCGGTTGGCGCCCGCGATGCTGCCGCCGGTGGTGGACATGCCGCCGATCGTCGGACCGGACAGGCTGCCGCCGAGGTAGACGTCGTAGTTCTGCCCGTTCTGGATCCGGTTGGAGGAGAAGACCACCTCGCGGAACGCCTTGGCGGCGCGATAGGAGGCGAGGACCTGGCCGCCGGAGACCAGATGCAGCAGGGTGCCGGCGGGCTGACTGCTGGACAGTTGAGGTGCGGCCCAGCCCTGGCCGGAGGTCGGCGGCAGGCTCAGCACCGCCAGCGCGGTCGACCCCGCCCCGAGCATCGTGCCGCCGGTGAAGTGGACCGCGCCGTTCGAGTCGATCGCGCCCTCGCCCGGGCTGCCGCTGCTCGGCCCACTGACCACGACCGTGCCGCCGGCGAAGGTCACCGTGCCGTTGGAGTCGATACCGTCGATGCTGGAGTCGACCAGGGTGGTCCCGCCGGTGATCCGGACGAACGCGTTCGGTGCCACCTCGAAGTCGCCGTACCCGTCCTCGACGGCGTTGATCGCGTCGTCGCGGGCGGTGACGTCGACGGTGCCGCCGGAGATGGTCACCTGCCGGCTCTCGATCGCCTCGTAGGAGTTGGTGACGGTGACGGTGCCGCCGGAGATGTCGACGGTGTTCTCGCCCTTGATGGCGTCGTCACCGGCGTTCACCCGTACGGTGCCGTTGGTGATGGTGAGTCGGCCCCGGTCCGCCTCGGTGTCGTCGGACCTGATGCCGTCACCGCCAGCGGTGACATCGAGGCTTCCGCCGGTGATGTCGAGGAAGTCCTTTCCCCGGATGCCGTCGTCGACCGCGTCGACCGTGATCGTGCCCGACTCGATGACCAGGCCGTCCTTGCTGGTGATGCCGTCGTACGCGTTGCCGCGTACGGCCAGCGCCCCGGTGCCGGTGATCCGCAGGTCGGCGCGGCTGAACAGGGCTGCGTTGGGCTCGTCGGTGTCCGGGTCGGGATAGACGTAGTTGGTCGCGTCGGTGAGTCGGCTGGTGGTGCCGGCGGCGAGTGTGATCACGACCTGGTCGGCGTCGGTGACCTGCAGCGGCGCGTTGCTGGAGTTGGTGATGGCGGCGCCGTTGAGGATCAGGTTGACGGTGCCTGAGGCGTCGACGTTGAGGTAGCCGTCGTTGAGGGTGCCGGTGACCTGATAGGTGCCCGGTGCGGTGATCGTGACGGCCCGCCCGGCGATGGTGACGTCGGCACTCGGGCTGGTGGCGCTGGTGCCGGTCAGCGTGATCGGGACGGTGGCCTGTGCTGCTGCCGGTGCCGGCAGCGGGCCGGTGATCAGTGCGATCGCGAGCCCGGCGGGGACGATGGCTCTCAGGGGGATGCGTTTCATAACGATCTGTCCTGACTCGGGTGGATGGGACGGGACGCGCGCGTGAACACATCGATAACTATAGATGAATCTCGATGGTTCCGGCGAACCGCGTCCCAGCCCGGCTACCTTGATCCCAGGCGCGCGGGAGGCTCCGGGCCGTCGAGCAGCAGCGTCAGCTCGGTGGCGAGGTGCAGGCTCAGCCCGAGCAGCGTGAGTCCGGTGAGTAGGTTGAGCGTACGGGCGGCCACCGGTCGCCGGAGGAAGCCGCCGGCCCGGTCGACCGTTACCGCCAGTATCGGATACCAGATCACCGCCAGTAGCACGATCAGCAGAGCCAACATGGCGGTAGGCGGCCCGACCGGCACGCCGGTAGGAACGAATTGCGGAATCAGGCTGGCGAAGAACACGAACACCTTGGGATTCGTCACATCGGTCACCAGGCCCTGCCGGTACGCCCGCCAGAGGCCGCTACCTTGGATCCGACGATGGCGGCGTACGTCATTCTCGCTGGGGACCGCCCGGCCGGACGGTAGGTCGGTTCCCGGCCGACTGCACAGCAGCCGGATGCCCAGATAGCAGAGATAGCCCATGCCGACGAACTGGATGACCCGGTAGGCGGTCGCCGAGGCAATCATCAGCGCCGCGATTCCGAGTGCAGCCAATGACGAGTGCAGCAGCAGCCCACTGATGATGCCACCGGCGGTGGCCAGCCCCAGCTTGCGGCCGTCGAGTGCGTTGCGTACCACCATGGTGAAGTCCGCTCCGGGTAGGACGACCATCGCGGCCGCCACGCCGACGAACGTGACGAGCTCGCCGCTCAACAAATGCGGCACCCCTCGGGCATCTTCGGCAGTTGCATCGTGGGGTGCCTCCTGATGGGCGCGGTCAGGCATGCATCGATCTGCGCGTGGGGACGAGTCACATCCGGGTGTGCGACGCCCGCCGCACCAGACCCCGGGGAGATCGACATGACCATACACCGGCCGGTGCATGCCTAAAAGGGGGAAAAGTCAGGTAAGCAGATCCGGAGTACGGCGCCACTCGGCCGACCTACATGAATCGCCGACCTGCCGACCGGCCGTTCGTCAAGGCCTCCGCCCGGCGCGCCACCGCCGCACTGGAGCTGCCCTCCTGTCCCGATCCGGTCCCCGGCGTCGATGACCGCACGTCTCTTCGCGGTGATGACGTGCATCCGGGAGGCGCCGACCTCCCGGTAGTCGACGAACCAGGCCATGGACGAAATTTTCGTATTGATCCTATCGGTCCGACTTTTGGGCTAGAACTGAAGCCATGGCGGACCCGGGCTACCCGCTCGCAGCGTCACGTGTGCGGCGGCACCCGACGTGAACGAGACCACGCTGCCCATCACCATCGGCACCTGGCTGCTGGCCATCAGCCCGGTCGTGCTGTTGCTGGTTCTCCTGGCGGTGCTGCGGTGGAAGGCGCCGCAGGCCGGGCCGGTCGGCATGTTCCTGGCCATCCTGCTCGCCGTGGTGTTCTTCCGTACGCCGTGGGAAACGGTCGCGGTCGGCGCCGGCAAGGGGATCTGGGACGCGATCTTCATCCTACTGGTGATCTGGCCGGCGCTGCTGCTCTACCGGATCGGCACTGCGGCCGGAGCATTCGACGCGTTACGGCAAGGGCTGTCGCGCTACAGCCGCAACCACGTCTTCCTGGTGCTCGCCTTCGGCTGGGTGTTCGCGTCGTTCATGCAGGGCATCGCCGGCTTCGGCGCGCCGATCGCCATCGTCGCACCGCTGCTGCTGGCGATCGGCGTCCGGGCCGTGTACGCGGTGGCGATCCCGCTGATCGGGCACGCCTGGGCGAACATGTTCGGCACACTGGCGGTCGGCTGGCTGGCCACGCTGCAGGTGGTCGAGCTGGACGACGAGTTGACCACCGCCCTTGTCACCGCGGTGCTGTTGGCGCCGATCACGCTGATGGCCGGGTTCACGATCGCTTACATGGCGGGCCGGGGCGCGGCGGTCCGGTTGGCCTGGCCGCTGATCCTGATCATCTCGGCGATCCACGCCGGCCTGCAGTTCGTGATCATGTACTGGGAGCCGGTGCTGTCGAACTTCCTCGCCACCACGGTCGCCCTGGTAGCCCTCTACCCGTTGTCCCGATGGTCCCGCTACCGTGAGCCGGCGCACGACATCAAGCGGCGTCCGGCGATGAACGAGGAAGCCGGGGACGCCGCCGAGGACGAGGACACGAAGCCGACGATGAGCCTGGCGTGGGCGATGCTGCCGTACGCCGTACTGACCGCCGTCGCTGTGCTCACCCTGGCGATCGCGCCGGTGGAGAACCTGCTCGACCAGGTGGAGTTCGGCTTTCCGTTCCCCGATGTCACGACCGGCTACGACGTGACCAGTGAGCCGGACCGCCCGTACTCGCCGATCTCGCCGTTCACTCACCCGGGGTTCGCGCTCATCGTCGCGACGGCCGTCACCTGGCTGACCTTCCGGTCCCGGGGTTTCTTCGCCGCGCAGCGTGAGCGCGCCGGCCAGCAGTCGATCTGGTCCTCCCTCGCGGACAACGCGGCACCGGCGTCGGTGGCGATCCTGTCGTTCCTGGTGCTCGCCGGGGTGATGGAGCATTCCGGCCAGACCGACGTGCTGGCGCAGGGCATCGAGTCGGTCTCCCCGCCGCTGGTCTACGCCTTCGTCGCGAACTTCATCGGACTGCTCGGCGCTTTCATGACCTCCAGCAACACCGCGTCGAACGTGTTGTTCAGTCAGTTGCAGCAGGGCGTGGCGAGCGGTACGGGCCTGTCCGGCAACACCATCATTGCCGCGCAGAGTGCTGGCGGTGCGGTCGGCAACGCGATCGCCCCGGCCAACATCGTGCTCGGCACCGGCACCGCCGGCATCGTCGGCCAGGAAGGCGAGGTGCTGCGCAAGACGCTGCCCTGGACGTTGGCAGCCGCCGCAGTGATCGGTCTGCTGACTCTGCTCTTCGTATGACCGCTTCGTATGGCGTCGGGAGGACGTGATGACCGAGCTCCGCTGGCTGTTGCTGGCGCTGGTGCTGTTCCTCGTCGCACTGCCGGTGCTCAGCCTCGGCACCGACACCGACACACCGCCGGCATGGTGGGCCGGCCTGGCGCTCGTCGGGGTCGCCGGCGCGATACCGATCGTGCTGAAGTTCGCACCCGCCGACGACGGGGGTGAGGAGGGGTGACGGGTCGCTTCCGGGAAATCTACGCCGACACCGGGGACGGGGGCGTGCAACTGGGTGCCGCTGCCGACCGTTGGCACCTCTACGAGGACCACGTGCACCTGTCGCCGCACCACACCGAAGGCCAGCTGGTCCGATTCGACGCCGAGTTGCTGCCGTTCGTGGACAACCTCAACCGTGGTGCGCTGGTCGTGGTCGACATGCAGAACGACTTCTGCGCTCCTGGCGGCTGGACCGACCGTTCGGGCCTGGACTACCGGGCCTGTCGGGCGGCGATCCCCGGCGTGCGGCGGGCGATCGAGGCTGCCCGTCGGCACGACATGTTCGTCATCTGGGTCTACTGGCACAACCGGCCCGACCTGCGCAACCTCGGCGCCCCCACACTCTTCTCCTTCAAACACCGCCGAGATCAGCGCGGTATCGGCGAGGAGCTGGACAACGGGTCGGTGTTGACCGCCGGGTCGTGGGGGGCGGAGACGGTCGACGAGTTGAAGATCCACATGCGCGACGACGACATCCATGTGGAAAAGGTACGGATGAGCGGCTTCTACGGCACCCACCTGGACCAGGTGCTGCGGACCCAGGGCGTCCAGACCCTCTTCGTCTGCGGAGTGAACGCCGACCAGTGCGTCAGCACCACCCTGGAGGACGCCTACTTCCGCGACTACAACGCGGTGCTCATCGCCGACGCGACCGCCACCTCCAGCCCGGCCTACTGCAAGGACGCCGTGGTGTTCAACACCAAACAGTGCTGGGGTTTCGTCACCACCAGCGACCGGTTCGCTGACCCGCGGCCGTACCGACCACGATCGGGGAACTGAAGATGACCGCCCCACACGGCCCGCGTACCGGCCGGCCACCCACCCGGGTCGACCGGGGCGCGGTCACCTCGTCACACACCCTGGCCAGCCAGGCCGGCTTACACGCCCTGCGTCGCGGAGGCAGCGCGGTCGACGCCGCCATCGCTGTCAACGCCATGCTCTGCGTCGCCTATCCGCACATGGCCGGGCTCGGTGGCGACGGCTTCTGGCTGATCGCCGAACCCGGCGGCACGGTACGCGGACTGAACGCCTCCGGCCCGTCCGCGTCCGCCGCCACCCGCGACTACTACCGGGAGCGAGGGCACACCGACGAGGTGCCCGCTCGGGGTGGTCTGGCCGCGCTGACCGTACCCGGTGTGGTCGACGGCTGGCGGCTCGCCCACGAGCGCTACGGACGGTTGTCCTGGTCCGACCTGTTCGCCGACGCCATCCACTATGCGCGGCACGGCGTTCCGGTCTCCCGATCGCTCAGTGACTGGCTGGTCGAGGATCTGGGCCTGCTCAGCGCCGAGGAGTCCATGGCCCGGATCTTCGTTCCCGACGGGCGTGCCGCCCGCGAGGGTGACCGGCTGGCCCAGCCGGACCTGGCTCGGTCGTTGGCGGCGGTCGCCGCCAACGGTGCCCGGGGCGGCTTCTACGAGGGCGACCTCGCCCAGCGGATCTGCGGCTCGCTCGCCCCCACCGGATCCCCGCTGCGCGTCGAGGACTTCGTCGCCTACCAGGCGCACTGGGAAGACCCGATCTCCACCGACTACCGCGGCCACACCATCTACGAACTGCCCCCGAACACCCAGGGATTCGCCGCCCTGCAGATCCTCAACCTGATCTCCGGCTACGACGTGGCCAGCTGGGGAGACGGCACCCCTGACTACTACCACCACCTCGCCGAAGCGGTGAAGCTCGCCTTCGCCGACCGCGACGAGTGGCTCACCGACAAGCACTGGGTCGACATCCCGATCGCAGACCTGCTCGACCGGGAATACGCGGCGCGGCGCCGCGAGCTGATCCGGGCCGACCGGGCCATGGTGATGGCGGACGTCGAGGCGGGGATCCGGTTCGGTCCGCAGACCCGACGGCGGCCCCCGCAGGGCGACACCTGCGCGTTCAGCGCCGTCGACGACAACGGCCTCGTCGTTTCCGCGATCCAGTCCATCTACCACGACTTCGGCAGTGCGATCATCGCCGGGGACACCGGCATCATCCCGCAGAACCGCGGCTCGTTCTTCTCCCTCGACGACAACCATCCCAACCGGATGGAGCCGGGCAAGCGAACCTTCCACACCCTCATCCCCGGTCTTGCCTGCCAGGACGGCAGACCCTGGCTGGCCTTCGGCAGTATGGGTGGTGAGGGCCAGCCACAGACCCACGCCGCGCTCCTGACCCGCATGATCGACTTCGGGTACGACGTCCAGCAGGCCATCGAGGCGCCCCGCTGGCTGATGGGGCGTACCTGGGGGACGACCGCGCAGGACCTGTCGCTGGAGGGACGCATCGGCGACGAGGTCATCCGCGAGCTGCAGCGCCGTGGCCAGCCGGTGCGGATGCTGCCCAACTGGGACGACAACATGGGCCATGCCCACGCCATCCGGATCGACCACGAACGAGGACTGCTGGAGGCTGGCGCGGATCCCCGCGGTGACGGCGCGGCCCTCGGCTACCGGAATGCGGGCCAGTGCTCCGGCCTTCAGGCCGGGGGTGAAGGCCCGCGCTGGGAGGGCCGCCAGGCCCGAGCAGTGCCTTGACCGGGACGGTTCTGCTGCTCGATGTACTGCTTGATGACGCTCAAGGGTGCGCCGCCGACAGACCCGGCGAAGTACGAGCCGGACCAGAGTTTGTTGGCCCGGTAGTAGTGGCGCACCAGGTCGGGGAACTCCTGCCGGAGGCGGCGCGAGGAGACCCCTTTGAGGCTGTTGACCAGCCTGGCCACGGCGACCTTGGGCGGGAAGTTGACCAGCAGGTGGACGTGGTTGTTCTCGCCGTTGAACTCGACCAGTTCGGCCTCGAAGTCGGCGCACACGTCTCGCATGATCGCCTCCATCCGGGTCAGGTGCCGGTCGGCGAACACGTTGTGTCGGAACTTCGTCACGAAAACCAAGTGGACATGCATCGCGAAGGTGCAGTGCCTGCCGGTGCGGACGCCTTGAAGTTCGACCATAAACCAACATGATACAGTGATGGCCGTGCAGCTCCGTTACAACTACCGGATCACCCCGGACGCCGCCCAGCGCACCGCGCTGGCGCAGGCGTTCGGGTGTGCCCGGGTGGTTTTCAACGACGGACTCAGGCTGCGTCAGCAGGCCCGCGAGGCGGGCGAGAAGTACATCTCCGACGGCGACCTGTCGAAGTTGGTCATCACAGCGGCCAAGGCCAGCGAGGACCGGGCCTGGCTGGGTGAGGTGTCGGCCGTGGTGTTGCAGCAGGCCCTCGCCGATCTGAACACCGCGTACCGCAACTTGTTCAACTCGCTGTCCGGCAAACGCCGGGGCCGCAAGGTGGCCCCGCCCCGGTACCGGTCCCGTAAGGACAACCGGCAGGCGATCCGGTTCACGGAGAACTCCCGGTTCAAGGTCTGTGACAACGGCCGCCTGCGGCTGCCGAGGATCGGCGACGTTCCGGTGCGCTGGTCGCGCGGCCTGCCGTCGGATCCCACCTCGGTCACCGTGATCAAGGACACAGCGGGCCGGTACTTCGCCTCGTTCGTCGTGCGGATCGGCGAGGACGAGACGCTGCCGCCGGTCGACTCCGAGATCGGCATCGATCTGGGCCTGACCCACTTCGCGGTCATGTCCGACGGCACGAAGGTGACCGCACCGAAGTTCCTGCGCCGCGCGGCCCGCAAGCTCAAGCGGTTGCAGCAGGCACTCTCACGCAAGCAGAGGGGCAGCAACCGCCGCAAGAAGGCCGTGATCGAGGTGGCCCGCGCTCACGCGCGGGTAGCCGACACCCGGCGGGACTGGCAGCACAAGCTGTCCACGGCGATCATCCGCGAGAACCAAGCGGTGTACGTCGAGGACCTGTGCGTTGTTGGTCTCGGCCGGACTCGGCTGGCGAAGTCCGTGCACGATGCGGGCTGGGCCGCCTTCACCGGCATGCTGGAGTACAAGGGGAAGCGGTACGGGCGCGCGTTCGCCCGGGTGGACCGGTGGCTCCCGTCCACCCGGATGTGCTGCGACTGCGGCCGGATCAACGAGAAGATCGCGTTGAACGTCCGGGAGTGGGACTGCCCGTGCGGCAGTCACCACGACCGGGACATCAACGCCGCCATCAACATCAAGGCCGCCGGACAGGCGGACTTCAACGACCGTCGAGCGCACGTAAGACCGGGACTTGTCCCGGCGGTGCGCAGTGAAGCGGTAACCCACCCGGACGCTGCGTGTTCCACGCGCAGCGTGGAGGGAATCTCCGTCCTTCAGTTTAGGGCGGAGAGGATGTCAATGAGTGGCACACTGCCGCCCTGCCCATCAGCTACCTTTGCGCTGCTGACATCGGCGGATGGCACCTGCGCCGGTTGGGCGTAGTCGGGTTGGGCGGTGGTGGACGAGGTGGTCGCCACGAGGCAGCCGATACCGTCATCCACTTCGGCCGGCGCCGCAGTGCCGAACTCGGCGACGTCAACGCGCCACGCGACAGGCGAGGCCCCGCAACTGTGCGGTCCGGCGACGGGATTCGGGTACGACCGACGGTCCCTCTCGTGGGGGAGAAGGACCGTGAGGGCGTGGGGTCAGGCGGTGCCGGCTTGCTGGCGGCGCTGGTTGTGCTGGAGGGCTTCCTCGAGTTGGTCTTCGAGGACGATGATCCGGCAGGCGGCTTCGAGGGCGGTGCCGTGGTCGACCATCTCCCGGGCTCGTGCGGCCAGGCGCAGTTGGTAGCGGGAGTAGCGGCGGTGCCCGCCGGGGGAGCGGAACGGGATGATCAGTTTCGCTTCGTCGAGGCGGCGCAGGAAGTCCTGCGAGGTGCCTACGATCTCGGCGGCTCGGCCCATGGTGTAGGCGGGGTAGTCGTCGTCGTCGAGCATGTCGTCGGGTGGGGCCATGCATACCTCTTTCATGAACGAGGGCCCCGGCGCAGAGCGCGCCGGGGCCCAGGGTTACGGGTTGAATACACCATCTACCGACAGGTTCGTCGGGTTCTCGCTTCCGCACCGTGCCGCCATCTGCGACAGGGGATGCGAGGATCGCATAAGCGTGACCGGAGACCACCACCTCACGTTCGATGGGACTACGGTGTCCGCGGCAGGACTGCGACTACGTCCTGCCGGCGGGCGATCCAACGGCGTACCGCCCTCCCTTTCCTCTGTTGCCTTTACCTGGCACTGACCGCCGGTGTCGGGGCCCACGCAACTTCACGACCCCGTACACGTGCGGCGGATCTGTCCCACATCAGGCGGAGCCCCGAACCTGCATCGGCCCTGCCTGCGCTGCCTTGACCTGGAGTTACGTCAAGGTCTTGACCTGCACTTGCCCTACTGCATGCGGTGATGTGGTTCCACCGCAGTTACCGAGGGGGCCACGAAGGGAACCGGGCCATGCTTGACCCTCGGCCTGTCTCGTCGGCGTCTTTTACCGATCTCCGTTGTCAACGGAGGTAACACTACCCAGCCGCACCGAGAATGTCTAGTCGACGGAGACCAGATTTTCTCGGCCGGTGGTCCGAGGCTTGGCAAGGGGCGCATCGACGACCGACCGGAGGTCAGCCGTCGCGTCCGCCGCTGGTGGTGGTCGATCGGGCCGGCGTGGGTGCGCCGCCGTTGGCGGGGGGTGTGGGTAGTGGGGTGGCCAGGGCGGCGAGCCCGACCGCCACCGGTAGCGCGGCGCAGCCGAGCAGGGCGGCCTGGTAGCCGCCGGTGGCGTCGTGGACCAGGGCGAACAGCAGCGGACCGAAGGCGGTGGAGCCGACGGTGATCGCGGTCAGCAGACCCCGGATGGCACCCAGGTGGGCGGTGCCGAACAGCCGGGGCGTGAGCGCGGTCTCCACCGTACGGATGGCGGCGGAGGCGGCCCCGATCGCGACGCCGAAGCCGATCGCGGACCAGCCTGGCGTGACCAGCGTCGCCCAGGTCAGCGCCGTACCGAGGCCGGCCATCGCGACCGCGAGCAGGGCGCGCGGGTGCCGGCCGTCGACGAGCGGGCCGACCAGCAGGGTGGCGGCGAGTCCGGCGACGGTCTGCGGCAGGAAGTTCGCGGCTGCGGCGGTGGTGCTCAGTCCTCGTTCGGTGAGCAGGCTGATCTGGTGGAAGCCGACGGCGGTGGTGAGCATGCCGGCGGTGGCGACCGCTGCGGCGAGGATCCAGAAGTACGGCGTCCGCAGCGCCCTGGCCCGGGTAACGCCGACCGGTCCGCTGTCCCCGCCGGCCCTGGTGGGTGGCTGGCCGTCGACGAACTGGCCAACGTCGGCGGGCCGGTCGCGGATGCCGAGCAGGGCGATGGGGATGACGACGGCCCAGACCACCAGCCCTTCGATCAGCCACGCGGTGCGCCAGCCCTGGAGTGCGATGAGGCGTTCGAGGAGGAGCGGTGCCAGGGAGATACCGGTGGTGCCGACGGCGGAGACGATGGCGAGGGCGGTGCCGCGTCGGCGTAGGAACCAGTGCGCGGTGACGGTGGTGGCGGCGATGCCGAGGGCGCCTTGGCCGGCGAGGCGGATGCCGACGAATCCGGCGGTCAGGCCGACGATCCCGGTGACGAGCGAGAGAGCGATGAGTACGGTGCCGAACACCGCGCCGATGACCGCCATGCAGCGGCGGACACCGTAGCGGTCGATCAGGATGCCGATGCCGGGCAGTGCGGCGGCACCGGCGAGGGTGCCGACCAGGTAGGCCGTGGAGACGGTGGACCGGGTCATTCCCAGGTCGGCGATCATCGGGTCGATGAACGCCGACACGGCGAGGGTCTGGCCGGGGGCGGTCATCGCGAGCGCGACGCTGGCGTACCCGACGATGCGCCAGCCGTGGAAGCGCACCGGCGGCGCGGCGGTCGACTCCGACGAAGAGGGCTCGCGGTTGCTGGTCACGGTCCATTCCTCGGTCGGGAACACCGCGGAGTCGGGGTGTCGGACGTGCGGCTTCAATGCCAACTGCGGCGCCGGGCGGTCAGCGGTCGGGCCCTGCGGCCACCATCTCGAACCTAACGTGCGGGAAGCCTTGTGGGTGGCGCCCAGTGGTGCGGCTAACAGAGCCGATGGTGCCGGATCGAACCGACGTGCCGGGCGGGACGGGCGGGACTCTACCTTCGCGTGAGGGTAGGATGCCGAGGTGGCGTTTCGGGAGGACGAGCCGGTGTCGCCAGCGACGCCGGCCAGCGGGCTGGACCTGCCGGCCAGTGGGCCCGACCCATGGTCGCTGCGGGTCCGTGGTGCGATCCTGCTCAGCGCCTGTGCCGACGGGCTGGGCGCTCCTTTCGAGGGCGTGACGGCGGTGGACGAGGCCGCGGTGGATCACCTGCTGGAGACACCGCCCCAGTTGCGATGGACCGACGACACCGCGTTGACCCTGGCCCTGGCGGAGCACCTGGTGCGCCGAGGTGGGGACGTCGACCAGGACCAGCTGGCTGCGGCGTTCGCGGCCGAGTGGTCCGCCCGCCCCGACCTCGGGTACGGCGCCGGGGTGGCCGAACAGTTCGGCCGTATCGTCGCCGGTGAATCCTGGGTGGCGACGTCACGGGGGGCCTTCGGCGGTGCGGGCTCCTACGGTAACGGGGCCGCGATGCGGGTCGCCCCGGTCGGTCTGTTACCGGGTCTGCCACTGGCCGAGGTGGCGCGCCGCGCCCGTCGCACCGCCGAGATCACCCATGCTCATCCACTGGCTCAGGACGGTGCCGTCGCACAGGCGGTGGCGGTCGCGGTCGCGGCCAGATCTCGCCAGGACACGCCGATCGACGCCGACCTGCTCATCGCGGCGGTCGCCGCGCAGCTACAGACGCCGCAGTTCCGGGCCGCGTTGTCCATCGTGCGGGCACTGGCCCGGCGACGGGCGACCCCGGCGGAGATCGCCGAGGCGGTCGGCAACGGAGTCGCCGCTGTCGAGTCGGTGCCGGCGGCGCTGGCCGTGTTCCTGGCCGGCCCGCAGCGGCCGCACGACGTCGTCCGATCGGCCATCCGGGTCGGCGGGGACACCGACACGATCGCGGCCATGGCGGCTGCGGTGTGCGGCGCCCGGTGCGGGGAGCAGGGCCTGCCGGTGTTGTGGGGGCTGCGGGTGGCGGACACCCGGCGGCTGTGGCACGTGGCGAGTGCGCTGGCGGCGGTCACCCCGGGCGGTCCGGTCGACGGCAGCTGACCGTCCCGCGTGCCAGGCAGCGGCCGCGTGCCAGGCAGCACGCCGAGTACCGTCAGCCCACCTGGACGCCGGGCGCGCGGTTGTGGATCTCCGCAGCGTCGGCGTTGACGTCGGTTGTGCCGGTACCCGGGTGCTCGTCGGCGAATCGTAGGAAGCGTGAGACGGGCCCGTGGTGAGTCAGGTGGAGTTCGTGCATCGCCCTGGTACACGCGATGTAGAGCATGCTTCTGTCCATGTCGTTGGAGTAGTTCGCGTCGCTCACGTTAGGGACGATGACTGAATCGAACTCTAGTCCTTTCGATATATGTGCTGTGGTGACGATGATGCCGCCAACGAACTCCGTGCTGTCGTAGTCAAGAAAAGTCAGTTCGACGCCGGCCGCCGACAGCGCGCGATGAATTTCTTCAGCCTGAGGGGCGGTCTTGCAGATTATCCCCATGGATCGATGTGTGGTGCGCTGGTGTTCCTCGACGAGAGCCAGGACCCGTGACTCCTGGTCCTTGGGGTCTGCGCAGCTAATAATCTGGGGCGGACGCCCGTGGCGCTCGATAGGTATGGTCTTGCTGTTTCTGGAGATATGCTGGGCGAAATTCGTGATCTCGATTGTCGACCGGTAGCTCTTGCGCAACTCGAGACAGTCAGCCTCCGGGAAGATGTTGTGGATCGTCGCAGGCGTGGACGAACTGAACGGATTCACCGACTGGTTGGAGTCTCCCAGGATCGTCATTTTACAGGAGAACAGTTCGCGGACCACGGCGTACTGGATGGGTGTGTAGTCCTGCATCTCGTCAACCACGAGATGCAAGATTCTGCCGTAATTCTCCTGGCGAGCTGTCCTGATCATGGTGTAGATCAGGGGAAAGACATCGGCATATTCAATCTTTTTCCGGCCGAGCGGCTTGAACAGGTTGCGGCGGGCTGGGTCGGAGTAGAACGCCTTGTACAACGCGAGTGCGTCTTTGTGTGGGAACATGGCGCGGACCTGCCTGCGGATGCTGGCCGTGTCGGCGGCTGTCCATTTGCCGCCTCTGTCCAGCACCCGCTGCTTGAACAGATGGACGGCGCTGTTGGTCAGCAGATCGAGCCGCGTGAAGATCGGAAGTGTCGGTGCATCTGCGAAGGTGGCTGCAACCCACCTCGCTGAGAGCCGTTCGTTCTTCTGCTCGATCTCGCGAGGCGTGAAGTCTTCGTCGGCACGTGAGTCGATCCACGCTCCAAGATCGGCGACGAACTCCGGCGTCGCCTTGTAACGTATGCGCTCGGTCGCCGCTTCGTCGGCGTGATCGAGTAGGTTGGCGACCTGTTCGCTAAAGGTCTCGTAGTCGGTGATCTTCGCGAGAAACCTGTCCGCGATCGTTCCGAAGTCGATCTCAGCTATCTGCTCTTCCCCCAACTCGGGGAGGACGTTGGCGATGTAGTCACCGAAGACCTTGTTGGGGGAGAGGATCATCACGTTGTCGGACGAAAGGGTGTCTTTGAAGCGGTAGAGCAAAAACGCCACCCGGTGTAGGGCGATCGATGTCTTTCCGGAGCCGGCCACGCCCTGCAGGATAAGTATCTGGGCGGTCTCGTTCCGGATCACCGCGTTCTGCTCGCGCTGGATGGTGGCAACAATGTTCTTCATCTTGTCGTCGGCGGATTGACTGAGCTCCCGCTGCAAGACGTCGTCGCCGATGTTCAGCGCGCTTTCGAACATGTATTCCAGGTGCCCATCCCGGATCTTGTACTGGCGCTTGCCGATGATCTCGCCGTGGATGATCCCTTGAGGTGCCTCGAAGTGCGCGTCCCCTGATTCGAAGTCGTAGTAAAGGCTGGACACAGGGGCGCGCCAGTCGTGTACTACTATCTGCTGCGTTCTCGGGTCCGTCAGATTGTGCACCCCGATGTAGTGGGCGCTGGCGTCGGCTGCGCCTCGCACATGGAAGTCGACGCGCCCGAAGTAGGGAGTCGCCAGCAGCCGCTGGATCCGCTTTCGCGCTGTCACGGCATGGTCAGCCAAGGCGACGGAGGTGTTTACTTCGACGCGGACGTTGGCCTTCTCGGCACCATCCATGTCGCGCCAGTTCGCCCACATCTGCTCCTTCTGCGCCCGGATGGCGCTGGCGGAACTGCCGATGGTGGTGGTGAAACGATCAAGCTCCGTCGTCAGCAGCCGGACCGTCTCGGCCAGATGCCTGCGCTCTTGTTCTTCGTCTCGTGGCTGCGCGTCTGTCAAAGCAATCTCCGGATCAGGTTGCCGTGGAACGACTCGAACGTCCTGCTCGCCAGGGCCGGGTGCCGGCGCAAGACGCCTGTCCGCCAGGGTACCGTGACGTCAGGGTAGAGTCCGAGGGCTGCTCGGCGACCGGGGCGGGACAGGTTCGGCACCCCGTCGCCGCCGCGGCTTCACCATCCGCCAATGGTGACGATTGCCACTCTGCGCCATCCCTACCCTTCCGCAACGGTAGATTCACCCCTGCTGCCCGTGCTGTTCGACCAGCACGGCGGGGGATGGTTTCCGAGGCGACGACGCCAGGAAACAACCAGGTCATCTTCTCGGGTCATCGTGATCGTGACGGATCGTGCCGCCATGATCACCGGGATCGGTGCTGGTCTGCGGATCCCGTCACGAGACCCCTGCGCGCCGCCGCGCGCCCTGATCGGAAAAGGCTGTATGTCTGCGTTCTCCCCTGCGGCGTTCCGGCCGCGTCTGTCCCGCCCGTCGTGGTTGTCGCCGAAGGTGTTCCGTACCGAGGTCCTCGCCGGCCTGGTGGTGGCCCTCGCGCTGATCCCGGAGGCGATCTCGTTCTCGATCCTGGCCGGGGTCGACCCCCGGGTCGGGCTGTTCGCCTCGTTCACCATGGCGGTGACCATCGCCATCTGCGGCGGCCGGCCGGCGATGATCTCCGCGGCGACCGGCGCGATCGCGTTGATCGTCGCCCCGTTGGCCCGCGACCACGGGCTCGGCTATCTGCTGGCGGCGGTGATCCTCGGCGGGATGCTGCAGGTGCTGCTCGCCGCGCTCGGCGTCGCCCGGCTGATGCGGTTCATCCCGCGCAGCGTGATGGTCGGCTTCGTCAACGCCCTCGCGATCCTGATCTTCGCCGCGCAGGTTCCGTACCTGATCGGGGTGCCGTGGCTGGTCTATCCGATGGTCGCCGTCGCGTTGGTGATCATGGTCGGGCTGCCCCGGCTGACGAAGGCGGTGCCCGCGCCGCTGGTCGCGATCGTCGTGCTGACCGTCGTCACGGTCGTCGCCGGTTTCGCCGTGCCGACCGTCGGTGACCAGGGCTCACTGCCGAACAGTCTGCCGGTGCTCGGTCTGCCGCAGATCCCGTACACCTGGGCCACCCTGCAGTTGATCGCTCCGTACGCCTTCGGGGTCGCCCTGGTCGGGCTGATGGAGTCGCTGATGACCGCGAAGCTGGTCGACGACATCACCGACACCCACTCGAACAAGACCCGCGAGTCGTGGGGGCAGGGGGTGGCCAACATCGTCACCGGTTTCTTCGGCGGTATGGGTGGCTGCGCCATGATCGGCCAGACCATGATCAACGTTAAGGCGGCCGGTGCCCGGACCCGGCTGTCGACGTTCCTGTCCGGCGTGTTCCTGCTGATCCTGGTCGTCTCCCTGGGCGACATCGTGGCCCGGATCCCGATGGCCGCCCTGGTCGCCGTGATGATCATCGTCGCGGTGTCGACGTTCGACTGGCACAGCGTCGCCCCGGCCACGCTGAAGCGGATGCCGTGGGGGGAACTCGCGGTGATGGTTTCCACCGTCGCCGCAGTGCTGATCACCCACAACCTCGCGATCGGCGTCATCATCGGTGTCCTCGTCGCCATGGTGATCTTCGCCCGCCGAGTCGCGCACATGGTGGAGGTCACCAGCGTGCTCGACCCCGACGGCACTACCCGGATCTACTCGGTGCACGGCGAACTGTTCTTCGCCTCCAGCAACGACCTCGTCTACCAGTTCGACTACGCCGGCGACCCGGACCGGGTGATCATCGACATGACGCACGCACACATCTGGGACGCCTCGTCGGTGGCCGCGCTCGACGCCATCACCACCAAGTACGCCAGTCGCGGCAAGAGCGTCGAGATCATCGAGCTCAACCAGCCCAGCGCCCGGATCCACGACACCCTCGCCGGGCAGCTCAGGGTCGGCCACTGACACCGGTCAGGCCGGCGGAGCGCCGCCGGCCTGACCGGTGGACGTCCGGTCCGCCGACCCTTCCGGGTCGGCGAGCCGGAGCAGAGCGACGAACATGATCGCGGTGCCGGCGGCTGCAGTCGCCGCACCGACGGCGATAGACGTCGCCTCGATGAACGGCCCGAATACCAGCGGGGAGAAGAACTGGCCGCCGAACAGCGCGCTGCCCTGCAGCGAAGTGGCCGTTCCGCGCTGCCCGGGCGGCGCGGCGTGATCGATCAGAACGGTCAAGGTCGGCATGGCGAGACCGCTGCCGAGACCGCTGCCGAGACCGGTGAGGGCCGGCACGAGCAGCAGCGGCAGCGGATGGTCCGCGACGGCGAAGACGACGAATGCGCCCGTCCAGCACAGCACCGCCCCGCGCAGCAGCGCCGGATAGGACAGCCAGGCGCGGAGCCGCGCGTAGGATAGGCCGGCCAGGCTGGCGGTGGCACCGGAGACCACCATCGAGTAGACCGCGACGAGCACCGTGTCCTGGACGCCGAGCTGGTCCAGCCGGCGTGGCAGGAAGACCGCGAGGACCATCATCAGCCCGGCGGTCGCGACCCAGATCCCGCAGAGTCCGAGCAGCAGCGGACGGTCTCGCAGCAACCGCACGGCGCCCCGGCGGCTGTTGGACGTTGGCGACGTGGTGCCTCGGGCCGGGCGGATCGAGGCCGCAGCGCCGGCCGGGACGGTGAGCAGGGCGGCCACTCCGAGCGGTACGCCGACGAGGTAGATGGCGAACGGCGCCTGCCAGGACACGTGTCCGAGCATCCCTGCCGCCAGGGGATAGGCGAACCCACCGACGGTGACGGCGGTCGTGCGCCAGCCCATGACGCGGTCGCGGTCGGGGCCCTGGTACAGCGCCAGCATCGCCACCGCCGAGCAGGTGAAGATGGCGGCGGCTCCGGTGCCAAGGACCAGCCGGGTGGCGAGCAGCGTCGGCAAGGTGGCGGTGAGCATCCCCGCCGCACCGCCGACGCCGTACAACAGCAGCCCACCCGCCAGCGGTACGCGGATGCCGAACCGGTCCGCCGCCCGCCCGGCGAGCGGACTGACCAGCGCGATAGCCAGGCTGTGCGAGGTGAGGACCAGACCGGCCTCGGTGCCGCCGACCGCCAATTCCTGTCGGACGACCTCGATGACCGGGGCGATCGTCGCCCCACCCATCACGCCGAGAGTGGACGCCAGCAGTAGCACGGCGAGGACGGGTCGACCCGGCCTGGACTGGGGTCGGGGCTGCGGATCGACCGGCACGACCACAGCGACCCCCAGCGCCATCGAAAAGTAAATCGAGTCTTATATTGGGTCGAGTTTTGTTTGGCATCAAGTGTGAAATGCGTCTCAGGCTTGCTCCGCTATGATCCTCTGGTGACTGCCGATCCAGACCGGCTGGAAGCCCTGCCGCTGCGCGAGCGCAAGAAACAGCGCACCCGGCGGGCGCTGGCCGACGTCGCGCTGCGACTGTTCACCGAGCGCGGCTTCGATCGGGTCACCCTGGAGGAGCTCACCGCCCACGTGGAAGTGGCCCGCAGCACGTTCTTCCGCTACTACCCGAGCAAGGAAGACGTGGCGATGGCCGCCGAAGGCGAGCTCTGGCAGGCGTACATCGCCCACTTCCAGGACCACGACGAGCCCGGACCCGCCCTACCCGCCCTACGCGCCAGCCTGGTCGCGGCCATCGTGGGAATGCCCGACGACTGGGAACGCCGGTTCCTGGCCACCCGCCGGCTCGCGGCCGGTACGCCCGTGCTGCGCGACCACAGCGTCCTGTCGTCGATGAAAGTGCAGCAACGCCTCGTCGAGATCCTCGAAACCCGGCTGAATGCCGACAGCCGCTACGACGTACGCCTGCGACTGCTCGGCGAGTTCGCCCTCAGCGCCTGGCGGTGCGGTGCCCGCAACTGGGTCGCCGGCCGCAGCAACGGCGAACCCGGCCAGGAACATCAGATCGGCTACGGCGGACTCCCGATGCTCGCTCGCCTCGTCGAGGACGCGTTCGACGCCATCCCGGCCAGCCTGACGCTGGAACTGTCGTGAACATGCGCAATCCCGCTGCCGGTACGCCGCCGCACCTCGGCGCCGACGGTGAATTCTGCTGGATGGACATCAAGACCCGCGACGTCGCCGACACCGCCCGGTTCTTCTCCGCCACGCTCGGCTGGCGCTTCGCGGTGGACGACGACGACTGGCGCCGCGCCACCACGATTACCGTCGGCACCCACCGGATCGGCACCGTCAGCGACCTGGCCGCCCCGATCTACCCACCCGGCACCCCGCCGCACGTCGCCTACTACCTCGCCGTCGACGATGTCGACCACCGGACCTCGGCGGCCACCACCGCAGGCGCCCAACTCGTCGTCGCACCCTTCGACATCGCCGACCAGGGGCGTATCGCCACCTTGATCGACCCCTCCGGTACGCCCGTATCGCTGTGGCACCGCAAGGGCAGCCACGGCTGGCGACATCCGGCAGGCGTCATCACCGCCCCACACCGGATGATTCTCGGCTGCCCACGACCCGACGAAACCCGCCGCTTCTACCAGGAGACACTCGGCGCGGCCCTGCACTCCGCCGACCTGATCCGGGTTCGCGGCGGAGCGGTCGCCACCCAATGGCAACTCGTCGTCGCCGTCGACGAGGACCTTGACGCACTCGGCGAGCGTGCCGCCCGATCCGGCGGCAACCTCGCACCACCCGTCCCCGGCTCGCAGCCACCTTCCACACGCCGGTTGTTGTCCAGCGCCGAGGGGATCGCCGTCCAGGTGACGGCAGCCACGGCGACGACCGCCGGACACCGGGACCAGATGTAGCGATCTTTCCCGACCTGCTCCGTGTCGACTGGATCCAGATCGCGCAGGCGGGCTGCTCGCGACGCTGGAATCCGCTGCTCGACACAGTCTCGCTCAAGGGGCGCTTGAATCGTGCTTTACTACGGCCACAAAAATAGACGCTGGTTGACATAGTTCTGAGCGTGATCCTAGGCTCGCCCGCACACCGAACTGTTCCACCAGCTTCTCCGTCGACTGCAAGGGAGAGCTGGAACGACGTCCGGTGCGCTGCCGGAATCCGTCGTGAGAGGAACCGAGTGCTGACATGAGGCTGGCCGACTATCTCGACTTTGTTTGCGACCCCGGCCGGGACGACGTGGAAGGATGGCTCTATCCCACGGACGCCTACCTGATGGGCGTCATCAATGATCTGCAGACTGGCCACGGGTTCCGTGGCGATATCGTCGAGATCGGTGCCTACAAAGGAAAGAGCGCGATCCTTTTGGGGTTCTTCCCCGCAGCGGGTGAATCGCTCACGGTCTGCGACATCTTCGACTCCGGTGCCATGGTGAGCGACGGGAACGCCCAGGAGAACGCGGCGTTCTACCCCGGCCTGCACCAGGCGGACTTCGAGAAGAACTACCTGCGGTTTCACGATCGGTTGCCACGCGTGCATGTCGGGCCGTCCGAAGAGCTCGGCAAGGTTGTCGCTGCGGGTTCGTGCCGGCTCGTGCACATCGACGGTGGGCACACCTACGAGGTCGCCCGCGCCGACATGGAGACCGCCCGCCGGGCACTCGGTTCCGGCGGGGTCGTAGTGGTCGACGACTGGTCGAGCGCCCATATTCCAGGCGTGGCGATGGCGCTTTGGGAGCAGTACCTGAGTGGCGAGTTGACTCCGTTGGCCTTCACCAAGGGCAAGTTCTACGCCACCTGGGACCCGGCTGGCCTGACGGCCGGGGAGGTGGCGGACGCGGTGGCCGACCGTGCGGGCATCGAGGTCAGGAGCGTCGTCCGACTCGGCCGGTATGTCGCTGCCAGCGTCACCATGACACTGGGCGACTGGCAGCGGTACAACGCCGGTCTGCGTGCGGTCTACTCCAAGCTTTACGCCGCCGACGGGGGAGCGTCCGCACCCCAGATGGTGGGCTTCTGACATGCGCGTGGCTGTCACCACTCACCCGAATCCGAGCCACCTGGTCGGTGCCCTGTCCGCAGCCCGCGTCGCCCGGCGCGCAGGTTACGAGGTGGCCGTCGTGTCGGGACCCGGGGTCAGCGAACTGATCGAAGCGGCGGGATTCCACGCGCTGACCGTGCCGAGCATGCGGACGATAGACGAACTGCTCAGCGCCCGGGCAGCCGCCGGGCAGGCTCCGGCGCCAGCGGTCCCGCGCCCGGCCGGAGGGAGGACGTCGCGGATGCCCGCCCATCCCTTCATCACTCCGTACACCGGTCGACAGGCGACCGAGATCATCGAGCTGCTCGGGCAGTGGCGACCCACCTGCGTCCTACGGGAGTGCACCGAACTGGGCGGTTACCTGGCAGCTGAGTCTCTGAAGGTCCCGTACGTCACAGTGGATATAGCTCCGCTGTCGCCGTGCGCCCGGCCCGGCGCCCACGACGAACTCAATCGTCTGCGTGCCGAGGTCGATCTGCCGGCGACCGACGATCCCTGGCACCCGGTACGACCGTTCCGGGTGGGGCTAATCCCAGCCGCGTTCTACCCGGCCGAGTTGCGCTGGTCCGGCGCTTCCTACTACCGCCCGTCCGCAGCGGACGAGCAGAAGAACCCGGCGGGGGCCGTCGACGTCTCCCTGCCTGACGGCGAGGGGCCCCTCGTGCTGATGAGCCTGGGGATGAACGCGCCACGCTTCGACCCTCGGGCCGTCGACTTGCTCAATGCCGCCGTCGAGGCACTGGGGCAGCTTCCAGTGCGGGCTGTGGTGGCGATCGGATCGGATCAGGATCCAGACGGATGGGGCGGAGCGCGGGCGACCAACGTACGGCTGGAGTCGTTCGTTCCGCAGCAGGAACTGCTGCCCTTCTGTGATCTCTTCATAACCCACGGTGGATTCAACGGCGTCCGGGAGGCTATCGGCTCCGGGGTTCCGATGGTGACCCTGCCCCTGTTCGGCGACCACCCCGCCACCGCCGCTCGCCTTTCCCGGCTCGGGCTGGCCTTGGAGTTGAACGCCGACACCGTCACCCCGGCGGCGCTGCGCGCGGCGGTGACCACTGTCCTACGCGATCCCGGCTACCGGACCCGCGCCGTGCACCTGCGCCGCCAGATGCGGGCTCTGCCCCCGCTGGACCGTCTGGCCGCCGACCTGCAATCGCATGTCGCGGCTGCGGCCCGGTGACTTGACCCGATCGGTTGTGAGTATCAGCCGGACTTTGAAAGGACCGCCATGAAGGTCGGAGTGACCGGAGCTTGCGGATTCATCGGCACCTACGTCTGCGAGGAGCTGGCACAGCGGGGCCACGAACCGGTGGCATTCGACCGCCAACGCCGAGCGTCGGCACCGCCATGGGAGGTGATGCTCGGTGACGTCCGGGACGCCACCGCGATGTTCGAGTTGGCCGCCCACTGCGACGCCGTCATCCACCTGGCCGCTGTTCTCGGTACGCAGGAGACGATCGGCAATCCACGCCCTGCTGCCGAGATCAACATCTTCGGTGGCCTGAACTTCCTCGATGCGATCACCCAGTACGACCTGCCCGGCGTCTACATCTGTGTGGGCAACCACACCATGAACAACTCGTACTCGATCACCAAGACGACCATCGAGCGGTTCGTCCGGATGTACAGCGTCGAACGCGCGACCCGGGTCAGCAGCGTACGGGTCGTCAACGCGTACGGGCCGCGCCAGCTCGCGGCCGCGCCGTTCGGGTCGAGCAAGGTCCGGAAGATCACCCCGGCCGTCGTGTGCCGGGCGCTGTCCGGCATGCCTGTCGAGTTGTACGGCGGTGGGCACCAGGTGTCGGACATGGTGTGGGTCGGCGACGTCGCCCGAGCCCTGGTCTCCGCCCTGGAGACGGTGGCGGCAGGACGGATCGTTGACGTGGTCGAAGTGGGCCCCGTCCGGTCGGCCACCATCCGTCAGTTGGCCGAGATCGCGATCGACCTGGCCGCCGAACAGGGCTTCAGCCGGGTCCCCATCGTCGATCTGCCGATGCGACCGGGTGAGGATCCGCAGGTGCCGGTCAGGGCGGACGCGCAGACGCTGCGCAGGATCGGCATCGATCCCGGCACCCTGCGGGAGCTGTCCGACGGCCTGGCCGAAACAGTCGACTGGTTCATCAAGACCGAGGGCGAGCACTGGACCGCGCCGAACGGTCTACGCCGCGCCGGCTGACCGGCCCGCCCACACGCCGAGAGAGGATCAACGACCGTGACAGACCTCCCGCCACCTGGGACGGGCCACCACAGCCCAGTCCAGCTCTACCTGGACCTACTCAAGCGTTGCGTGACGAACGTGATCTACCAGGACCCGCCGATCTCTCCGCCGTGGGCGCCGCAGGTACCGTTCGGGCTCGAGGCCCGCGTCGAAGGGCTCGACTGCCCGAGCCAGGCGCACACGATGGTGGGCTTCGCCCGGCTCGACAATCTGCGCGAGCTCACCGAGCGAGTGCTGCGCGATGGCGTACCCGGGGATTTCCTGGAGGCCGGCGTCGGCCGCGGCGGTGCCATGATCTTCGTGCGTGGCGTGCTCAAGGCGTACGGGGTCACGGACCGCCGGGTGTGGCTGGCAGACTCGTTCCAGGGATTCCCGGAGCCTCCCGCCGAAGTCCGGTACCAACTGCGGGACGTGTACCCGGAGCTGGCCGGCGAGGCCGACGAGGGGCGCCGGCAGGCCGCCGAGGCGATGAAGGCGCTGTTCCTCCGGGGCGGTTCGGCCGACGACGTACGGGAGAACTTCCGCCGGTACGACCTGCTCGACGAGCAGGTCAACCTGCTACCCGGATGGCTCGCCGACACGCTGCCAACGGCAGCGGTGCAGCAACTGGCGATCCTGCGGGTGGACAACGATCTCTACGACTCCACCTACCTGACCCTGGAACACCTGTATCCCCGGGTCTCGCCCGGCGGGTACGTCGTCGTGGATGACTATCACTTCCTGGACGAGTGTCGGCAGGCCGTACACGACTATCTGAAGGCCTCCGGTACGCCGGAGCCGGATCTGACCACCATCGACCAGTGCGGCGTGTACTGGCGTAAGGAGATCTGAGCGCCCGTCCGGGTTAGTCGCGAGGTCGCAGCCGCACCTCGAGTCGGGCCGGCCTCCGGCTGAACCGGTTACTGACAATGGCCACGTCCGCGACCGGAGTGACCAGCGCGAGGTCGGGGAACCGGCCGAACAACCGGCCGATGGACTCCTGTAGCTGGACCCGGGCCAGCGGCGCGCCCAGGCAGAAGTGGGCACCAGCGCCGAATACGAGGTGGCTGTTGGTCGATCCGCGGGAGAGGCCGAACGACTCGGGAGCTGACAGCCGCATCTCGTCGCGGCCTGCCGAGTCGATCGACACCAGCACCGCCGCGCCGGCCGGGATCACGACGTCAGCGACGGTGACGTCGCAGGTGGCGTACATCATGCCGGAGAATCCGGTGCTGGCTTGGGCGTACCGGAGGATCTCCTCGACGGCAGCGTCGAGAGCCACCTCGCCCGACCGCAACCGGGTCAGCTCGGTGGAGTGCTGGAACAGTGCCAGCAACCCGTTGCCGAGCTGGGTCGCCACGGTCTCGTAACCGGCGATCGCCAGCAGGAGCACCGTGGAGACCAGATCGTCGTCGGAGAGCTCACCCGGCTGTCGGATCAGCTGGGACAGTGGACCGTCACCGGGCTGGGCGCGTCGGACGTCGAGCAGCTCGACGGCGGCGCGGTGCAGGCGGGACATCACGGCGCCGAAAGTCGCCATCGACGCGCCGCTATCCAGCAGAGAGACCGCCCACTCACCGAAGGCGGGACGGATGTTGTCGGGCACCTCGAACAGTGCGTACAACACCCGCAGCGGCAGCTGGAAGGCGAAGTGCGCCATCAGGTCCACTGGCGGTGGGGTACTGGCCAGCTCGTCGAGCAACTCCTCGACGAGCTGTGCGACCTGGGGTCGCATGGCTTCGGCCTGGCGGACGTTGAACACCTGGTTGACGTGTCGGCGCCAGCGGGCGTGGTCCGCCGGATCGGCTATCGACAGCCCGAAGTCGAAGGCGGGTGTGGCGGGCCGGGTCCGGCCGTCGGGTGACCCACCGGCCTGGCCGGAGACGGCCCGGGCACGCACCGGCCGCCGGCTGAACCGCTCGTCGGTCAGCACCTGCCTAACGTGCTGGTAGCTGCTGACCAGGTACGCGGGTGTGCCGGTGGGAAGCCGAACCTGAGCGACTGGGGCTTCGCGGCGCAGCCGGCCCAGCTCCGGCGGGAGTCGGAAGGGGCATTCGGCGGCGAACGGATACGTCGGCGGATCTGCCGGTGAACCCGAACCGGTGGATACCGAGGTGCCGCCGTCTGCTGAGGTCTTGTCCGTTTCGGTGTTCATCTCAACTCCGCTGACAGGAGGGTGGATCCTCTGGTCATGAAATCCGCGCGACGGACGAGTGGATGGGCTGCCCACCGGTGGCTCAAAAGATAGCGTGGACATCCGTGCTTCGCAAGGTGTCTTGCTTCTGGTCAAGTCGAATAGAACACCGCTGTAGCGAGATTAGACCGAACCTTTAGGCGATCGCCCGCACCATCCGAAGTGAGGCTGTGTCGGGACCTTCGGGTCACCTCCCGGAACTGTCCGTTCGCCCGTTCATCTTCTAGGATTATCGGTGGCCACAGTTTATGAGGAGGACGCCGTGGTGGCGAAGCGCCTGTACTGCTCCATCATCCTCTGGAATCTCTCCCAGTCGGAACAGACGATCACCTCGTTGCGGGGTTACCTTCGTGACTACGCTGTCGATGCGTATTCGCAGATCGTCGGGCTGAGGCAGAAGCTCTGGATCTCGTCGACCGGTCCGGAGGGCGAGCTCTGGGGTGCGGTCTACCTGTGGGACAACGAGGAGGCCGCGTACGGCAGACCGCCGGCCGTATCCCGGGTGGGGGAGTTGATCGGCTACCGGCCGACCAGGAGGGAGTATTTCTCGGTCGAAGCTGCGGTCGAGGGCATCAGTGCGGTCGGCGCGTTGATGGCCGGCCTCGGACTGGCATTCCAGGAACCTGCGGTGGAACCGCTCAGCCGGCCCAGGGAGTACGTCCCCGAGCCTGACGCGTTGGTCATTCCGACGACCAAGGGCGATCCGGGCGAACGGTCCTGACGGCTGAGACCGTTCCGCGCCCGCGCGGCAGCCTCACCGGCCGGTAGCCGCCGGATCCGTTGCCGAGGACTCCGGTGCCGACAGAGTGTCCAGGACCGACAGCGCGTCGGTGCCACTCAACGATTCGCAGCTGCGGCTGACCAGGTAACAGAGCAGGTACCGCTCGGCCATGGTCAGACCGGCTGTGTGTAGTCCGAGATAGAGCAGGCTGGTACCGAGGCGAACCGCCAGGAAGGCCGGGTCGCTCTGCACGTACCGTTGGAGTGCTGCGGAGGCCGCCGCCTTGCGGTGGAATCCGCTCCGGGCCAGCTCGTTGTCGTGCGTGCTGGGATCGACCGGTGCGGCTACCTGAATCTCCCCCGATCGGAAGGCCGCCTCGAACTCCTGCCTCGCCGCCTGGGCGGTCCGGTACCACAGCCCTGCCGGCCCGTCCGTCAGCAGGCCGCCATCAGCCGCTCGGAGGACGCCCTCGACCGACGTGTCGACGACGGATCGCGCACGCTGGTAGCGCTCGTCCATTGACGCACGCGCGGCGTGCGGATCACGGCAGGTGCTGAGGAACGCCTCGGCGTGAGACCGGAAACTGACGAAACCTACCGGTACGCCGTTGAGTGGCAGTTCCGACGCGCCGGGCGCGGCCGACGGTCCCTGCGCCGCCAGCTGCGCCGCCATGACGGACAAGGCTTCCTTGACGAGAGACTGCCGTTGTCGACGGCCGGCGACGGCCAGCTGAACCAGCGCCGGTCCGACCTGTCGCAGGAAGGAGCGGGTGAGGGCGGGCAGGGCCCGTCCGCCGAAAACCGGACCGGCAAGCGGGACGAGGCTGGCGGGACGCACCACTGCGGTGTCGGGGGTCGCCACGATTCCGCGGCCCGAGTGGGCGCGCGCCGTCGGACCCGACGGGTCGACGGTGGCGTCGGCGGCGACCGGCAGCGACCGCTGGATGCCGCCGCGTACGGCCCGGTAAGCCTCGGCCAGGTCGCTGCCGGAGGCCGCTCGTGCCTGCAGGTACAGCGCGGTCGATCCGTGTACGGTGACATCACGGACGAGTACGGTGTCGGCGATCGGCGCCGCTACTTCCGAGACCGTACGCAGCAGCGGTCCACCGACCTCGACGACGGTCGCGCACCAGTAGTCCGCCGGAACGACCAGCTCCAGCTCCCACCACTGCCAATCGGCGTGGGTCACGCCAACTCCGGCTGCGACATCGCCATCTCGAAGGCGAGCTCGATGAGCGTCACTCCGACGTTGCGTACTGGTAAACGGATGCCACGTTCGTCACAGATGAGCCCTCGTCCCCGCAGGAAATCGGTCAGCGGCGCGATGGCCGGACGGGTGAGCACCTCGTCGAGGTCGGTGCCGGTGGAGACGAGCCACTCGTCGCGCAGGATGCCGTCGAACATCGCCAGGCCGGCCTGAAGGAAGGAGATCAGGACACGGTCCTGGCTGGCCGGGACCGCGACGTCGAACTTGGTAGGGGCGTCGACGTAGCTGTGCAGCAGGCCCTTGCGATGCGCCAGGAACTGTTGGTTGACCAGTGAGATCGCCCCGGATCCGAAGCCCACCGTGTCGGCGCGCAGTTGGAAGTACATCGCCGCGAACGGTGACACCTTCCCGAAGTAGCCGGACGCGTACTCACTCAGCCCGGCCGTGGTGATGAGCCGTCGGGCCTGCGTGAACAGGTGCTTCTGATCGCGGAGGTAGCCGCGCTTCTCCTCGGGGTTCATCCGACGTCGCATGAACGTGCCGGGTGTGGGGCGGAACGAGTAGAGGGACAGATGGTTGACTGGCAGTTGTACCGCGTGGTCGACGGTGTACCGTAACTCGTCGAGACGCTGGTCCGGAAAGCCGGACATGATATCGATCGACACGTCGTCGAACCCCACCTCGCGGGCGGCGTGAGTGAGTCGGATGGCCTGGTCGGCGGTGTGCCGGCGGCCCAGCCGCCGCAGCCGGTCGTCGTCGAAGGACTGCACCCCGCTGGACACTCGGTTGAAGCCGAGTTTGCGGAAGAAGGCCAATCTTTCCGCGTCTACCGTGTCCGGACTGCACTCGATCGTTGCTTCGGCGACCATGCTGAGGTCGAACGCGTCCCGCAGGGCTGTCATGACGCGGGTGGCTTCGTCGTTGTCGAGGCTGCTCGCGGTTCCGCCACCCCAGTAGATGACGTACGACATCGTGTCGCTCCCGGCGAGCTCGGCACCGCGCTCGCGAATCTCCCGGCAGAGCGCGTCGATGTACTTCTCCCGGACGGAGTCGCCGGGTTTGCGGAGGAGGTCCTTGTTGGGGATCGCCTGCACCCAGTCGCAGAACGTGCAGCGTGAGTGGCAGAAAGGTACGTGTACGTACAGCAGCAGGACGCGCCTGTCCGCAGTGCTGCTGGGAAGGCCGAGCTGGTTGTCGGCGGCGGGGGCGGTCCTCATCAGCCGGTCCTTTCGAGCAGTCTGCGGGTTGGTTGCCGTCCGAGCGTGTCCCGTGGCGGTGGGGCCGTCGACCACGGGACACGCTCAGTCGTGCGAGCGTTCTCTACGCCGGGTCACCGGACTTCACTGGCGAACCCAGGCGGTCGAGGGTGATCAGGAGGAGCAGCTGCAGCTGCACTCGCAGGTGGTGCAGGACGCCGACATGACCTTCGCGACGACCTCGCTGTCCTCGAGCCGGCTCTCGTCCAGGAACTCCGAGATCTCCAGGTCGTCGATGTCGAGCGTCGAGAGTTCGTTCTCCATTTTGCCACCTCTTTCTCTGAAAGTGGTTCCGGATGCGGCCCCGAAGGTGAAGTTATTGATCGATGGGCGGCTCTGTCAAGCTTTGCCAAACAATCCTTGGCAAAGTAGATTCTGACTACAAGGGTGCTAAAACCTTGTTATGATCCGGCTCTACGGGTGGCATCGTTGACGTCAAGGATAGCCATGGTCCGGACCTGTTGTTGCAGCTAGACCCCTTGGCCTTGGGCAATCGGATGGCTTTTACCGGGGTGTTTTTGTGTTGTCAAGTGTGGTTGCGTCTTGTGGTTGCACCGAGGTAGCCTCACCGAGGTCACCCAGTGGGATGCGTCAATTTCGTATGTTGGCAGCAACGGGAAATTGCGCCACCACCGACTGTCGGAAGGGGAAGTCGTGAGGGATCAGAGCGCCACAGCCACATCCGATTTCGTGAAACCGGACTTCGGCGCTGTGCAGAAGGAGGCCGAGGCGGTCGACGCGAGGGCCGCGCTGGCGTCGCCCGTCGGTAAGGTTCCCGCCGCAGGCCGACCTGCCGTCGCACTGGCCCTGTGGCAGGACCGGACGATCTCCACGGAAGAGCTCATCGCCGCCGCAGAGGCCCGGTGCGCGACTCGCGAGCCGCGATTGCACACGTTCGTGCCGCTCTACACCACCAACCACTGCGACTCCGAATGCAAGATGTGCTCGATGCGTAAGGGCAACACCCGGATGGATCGCAAGTTCTCCGGCCGAAACGAGATCCTCGAGCAGCTCGACATCCTCTACACCCATGAAGGCGTCCGCGGGGTCGGCCTGCTGACCGGCGAGTACCAGGACAAGTACACACGGCTCAGCACGGCGTTCCGGATCGGTTGGGCAATGCGAGCCGCGCTCGACATGGGCTTCGAGCGCATCTACTTCAACATCGGCAGCATGGAACCAGACGAGATCGACGTCCTCGGGGAATGGATCCGCCCCTCCGAACCCGTCACCATGTGCGTCTTCCAGGAGTCCTACGACCGAGAGACGTACAAGCGGTTCATGGGCCGGACGCCGCAGGAGGTGCCGAAGGCCGACTTCGACCGCCGAGTCGTCTCCTTCGACCGCTGGCTCGACGCCGGGTTCCGGTACGTCAACCCAGGAGTGCTGGTCGGCCTGCACGACGATCTGGCCGCCGAACTCGTGGACCTCGTCGCGCACGGTGCCCACCTGCACGAACGCGGCGCCGTGGTCGATCTGTCGCTACCACGGATGCGTCCTGCCAACGCCTCCCGCGACACCACCCGCGTAAACGACGACGACTACCTGCGGATGCTCGCAGTCGTCGCATTCACCTGCCCGGAGCAGCGTCTCGTACTCACCACCCGAGAGCCGCAGGACTTCCAGGACAAGGCCGTCGGTCTGGCCGGAGTTTTCAGCCCTGGCAGCCCGGACGTGGCACCGTACCGCGCGGGCACCCAGGCGCAGAACGATGTGAACACCTCACAATTCCTGGTCGCCGACCTGCGCCGCCCTCGGCACATCCTCAGCCGGTTGCAGGCCAGCGGAATGCGGGTCGATCACTTCGTCGACCCCGCCGGCGTGCCGACCGTCGCGATCGGTTGAACCGGCAGGCAGACCAGCTGCCCGTGTACCTGCTGCATGGGCTGCTGGGCACCGGGTACGGACACTTCAGCGGGCAGATCCGGGCCTGGGAGGGGCGGCACCGGGTGGTACCCGTCGACCTTCCCGGACACGGCCGGTGCCGGCTCGACGCTGGCCCCGACTACCTCGACACCGCGTTGAACTACGTCACGACGGTCATCGAGCGGTTCGGCGGCCCCGGACGGCTGGTCGCCGCCTCGTACCTCGGCGGACCCCTGGCCGTGCGGTGCGCGACCGGTCGACCGGACCTGGTCGACTCGCTGGTCCTTACCGGCTTCGCGCCCGGCCTGCGGCGGGACGCCTTTGTCACCCTGCTCGCCGGATTCGGCACGTTGGTGGAAGCGGACCTCGCCCTGGTCGTCGAGTACGACCGCCTGCACGGCACCCGGTGGAGGGCGACGCTGGCCGCCTTCACCGAGCACGTCGAGCGGGCGTACGAGGACACCGCACTGGTCCGTCCAGAGGCCCTGGCCGCGCTCGACACCGACACGCTGCTGATCAATGGGACGCTCAAGTCAGTGGAGCTGGCGGCCGCGCGCGATGCGGATCGGTACGGACCACGGGTGCACGGACATGTCATCGACGGCGCGGGACACATCGCCAGCCACGACGCGCCGGATGAGTTCAACAGCGCCGTCGAGGCGTTCTGGCGGAAGGAGCACGGCAGTGAGCGATGACGTGCGAGCTCAGCTTTCCCATCTGGTGCAGGAAGAAGACGCCCGTCGCACTCTTGACTCGCTGGAGTCGGTGGTCATCCGGACGTACCTGACGAATCAGGGCTACGGCACGCCCGCCGAGGACGGGCCGCTGACCATCGAGGGGTGGGTGGCATGGGTCGAGCAGCATTCCACCGTTTCCTGACCACATCGTCCGCCACCACCGGGGTGTACTGGGGCGGCGAGCACGCAAGCTGGCGGGACCTCGCGGCCCATCGGGTCGCCGAGGTCCGACCGGGCGGGGCCTACGTGGTTGATCCGTCCGTCGGTCTGGCATCCGTGGCGGCACTCCTCGCGGTGGCGTCGGTCCCGGACACCACCCTGCTGTGGGCGACTCCCGGCTCCATTGGCGCACGCCGGCAGCTCGCCACCGGTCTTTACGAGATCGATCCACCCTTGCCGGGTCCCACCGGCCGCCCGATCTGGGGCGTGGCCACCTCCGGCAGCTCTGGGGCCGCGAAGATCGCGATCGGTCACGCCGACGCCTGGGAACTCGTCGCACTGCACTACGAGCGGGCAATGTTCCAGCCCGCGTTTGACGGTCGCACCCCGGCGGTTCTCGCCACCTGCCTGCCGCTGCAGTTCTCGGCAGCGTTCTTCATGGTCGTTCTGCCCAGCTTGTTCCTGCAGCGGGACATGGTCGTCTTCCCGACGCACGACTGGGCGCCGGTGTCGGAGTCGTCGCGCGACACCTTCGTGCTGGGCGTGCCAGCGGTGACCGCAGCGGCCTGTGCCGGCACCGCCGCACCCGTCGACATGCGGCACGTCCGCCTCTTTCTCGGCGGCGGCCATGTAACCAAGACCCGGGTCGACCTGATCCGGGATCGGTTCCGGGGGGTCTCGCTGGCCAACCTGTACGGGACGGCCGAGACCGGGGCCATCACCGTGGACCATGATCCCGGCCACAACCAGCATGTCGGTCGGCCCATTCTCGGCAAGACCGTGTGGATCGACGAACCGGACGAGCGGGGGGTGGGCAGGGTCGCGGTGGCCGGACCGGACTGCTGCCGCTATCTCTGGCGGCCCGGGGAGTCGCCGCGTGCCACCGGCGATCATGTCGAGGGCATGGATTACGGCCGGTTCGACGCCGCCGGGAACCTGTGTCTCGAGGGCCGGGTCGACGCTGGCGAGAAGCTGCACGGTGTGCTCATCTACCCCCGGGCGATCGAACGCCACCTGTTGCGACTGCCCGGCGTGTCGGACGTGCGGGTACTGGTCGAGCGCCGCGACTCCGGTCTGGAGCGGCTCGTCGCCCGGATCGTTGGCGACGTCGAACCGGCCGCGGTTCGGGCGCACTGCCTGGAGCTCGACGAGCTGGAACGGCCGATCGACGTCCAGGTATTCGCTGATCAGGCGGCCGGCACCGTATACAACGCGCACGGGAAGTTGCGATGACGGCAGCTGACTCGCGTCGGTTCCGCATCCGGCCTGACGCGTTTTTCGTACGACGGCCCGACGGGGTGCGGCTGAGTAACAACTCCGGTTCGTTCACAATCCGCGGTGTTGGCGCCTACCGGCTCGTCGCCGCGCTCTTCGGCAGCCTTGACGGCGAACGCACGCTGGACGACCTGGTATGTGGACTGCCCGACGCGGCCCGCCGTTCTGTGCTGGAACTGGTCGCGACCCTGGACGCGAACGGCTTTCTCGCCAAGGTCCGGCATCCGGCGGAGCCGGTGCCGGACCGGCTCCGCCGGTACTACCCGGCCCAGCTGGACTTCCTCGAACTGCACGCGGAGGAACGGCCGGTGGCGCGGTTCCACCGTGCCCGGTCGACACCGCTGCTCGTGGCCGGTCGTGGCGTCGCGCTCACCGCGCTGCTCGGCGCGCTGACCGATTTCGGGCTGGCCAGACTGCACGTCGTGGTGGCCAAGTCGGACGACGAGCGGGTCGCGCAGGTCCTCGCCACCGCCGAACGACGGGACGACCAGGTGCGGTACGACGTCCAACAGGTCGACCAGGTCCAGCCGGCGGAACTGGTCGACCGAGCGGAGCAGTTGAACGCGCCGATGGTGCTGCTTGCCGACGAGGCGGACGATGATCCAGCGGCGGTCTCCCGCCTTGCCGACGCTCAGGCCCGGCTGCGCGACGAGGGACGGTTCCTGTCGGTTCTCGGCCGATGCGGCGACTTCACGGTGGCTCTGCCCGGCGGTTCCCGCAGTTGTTGGGATTGTATGCACCGCTGGACGGCGGCTCGGGCGGTGGCGACCACCGGTGAACCGCTGCCGATGGCTGCGGCACCCGCCGCGATCGCCGCACTGCATCTGGCACAGCACGCCTTCGCCGTTTTGGCCGGAGTGCCGCAACCCGCGTTCGAGCGGATCGCGACCATCGAACCGATCGCCCCGGTGGTGCGGTCCCACCAGCCGCGCCGGCACCCGCGCTGCCCGTCACACCGGGCGGACCCGGCCACCGCGCAGCACGCCGCGCACGGAACCCGACTGGAGCCCGCCGGTGACGAGGACGATTTGGTTCGTCCCGACGTCCCGACTCCCGAGGACACGGCCGACGTCCTCGCCGTCGCGGACCGGATCGTCGTTGCATGCGCGGGGTGGACCGACCCTGTCGTCGGGCCAGTGCTGGCCCTCGGCGAGGAAGACATCGACCAGGCTCCGCTGGCAGGTAGCGCGTGCCGGGTCGCCCGGCCCGACAACAGTGCCCGGGTGCCCCGTGTCGTCCGCATCGTCTGCCGCGCGGTGTCCCCCAGGGAGGCCCGCAACCAGGTCGTCCTGGCGGCGTGGGAAGAGCTGGCCCGGGAGTTGGCCGACCGCGCCGGGCTGCTCGCCGAGGGCTGGTACGTCGGTGCGGGCTGGTCCCGGGCGGAGTCCCTGTACCGGGCCCGCCTCGCTGCGGCGCAGGCCGTGCCCACCGTGACGCAAGCCGTCCCAGCGGAGGTGGCGCCGACCCGCGCCTTCCCCACCCTGGACGACACGACAGGACCGGTGGGTACGTTCCTCGCCAGCGAACTCGCCACCTGCGGCTCCTGGCGGACGGCTGCCGTGACCGACGACGCGACGGGTTTCGTCCGGGTCGTGCTCGACACCACGACGGGGATCGTCACCGGCCAGGGTCTCACCGCCGGCCACGCCCGGGACAACGCCCTGCTGCGGGCGGTGGCCGACGGCCTTGCGTGCGCTGCCGACGACGGGCCGGTCCGGGCCGCCCATCTGGCCCCGCCGGTACGTACCTGGCCGGAGGCCCTGGCCTGGCTCGACCGGCGGACCCGGTGGGCGGACGGTCTCGACCTCGGCCACCTCCTGGGCTTCCTCGACGACCAGGCGTTCGTTGTGGCCGTTCCGGGGGTGCCGGCATGACGGCGATGGCGATTGCATCGATGGACGTCGTCGGGACCGGCTTCCTGGCCCGTCACCTCGCGGCGCGGCTGACCTGGCCGGCGGGCCCGGGCACCGGGGTCCGCCTCCTGGTCGCCAAACTCGACGACGTCGACAGTCATCACGACACGATGGTGGAATGCGTCGGGCTCGGCCAGTCCCTGCTGTTCGTGGGCATGTGGCGCGCCCTGGTGTACATAGGGCCGATGTGGACGCCCACCCGGGCCGGCTGTCCCCGCTGCCTGGTGATCCGGGTGGCGAACTCTCCGTTCGGTCCGGACGTGGACGGCGACACGATGCCGGAGTCGTCGAGCCAGGACTCGCGGATCTGGTCGCTGCGCCCGGCTGCGCTGGGGATGGTCGAGCGCTACGTCCAGGCTGCCCTGGACGGCGCGCTGCTGCCCCCGGGCCGGGTGCTCGTGCTGGACACCGAGGTCGGGACGGCCGAGCCCCAGGTTTTGTTGCCCGACTCGACCTGCGCTGGCTGCGGCCGGCCCGCGTCGACGACGGTGCCATCGTTCACCCCGACCGACACCGCCATGCCCAAACTGACACCGGTGACCCTGCGTACCCGACAATTGGACGCCGCTACCCTCGGCAGAGACTATCTGTTCTCGGGATTGGGGCTGTTCAAGGAGCTCCGGCAGGACCTGCAGAGCCCGTACGGGGCCTGCTCCGTCGAGTTGACCACTCGCTGGGGGCGGCGGGAGCCGGCCATCGGCCGGGCCCGCAGCTACGCGGACAGCCGCACGATCGCCGTGCTGGAAGGCCTGGAACGCTACGCCGGCCTGCATCGCGGCGGTCGGCGGGCACCGGTGCGCGCGGCCTACGCCGATGTCGCGGACCAGGCCCTCCACCCACCCCGGCTGGGCATGCACCCCGCGAGTTCGTACGCCCGGGAAAACTTTCGCTACCAGGCCTTCGATCCGGACATCGTCGTCGACTGGGTGTGGGCGTACTCGTTCCGGACCGGAGACCGGATCTTGGTACCCGAACGGTCCGCGTTCTGGGGGCCGCGGCACGACCAGGAGGTGTCGTTCTGTTACGACACCTCCAACGGGTGCGCCCTTGGCAACTCTGTCGAGGAAGCGGTGCTGCACGGACTGCGGGAGGTAGCTGAACGCGACTCGTTCCTGCTCACCTGGTACCGACGCCTGGCCCTGCCGGAGGTAGAGCTGCCCACCGATGGGGATCTCGGCGTGCTGCTGCGCAAGGCCAAGCTCTTTACCGGCTTCGACGTCCGTTGCTTTCAGTCTACGATGGAATATCGGCTGCCGACGTTCTGGCTGATGGCGTACCGATCGCAGCCAGGTGTCGGGCCAGTTGTCTTCGCTGGCTCCGGAGCCCATCCGGACCCCCGGCAGGCAGTCACTGGCGGACTCCACGAACTCGTCGGCAGCATCCTGGCCACCCGGCACAGCTATCCACAGCGGCGGCCGGAGGCGTTGCGGATGTTGGCCGACCCCACACTTGTCCGGCGGATGGAGGACCACTCGCTGGTAGGTGCCCTGCCCGAGGCACGCGACCGCTACTCGTTCCTGCTCGACACCGTCCAGCCGACTGTTGCGCTGGACGAGGTCGTGGCCACCGTCGCCGTGCACGATCCGGACATTCGGAGCGACCTGCATCAGGCTGTCGGTGATCTCCTGGCCGTCGGACTGGACGTGCTGGTCGTCGACCAGACGATGCCCGAGCTGGCCCGCAACGGGCTGCACTGTACCCGGGTGATCGTGCCTGGCCTGGTGCCGATGACATTCGGCCATCTGAACCGGCGTACCGAAGGGTTGCCGCGCCTCACCGACGGGACGAGCCTGCCCTACCGCAGTCAACTGGCCGCTGGAGAGGAGGTAGGAAATGTACCGCACCCCTTCCCCTGACCGGATCACCGAGTACCTGCGGCGGCTACGCGAGGATCCGCAGTCGGTCAACGCACCCGACTGGCGGGTGGACTATCCGGACGGGCCGTGGCCGGTGAAGGTGCACCAGAGTGGGACCCGGGTGTCGCCGGAGGGGCCACTGGCGCGGGTGTTGGGCGGATCGGTCGCGGTCACTGCGGTACGGGGCCCTCGGACTACGCTGCGTCGCGCCGTGCCATCCGGTGGTGCGATGCACCCCACCGAGGTGTACGTCTTGTGCGCCCACACCGATCGGCTCTGGCACGTCGACCCGTACCGGATGGAACTGCTCGCATTGCCGGCGGACCGACCGAGCCGTCTCCTGTGCGTGGGTCTGCGGCTCGCGCCCGGGGCCGCCCTGCCGCCCGTCGTGCTGGTCCTGACCAGCCGATTCTGGAAAAACTTCTACAAGTACGGGAACTTTTCTTTCCGACTGGGCGCCGTCGATGCCGGCGTCGTGCTCGGTCGCGTGCTCCGGCTGGCCGAGGCGGAGTTCGGGACCGCCCTGGTCCGCACCGACTTCGTCGACGCCACCGTCAACGCCGCTTTGGGCCTGGACGGCCGGGACGAAAGCGTGTACGCCGTCGTCGGTTGCGGCCCTGTGGAGGCGGACGGCGCGGCCGGACGGGTCGATCCGGCACCGATCGAGGCACCTAGCGTCTTGGAGCGGTCCCGGCGCGTCAAGCGGTCCCTGATGTTCGACTTCGTCCAGGCGAGCGCTCAGGTGCTGCCGCCGGACCCGGTGGCGTTCCGCGCCGCGCCGGAGGTGGCGTCCCGCGTCGGGGCGGTGGCGCTGCCTGCGGCAGCGTCGGTGGACCTCAACGACCCCCGGGTCATCGTGCGTCGACGCTCCGGCGGACGGGCGTTCACCGGCCACCCCGTCGACCCGGCGACGCTGTCCACCGTGCTATGTCACGCCGAGGCCGCTGGCGCGCAACTGCGCGACCGAGCGGATCCGGCTGTGCCGGACATCCGACTGTTCGTGGCGGTACACCGGGTGCGGGGCGTGCCGACCGGCTGGTATGCGTACCGTCCGGACCTGCTTGCCCCGGCCGGCCGGGGCCCGGACCCCGGACTCGGTCCCCGCCTGCAGGAAGCCCTGTTCGGCAGCGGTGTGAACGCCGAACTGGCGGCGTTCACCGTCCACGTCGTGGCCTCCCCCCGCCACGGGTGCCGGTCGGCCCGGCACTACCGCACCCAGCAGTTGGCGGTAGGCGTGGCGATCGAAGCCACCGTCCTCGCCGCGACCGCTGTGGACCTGGGCAACCACCCCTTCCTCGGCTTCGACGCCGGTGCGGTGGACGCGGCGTACGGCCTGGACGGGCAGGACAGCGGCGCGCAGGCACAGATCTGTGTCGGAGCTGTACATGCCGGCGACGAGTGGGAGGTGGCGGTGAGGCCCCGATGACCGGTGACTTCAGCCCGTACGTGCTGTTCCGGCGGGGCGCGTTCGGCCTGCCCGCGCTGCGAGGTCTGGTGCCCGAGCGGTTCTGGGCACTGCTGGACGAGGCGGAGGAGACAGCCCGACGGCGAGCGCCGTTGCGCCAGAAGCTCGCCGACGCGTTGTACGCCGCCGTCCCGCTCAGCGCGACCGAGTATCGGAGGGAACTGCTCGCCATCAGGCGGGCGGTGCACAACGACCGGATGCCGCCCTCGCCGTCCTGCCCCGATTTGCTTTCCGACCCGCTCCGAGGCCTGCTCGACGAATGGCGCGCCGAACGCGGCATCGCCGAAGGGCTGGCGGCGCGGACCGAGGAGGTACTGGCAGCGGAGCTGAGCGCGGGACGGCAGGCGCTGGCCGAGGTCGCCCGAGGCGAGGACTTCCAGCGTGGGGTGCAACTGTCCGGCGAGGACGTCTACCGGGAAGTGATGGCCTATGCCGGGAATCCGCTGGAAGCCCGGCGAAAGGCCAGCCGGACGCGCCGGGCCGAGAGCACGGTGACCAGCTTCGCCTACCGGGTCGCACTGAAACCCTCGCCATTCGGCGCCTTCACCGAAATCGGTGCCGGGCCGTGGGCGCCGGTGCCCACTACGGCGGTTCGGCGTACCCAGGTCCGGCTCAGTGTCGGGCTGGTCATGTGGATGCTGCATCAGTTGCACCGGATCGACGGGGCGGACGCCCTACTGCGGGTCCGGTTGAACAATTCGCTGCGGGTCCAGGACGGCCGTGCTGTCTTCGTCCGCCGACCCATCGAGGGGTCCGAGGACGGGTTCGAGCCGGACAAGGTGGTCGTTGCCCGGCACACCGACCTGGTGCGGGCCCTGACGACGATCCTCGGCGCGGGAGATCTGACCGTCACCGAGCTGTGCGACCGGTTGGTCGCCGTGGGGCTGCCGGCAGCGTCCGTCCGGGACACTGTGGAGAAGTTGATTCGGCTGGGGCTGTGCCACCGCGGGCTCGGGCTGCCGGACCAGACCACCGACCTGGCGGGGGAGGCCGCCGTCCGGCTGCGCCGCCTCGGCACCCCGCAAGCTGCGGCGTGCGCCGAGATCCTCGAAGGCCTGCGAGCGATCGAGCGGACGTACGGCGCCGCGAGTGCCCGACGTCGGACCGACCTGCTTGCCCAGCTCAGAACGCTGGTGCACCGCTTCGCCGAGGTGTGCAGCGGCCCACCACCCACCCCCGAGGCCATGCGGGCGGCGCTCTACGAGGACGTCGGCACCACCGGCCGGCCCAACACCTGGCGGCCGCAGATTCTCGCCGCCAACTGCGACAACCTCGACCTGCTGCAGCGGCTGGTCCCCGTCCTGGACGACGCCACGATCGAGAAGCTGGGCCTGTACGGATTCTTCGTCCAGCAGTTCGGGTCCACCGCGCAGGTGCCCCTCGTCGAGGTGTACCGGCGGTTCGCCGAGTTGCCGCCGGCTGCGGCCAGCGCGGTGATGTGCGGCGTGGACGATCCCACCAGTGCGACGGTACACAGGCTGCGGGAGGACTTCTTCGGCCTGCTGCGGTCCCGGCTGGCCGCCGATCCGGCGGCCGAGCGGCTGGTCCTGGCCCCGGCCGAACTCGCGGCGTTCGTGGACCGGCTCCCGCCCTCCGTGGCACCGTGGCGTTCGGCCGCGTACCGGGTGCAGTTCGATGTTGAAACTGGCACCGCCGTCGTCAACGGGATGACCACCGGGCGCGGGGTGTTCTTTTCCCGCTTCTGCGAGTTGCTGGAGCCCGAGGACTCCGACGGCTGGAGCCTGGCAACGGTGCTGCGGCGGCACGTCGCCCGCACCGCACCCAGGCAGACCGACCTCACGGTGGTGCTGGGCCTGAACTTCAACCTTCATCCCCGGTTGAGTCCGATGGAGTTGGTGTACCCCGGGTCGGTGGCGGCACCCGGCGGTGCCGCACCGCTGACCGTGGGCGACCTCAGCGTACGGGCTGACCGGCAGCGGCACCGCCTGGTGCTGGTGTCCGACCGGGACGGACAGCCTATCGACCTGGTGCCGTTGAACTTCCTCTACCCGGCGGCGGCACCCATGCTGTACCGGTTCCTATGCGTCTTCGCGCCGACCCGGACGTACCGGGGCGGGTTGTGGGACCAACTGGACCGCGCCGACGGGCCGTACGTCGGCCCACGGCCCCGCCTGCTCCTCGGCGATCTCGTGCTGGACCGCCGGTCGTGGCGGTTCGACATCGACGACCTGCCGGCCCTGGCACAGCTCGAACGGTACGAGTCCAGCGGTTTGGCGGACTTCGACTCCTGGCGCCGATCCGTCGGCCTGCCGCGACAGGTGTTCTTCCGGCTGGTTCCGCCACGGGCGGTGCCGCACGGCGAGCGGGACCTGCTCGCCGAAACCCGGCAGTGGGCGTTGGAAGCGCGCAGCGCCCGACTGCACAAACCGCACTACCTGGATACCCGCAATCCCTTCCTGGCACACGTCTTCGCGAAGCAGGCGAGGGCGATTCGCGGCGGATCCGTGGTGCTCCACGAGTGCCTGCCCCAGACGGCGGACCAGGACGGGGCGGGCGGCGCCGAAGAGTTCTTCGTGGAGTTCAACCGGAGGGTGACCGATGTCGGGTGATGTCTGGCGCAGTGTGCACGTGCACCGGCTCGGTGGGCAGGACGCGTTCCTGACCGATGGGCTGGGTCCCGCGCTGGCCGCCCTGCGGGCGCAATGCCGCGTCCGCCGGGCGTTTTTTCTGCGGTACTGGGAGGGCGGACACCACGTCCGGGTGCGGGTCCGGTGCGCGTCGACGGACGCCGATGCCGTCGTAGCGGACCTGGCCGGGGTGCTGACCCGGTACCTGCGCGTACACCCGGAGGACCATTCGTTCGACCTCGACGAGTTCGCGCGTATCGCACAACCCACGATGGCCGCGCTGGAGGGAATACCGGCGGGAAGCACGTACCCACCGGGCACTGTCCGCGAGGCACCGTACGTCCCCGAGTACGACAAATACGGCGGACCGGCCGGGGTGGCCGTAGCCGAGGAGTTCTTCGACCGTAGTGCCAGCCTGGCGCTGAGCGTACTACCGCAGGTGATCGAACGCCCCGGCCGCCGTCTGGGCCTGGGCTTCACGATGATGCTCCGAGGTCTCGACGCGGCGGGGTTGTCGCTGGCGGAGGCGGCGGCGTTCCTGCGCCACTACTGCCTCATGTGGTCGCCCTACGTCTTCGACGAGTTCCTCGACACCTGGCCGCAGCTCCTGGCACAACGCCGAGGCCAGGTGACTGCCCAGACCGGGCGGCTGCTCGCCGCCCGACCGCTGACCGACGGCTACAGCACGGCGGTACGGACGGCCGTCGCCGCAGTGGCAGCCGAGGCGACGGTGCTGCGGGCGGTGACGTTGGCCGGTCCGGACGCCGACCCGGCACGCCGCCGCCGGGTGCTGTTGGTCAGCTACCTACACACCCACAACAACCGGCTCGGTCTCACCCCGGAGCAGGAGGCGTTCCTGGGCTACCTGGGGCACCACGTGCTCGCCGAGTATGCCGGCACCGTCGCGGACCAGGATCTGCTCCAGCAGACCCGCGCCGAACGGGCACAGCGGTTCAGTGCCCTGACTCACCCCGTTTCTTGACCCCAAGCCGGAGGACGATCATGGACGTGACCGCCACCCCCTACCCGTTCACCCGCACCAAGCCATTCGTGGAGCCACCACAGTGGGCATGGATCCGCGAACATGCCCCGGTGACCCGGGTGAAGTTGGCCAGCGGCGACCCGGCCTGGGTGGTCACCCGGTACGAGGATGTCCGGACAGCCCTGGTCGATCCCCGCTTCAGCCGTTCCATCAACCGGGCGGGCGCGGCTCGGGTCGACACGGGATACCAGGCCGACCGGTCAAGTCCCACGTTCACGTTCGGATCCTCGATTTCCGAGCCACCGGGACACACCCGCTGGCGGCGGATCGTAGCGAAAGCGTTCACCCAGCGGCAGGCGGACGCGATGCGGCCGAGTATCGCCGCGCATGTCGAAGAGATCCTGGACGGGATCTCCGTGCGGAGTGACCAGTTCGACCTGATGGCGGACTTCGCCTACGAGCTGCCCATCCGGGTGATGAGCGACCTGCTCGGCATCGAGGTCGAGAATCGGCCCGAGTTCGTGGAGCTCGCGGCCAAGATCACCCGCCGGGACATGCAGTCGTCGTTCGTCGAGTTCGGCGAGGCGATCAGCGGTATCGGCCGGTACGCGGCCCGGCTCATCTCGCGCAAGCGCCGCGACCTCGGCGAAGACCTGCTGAGCCGGCTCATCACGCTTCGAGACGAGGACCAGTCACAGTTGTCCACCGAGGAGCTGATTTCCACTGTGATATTGCTGCTCATGGCCGGGTACGAGAGCACCGCCGTGCAATTGGGCAACGCCTTCTTCGCACTCTTCCTCAACCCCACCCAGCTGGCCCTGCTACGGGAACGTCCCGAGCTGATCGGCACCGGAGTGGACGAACTGCTGCGATGGGCACAGATGGGCACCGGGTTCGCGGTGGCGAAGTACGCCACCGCCGACATCGAGGTCGGCGGAACGACAATCCCGGCCGGTGCCACGGTCTTCGTCTCGCTCGGGTCGGGCAACCGTGACACTTCAGTCTTCGGCGTGAACGCCGACGTGCTGGACCTCACTCGGCCGTCGGCGACCAACCAGCTCGCCTTCAGCCATGGCCCGCACTACTGCCTCGGCGCGGCCCTCGCCCGGAGCGAGATGCAGGAGTGCATCTCCCGGGTACTGGCGCGGTTCCCGTACCTCCGCCCCGCAGAGGACCTCTCCGACGTGGTCCTGGCCAGCAATCTGTTCACGTACTACCCGAGGGAACTACGGCTGACCACCTCTGGGGACGAGCGATGAACGCCACGCCGTTGGCCGGCAGTACGCTCCCGGCCGGTTTGCTCTGGGACGACGTCCGGGGCCGGCTGCAGGTCCGTGATCCGCGGCTGGCTGAGATCGTGCTTCGCGACCAGCACATCATCACGGGCGTCGACCACGGCAAGTCGGGCCGGCCGGCCGAGCTGCCCCCACCAGGACATGCGCCGACGATCACGCAGTTCTTCGAGATGTGGTACACGGTCAGTGAGCACTACGCTGTGTTCAACAGCGAGTTACGAAAGGTGTTCACTCCTCGGACGGTGCAGGAGTTCAATGCGGCTTTCCGGGCCGAGGCGGACCGGCTGGTGGCCGGTATGCCTGCCCGGGGCGACCTGTCTCGTGACTACCTGTCGCCTTACCTGACGCACAGCACCTTCCTGATGCTCGGCGTACCTGAGCAGGAGTGGAGCCGCCTGGGCAAGGTCTCTCGGCTCGTGATCCATTTGTTCAAACAGCAACTGCTGGGCGTCACCGAGTACGGTGATCGGGAGCAGACAGCCTTTGCCACCACCATGCTCTATCTCAAGAGACTGACCGATGAGCTACTCGCCGGCCCCGGCACCCAACCGTTCCTGGCGGCGGCCCGCCAGCTCGCCACAGTCGATTCCAGCAGCTGGCCCATCGCCGCCCTGATCGGGCAACTCCTGATGGCCGGAATCGAGCCGATGATCGTGGGGTCGAGCATCGCGTGCCGCGAGGTCTGGTCGTCTCCGCACCTGCGGGAGTCGATCCTGCGCGGGATGGTGGACACCGGCGAGATCGCCGAGGAGGTGCTGCGACAGAACCCACCGTTCGGCAACATCTTCCGGTTCGTCAGCCAGCCCTGCGACTGTCTGGGCGTTCAACTGCAGCCCGGAACGATCGTCGCGGTGGACACGGCTGCGGTCAACCTCAGCCACCACCCTGCGGCCGACCCGGCCCAGGGCTGCCCGGTCCGGCCCAGCGAGCTGCTCACCTTCGGCAAGGGCACGCATTACTGCCTGGGCGCGCACAGCGCACGGCTGCAGATCGCCACCGGTCTGCGCCAGCTGATCCACGGGGCGCCCGAACTGGAAGTGGACATTGCGGCTGTCCGCATCGACACCAGTAACAACCTCAAGGAGGTACGGGCGATCCCCTACCGGATCGGGAGCGACGATGCCGCCTGAACCGGACCAGTGCCCGGCAGCTGCGGCTTCTCCGGTCGGCGCACCAGGCGACCCCACGGACGGTGCACCGGCCCTGCCCGCCGGTTTGTCCTGGCGCGCCGACACGAAGCAATGGCTGGTCCGAAGCCACGACCTCGCCGACATCGTGTTGCGGGATTCGCACGTCGGGATGGAGCTGGCGCCCGACCGGGTGCCCGTACCGTTGCCTACGCCCGAAGAGGTTCCGTCCGTGACCCAGTTCTTCGAGCTGTGGTACCAACGAGGGGCGAACCATCCGGCCTTTGGCCGGCACCTGCGTCGCGCGTACGCCCCCGCTGCGGTCGCAGACTTCGCCACAACCTTCGTCGACCTGGCCACGGCCCGGGCCGCTGCGCTGCCGTCCGCTGGCGACCTGGTCGCCGACTTCATCGAGCCGTTCTGCCTGGACAGCACGTTGCGGCTGATGGGTTTCCCCCCTGCCCGGTGGCCGATGCTGGCAAAGGTCTACCGGGTCATCATGCTGGTGATCCATGCGCGCTCGCGCGGTGTCCTGGATCTGCCAGCTCGCCAGGCGGCGGCGTTCAGCACCGCGTTGCGCTATCTGCGGGCGGCCATGGACGAGTTGACGGCCGGCGCGGCGGTGACGCCGGTGGTGGCGAGTTTCCAGGCACACGCCGCGGCGGAGGGACCGGACCCGTGGGGCGACGTGGCTGCGGTGGCGCAGCTGCTGGCGGCCGGTGTGCCCCAGGTGACGACGGGCACTGCCGTGGCCTGCCGTTCCGTGTATGGCGATCCCGCGCTGTTGGCCTTGTTGCGAGAGGGCACGGTTGACGCTGCGGACGTGGCCGAGGAGGCGATGCGGCTGTCGCCGCCCTTCCTCGGTGTGTACGGCTGGGTGCTGGGGGACTGCGACTGTCTCGGTGTCCGGCTGCGTCCCGGTGAGGCGGTGGTCGTCGATTTGGTGGCCGTCAATCGCGATGCGGGCCGAATGACCGATCCCCTCGCTTTCTGCCCGGGACGTAGCCGCAACCTCAATATCACCTTCGGCAAGGGTGCCCATTACTGCCTCGGTGCGGCCAGTGCCAGGTTGCAGGTGGTGGCAGGGCTGGTTGGTCTGGTAGGCGCCGTTCGCGTTCACCCGGATGTGTCGGGCCTTCGGCTGACTGACGACGGGTTCGCGCAGACGGCCCGGGCGTTTCCGTACCGCGTGGCGGACCGGCCGACGGGAGGCCGAGCCGACCCGGGGTCCGAGCGGGGGAGCACGGGCAGGGCCTAGCCCGGGCCACCCACCGACCACGGTGCGGTTGCGACGTCGGTCGGGATCCGCTGCTGTGGTACGGACCGCTGTGGCGTGCCCTGCGCCCCGGGCGCACCCAGTGTCCCCAGGGTGCCCTGCCAGGGCTCGATCAGGTTCGTCGTCGCCTGGTCGGCGCTCAGCATCGAACGGTGCAGGCGACGCAGAGCTGGCGAGGGTTCCAAACCGCGCTTGTCGGTGAGGTTGGCGCGGAGTCGCTGGTATGCCTCCAGCGCCTCGCACCGGCGGCCCGACCGGTAGAGGGCGAGCATAAGGTGCGCCACTAGGCCTTCATGGGTGGGGTGTTGCGAGGTGACCACGGACAGCTCGCCGATGAGTTCGTGGTGTCGCCCGAGACGTACATCGGCCTCGATCCGGCAGGAGAGGGCGTTGAGCCGACCCTCGCTCAGGTTCTGCGCGTACAGCCGTAGTCGCGGGCCGGCCTGGACGTCCGCGAGGGCGGGCCCCCGCCACCAGCTGAGCGCCTCGGCGAAGGCCCGGGCGGCGGCTGCATGCTCCTGCCGTTCCCGCGTCCGGTACCCGATGTTGGCGAGCCGCTCGAAGTGGCCGGCGTCGACCGAGTCGCGGCGTACGCGGAGCAGATAGCCGGCCGGAGTCGTCACGAGGACCTGCTTGGCATCGTCAGCTTCTCCTGCGGCGGCGGCGGCACTCTGCATCAGTTTGCGAAGGCCCAGAATGTACGTCTGGATGGTGGTACGGGCATGTCTGGGCGGCGACTCGGGCCAAAGTTCGGAGATCAGAATGTCCACCGGAACTACGTCATTGGCATGCGCCGCCAACACGGCAAGAACTGTTCGTGGTTTGATGGCGGTGGGAACGACGGGCTGACCGTGGTGAGTCGCAGCTAGCGGGCCTAGGATTGCAATACGCACGGTCACTCCCCAAGTGCAAAGAACGCGGACCAGCTCTCGGTCTGCGAGAATTCGTGTCGGCGGCACGGTCCGAGCTGGAAGACTCGAACGCACATCTCGCGGCGAGAACCCGACCGACACCACAAAAAGCCACAGCGCGGGCGGCCACCGCGGTATCTAGATCTGGACGGGTGGCGTCAGGCTCCCCCGCCATCACTGGTCCCTGCGAAGCCGCACCGGTCGATCCGACAGAATGGTCGTACGTGTCGTGGTGCCGGTCGCCAGAAGATCGATTTCGATGCATTTCGACGGGCATAAGACGCCGTTGTCTAAAGAGCCCGAGTTGAACACTCCCGTCGGTATTCTCCAGGCACCCCCGTCGGCAACGCTCCTCGACCATAGCACCCGATCGGCAGGGGGGTAACCCTCTGCGGTGCCTCGGTGACGCTTCGGCTGTATGGCTCTGGGCCTTGGCCGCGCTTCGGCTGGTCTGTCCTCACTGCGGCGGGAGTCCGCTGAGTGGCATCGTGGCGCTACCCAGGTTGCGGCCGACTGGTCCGATGGTATCCCAGTGGACTGAGTCGCAATCCAAGGCTGCGCGCCTTGTCTCGTTTTGCAAGATTGCCGATGATCTATCTGGTCAACGTTATTTGTATTGGATCTTTGGTGGCCGTGCTCCAGCGGCCGGCGAACCCCTGGCGCTCGGGTTCGCCGGCCTCGCTTGCGTACAGTCGTTACGCTGCTGCGTCGTGGTCGACGAACCGAGCCGGATCAGCACGTGGACGCTCCGAGTGGTGGTCTACGGCGGGGCGGTGACCGGATTCGCGCTGTCGGCGGCGGCGATCGTGGTCGACGACGCGCCGCTGTGGTGGGTGCTGGTGGGTGCGCCACTGGCGGTCTGCTGCGGGCTGCTGGTGTTCGTCTGGCTGCGGTTCCGGCTACGTCACCGCTCGCCTGAGTCCCGTCCACGCGCGGTCGAGGCCATGGCGGCGCGGCGCGACACGGTCGGGCGGCCGTTGGAACGTTCCCGGATCGCCCAGCGTGCCACCCGGCACAAGAAGGCGGTGCTCGCCGCTGGGGTGCCGACCACAGCGGTGGTGCAGTTCCTCGCGTCCGCACACCGGGCCAGTCAGTTCCGCCACTTGGTCTACCTGGAGCTGGAGGTCGTCCGACCGGACGGTGCCCGATACCTGGTCAAGACCGGCGAGTACCTGGATGCCTCGTCTGCCGGGTCGGTGGCCCCCGGCCGGGTGCTGCAGGTCAAGGTGGATCCAGTCGACCCCGACCGAGTGGCGGTGGACTGGGAGCGGTCGCTCCGGTTGACCTGAGCTGCAGCTTCCGTTACCCCAGCACAGAGCTGACCGACGACCACTCGGCTGCATACCTAGGGCCTGACCGGTGGCCGCGCCGGAGACCGCGTCTGCCGTGACTTCCAAGGGCTGGCTATCCAACCTCTTCTTCGATGTGTACAAGACCTGGAACGGGGAAGGAACACCGACGTCGAACGCGGGATCTGGGCCAGCTGGGCCTTCGGAACCTTCGGCACGGGAGCGGTGGGTACGTCGTACTCGTCTGGACAAGGGTGGTGCCGCTACGTCCCACCTGTCGTGGCGCCAGTGACTGACCGGAAGGAACGACCATGACGACCGTTGGTTCGGTCACCGGCCGGCCTGCCAGCGCGGCGCGGGGTAGCGCCTACGGGAAGCTTCTGAAACGAGTCAAGGCCGCTGGTCTGTTGGACAGGAGACCGGGCTACTACACACTCAAGGTCACGCTCACCGTGCTGGCGTTCGCCGGAACATGGGTAGCGTTCGTGGTGGTCGGTCCGTCCTGGTGGCAACCGGGTGTCGCAGCACTGCTGGCGGTGGTCTACACCCAGGTCGCGTTCATCGGCCATGACGCCGGCCACAAGCAGATTTTCCGGACCAGGCGCGCCAACTACCTGCTCGGCGTGGCGTTGGGGAACCTGGGCGTCGGGCTGAGCTACGGGTGGTGGATCGACAAGCACAACCGTCACCATGCTCATCCCAACGAAGTCGGCAGCGATCCCGACATCGAACCAGGCGTGCTGGTCTTCACCGGGTGGCACGCCCCACTGCGCAGCAGGGCGCTCCGGCTCTGGCGGCGGGCGCAGGCGTACATGTTCTTCCCCCTGCTGCTGCTGGAAGGGCTGAATCTGCACGTTGCCAGCGTGCGGGCACTCGCCGGGCCGACGGTGCGGTCGCGCGCCGACCGGGCGTTGGAGACCACCCTGTTCGCCGTGCACACCGTGGCCTATCTGGCCGTGGTGTTCCTGGTGCTCCCACCCTGGCAGGCGATCGCGTTCATCGCGGTCCACCAGGCACTGTTCGGCTTCTACATGGGCTGCTCGTTCGCCCCCAACCACAAGGGCATGCCCGTGCTGACCGCCGACGACGACCTGGACTACCTACGTCGACAGGTGCTCACCTCCCGCAACATCCGCGGCGGCCGGCTGACGGATTTCGTTCTCGGCGGGCTGAACTACCAGATCGAACATCACCTGTTCCCGAGCATGCCGCGGCCCAACCTGCGCCGCTCGCAGCATCTGATCCGCAGGTTTTGCGCCGAGCACGGCGTCAGCTACGCCGAGACCGGCGTGTTCGCCTCGTACCGGCAGGTCCTACGCCACCTGCACCAGGTCGGACGGCAATCCGCCGACCCCCCACTCCGCGCGCAGGAGAGCTGACCATGCTTACCGCCATACAGCGGGCCACCGTGACCTCGTCCTCGCCGCCCTCGCGACCTCGACTGGTACTCGCCCCTGTCCGAGCCAGCCGGACCGTCCTGGACGGCGGGTGGTGGCCCCGCTCCTGGGACCCGATGGCCGAACTCCCCGGGCTCCTCCTGGCCTTGTCCAGCCGCTACGGACGCATCCGGAACGTGATGCTCAACGACGACGTTTGGGGCAGCCGATTCCGTCGACTTCGCAGTCGGCACGGACGCGGTCCGGGTGGGCTGGCTCGCATCACTGGATACCGCCTTGTTGATCGCCACCACCGACCGCGGAGACCAACTCGACCTGCTCGTCGTACCGCCGGGCAGCACAACCGCAGCGGCAGAGCAGGCGATGACCGCCGCAGCCGACCCGATGAACACCCTGCACGCGCCCGAGGTTCTCACCGGCACATCCGCGCCACCGCCGCCGACAGCGGCGACCGATCCGAGCGCAGTATGGGACAACGAGGGCGGGAGCACGGCCATACCTAACCCTCGCCCGCCCGTGTCTCGGAGCTGACCGGGCTGCTCGAAGCCACCCGGCGTGACGGCTGTCGCCTGACGGACGCCCCCACCGACCGGTTCAGCGGCCGAGTACGACCATCAGGTCAACCAGCTTCCCCTGCCGGTCCGTCCCGGAGCAGCGGTGGCGCCGTCATCGCCGCGAGGAGGTCGGCCACCGGCACTGTGACGAACCCGACCCGTGCGTCGCTCGCTCCGTACGGCAGCCACAGATCGCCGTCATGGATCAGCCCGCCGCAGGAGTAGACGACGTTGGGCACGTACCCGTCCCGGTCGGATTCCTCGGGGGCCAGCAGCGCGCCGGGGAGCCGCGCGACGACCCGTTCCGGTCGATCCAGGTCGAGCAGGAGCGCGCCGATGGCGTACCGGCGCATCGGGCCGACCCCGTGGGTGAGCACGAGCCAACCGGCGTCGGTCTCGATCGGAGATCCGCAGTTGCCGACCTGGACGAGTTCCCAGCTGTCGCGGGGGGCGTGCAACGGAACCGGAGCCTGCCACTGGTTGTCTGCGGCCAAGCAGGTCAGGCCGATGGTCTCACCGTCGGTGCGACACAGGGCAAGGTGCCGCCCGCCGACAGTACGGGGGAACAGCGCGACGCCCTTGTTGCGGGTGCCCGGCCCGCGCATCGGGGTGATCTCGAAGCGGCGCAGGTCGCAGCTGGCCAGCATGCGGGTGACGATGCGCCGTCCGTCGAAAGCGGTGTAGGTGGCCCGGTACACCGCTTCCGACTCGTGGGTGAACCGAACGAAGCGGGCGTCCTCCAAGCCGTTGCTTTCCGCCGGGGTGGTGGGCCAGAGCACCCGTTGGTGCAGTGCCGTGTCGGCGGGGAAGGCTGTGGCGTAGCTGGCGGCGTTGGTACGGCGCAGACGTTCGAGAGTTCCGGGGCCGGTGCTGCGGGCCAGCAGGTCCGGTGGCAACTGGCCGAGCACCCGCTCGAAGGCGGCCTCGTCGTACCGGTCGGGCAGCGTGTCCAGGACGGTGGCGGTGACCTCGTTGTCGCAGTCTTCCTCGGCGAGGCCGGCGGCGAGCAGATCCCGGCGGTGCCGTACGCCTACCCGCTGCCCGACGACCAACGGACCGGACCGGTCGACAATGGTGAGCCGGCGGCCGGGTCCGAGGACGGCGACGGCGAACCCGATCGACGACAGGTGCCCCTCACCGATCTGGCGCAGGCTCACCGCGACACGCAACTGCCCCGCGCCTAGACCGGTCTGGTCTGGATGATCGACCACTGACGGATTGCACAGCGCGGCGGCCTCGACCGCGTACTCGTGGCTGAAGTAGGCACCAACCAGGAGCCGGGTGGTGGGGGACAGGTCCTGTGCCCGGGCGATCCGGTGCCGGACGAGGTCGTAGTGGTGGTGGAAGGTGACATCCAGGTCGCGGTGCCGGCCGCCGAAGCGGTCGTAGGTGTCGCTCAGCAGCCGGCCGGTCTCCGCGTCGTCGAGGTGCGCGACGCGGTCGATGAGCGCCCGCGCCCGGCTGCGTACCACGGCGTCGTCCTCACCGGGGACGAAGAGCTTGACGATGACCCGGCGTGGGTCCGGGGTGAGGGTAATGTCCTGCCGGACGGTCAGGGTCATGACCACCGGCCGGCGTGCTGCAGGGTGGAGATGAGGGCGAGGGTGGACTCGGCACCCTGGTTGCGGTTCGGCCCGTGCGCGGTCAGCCCGTCGTAGCCGCCGCCGGTCGCCGGATCCCACATCGCCACGCCGGTGTCGTTGTCGCCGAGGAACCACCCGACCGCCAAGTTCACCCCGGTCTCCCAGCCGGGGTCACCGGTGACCGTGGCGGCGGTCGCGCAGGCGTCGGCGAAGGCGGCGGCCTCGATCGGCTGCTGGTCGTGGCGCAGCCGCGCCGCGCCGCGCCGCAACCCGCAGGCGGGGACGACCGACAGCCGCCCATCGAGGACCTGAATGTCGCGCAGCCAGGCCAACATCCGCAGACCGGCGTCGAGGCGTCGACCGCCGTGGCGCAGGTTGCCCGCGGCGATGACGACCTCGGCGAAGGCCGCATTGGCGTAGGTGAGCCGCTGCTGCGGCCAGGGCCACTGCGGATCCGGTCCGGGGGCGCCGACCGTGGTGGCCGCGTCCGTCAGCAGCGTGGCCGCGGCGGCGTGGGCCGGATGGCGACGCAGCACCTCGGCGGCACCGAGCCCGGCGAAGGCCATCGCGTGCGGTGCCGGGGAGCGCCGTACGGCGCCCCGGCTGAACGCGACCAGCGCCTCCTCGCGGATCCAGGCTGCGGGACTGCGCGCGGCGGCGGTGCCCAGCCCCCACAACGCTCGTCCCCACCAGTCGCCGAGGCCGGGCTGGTCGGTCCAGCGCCGGTCGTGACCGAGCCGGTTGTGGAAGGCGCCGCCACCGTCCTGCGCATGGGTCAGGAAGGCGAGGTAGCACTCGGCGAGCCTGAGCACCGCCTCGGTCGGCTCCGGCTCGCGGCTGGTGACGACCAGGCCGCGCGCGACGTCGTCGGTGCAGTAGCCGTGCCCGCGGCGGACGATAGCGTGCCGGGCGTGCTCGAACAGGCCGGTGTCGTCGCTCATCCGGCTCAGATGGGTGAAACTCGGCCGGGGCGGCGCGGGCCGGAGACCGCGCACCGGCGGGCGGGGAGGGTCGACGGTCGCGGTCACGCCGACACCGCGCCGACCGTGGCGGCACGGGCGGCGACGAGCCGCTCGGCGAGGGCTTCGTAGCGGGCAGCCACCGCCGGCCACCGCAGGTCAGCGGCCAGCGGTCGGACGCGGCCGGCCAGCCGGGCGGCCAGGCCCGGTTCGGTGAGGATTCGTCGGATGGCGGCGGCCAGCGCCGCTGGGTCCTGGTGAGGTACGACCAGACCGGGTCCGTCGGTGAGCAGCTCGACGGCGTGTGGGTACGCCGTCGCGACGACCGGAATCCCGGCGGCCACCGCCTCGATCAGCACGCCGGAGGTGACCTGTTCGTGAGAGTCGTAGGGCAGCACGACCACGTCGGCGGAACGGATCAACCGGCCGAGGGTGAGCTGGTCGTGGTAGGCGTCCTGGTAGTCCACTGTGTGCGCGATGCCCAGCTGCGCACCGAGCCGGTGCAGTCCCGACCGGTACGCCTCACCGCGGTGCTCGACCACCTTCGGGTGGGTCCGGCCCGCCACAGTGTAGGTGGGGGTCGGGTCCAGGTCCTGCAACCGCGCGAGGGCCCGCAACGACCACTCGATGCCCTTGCCGGGACCGAGTAGTCCCCAGGTCAGCAGGTGCGGGCGGGTACGGCGGTCGGCGGGCACGCCGACGTGCTCGGCGGCGCCGTGCGGGATGACCGTGACCTTTTCCGGACGTACGGTGTAGCCGACGAGCAGCCGTGCACGAGCGGTGCCGGTCATCGTGACGACCGCCCCGGCGGCCGTGACGATCTGCTCCAGTAGGAACTTCTGTCAGGCGGAGGGCCGGCGGAGCACGGTGTGCAGGACCACGATGCTCGGCACCTTGAGGCAGCGCAGCAACGGCAGTACGTCCTCCCCGTCGGCGCCGGGGTAGATGCCGTACTCATGCTGGACGATCACCACGTCGAAGGTGTTCAGGACGTCGGAGGCGTCCCGCCACCCGGCCGAACCGTGCGTCGACCAGGTGTGCACGACCTCGGGCCCGGCCCGCTGGTCGCCGCCGCGGTCGATAACCCGGACGATGCCGCCGCGCGTGCCGTCGGCGGTCAGGTGGGCGGCGAGGGTGGAGTTGAAAGTGGCCAGGCCGCACCGGGTCGGCGGGTGGGTGCTGAGGAACCCGTAGCTGGGCATGAGCGTCGGGCCTTTCGGTTGTCGGCCGCCGGGTACGGTGGCGGCCTTCACGCGGTGACGGCGCACGTCGGCCAGCGTGTGTGGCCGACGGAACGGATTCATCGGCGGGATACGCCCGTGACCGTGTGGTCGGGTACACCTGCGGTCGCTCGGTCTTCTCAGGGGCGCTGCCGACGGGTGAGTTCGTCGTAGACAGCCTGGTAGTCGGTGACCATCCGGTCTGCGCCGAAGCGCTGGCAGGCCCGCTTCCGGCAGTCCGCCCGGTCGAGGGCGGCGACCTCGGTGACGGCTGCGACGGCCTGATCGACGGTGGTGACGAGACGTCCCGTCACGCCTTCGTCGACGACTTCCAGCATGGACCCCCGCCGGTACGCGACGACCGGTGTGCCGCAGACCATCGCCTCGACCACGGAAAGTCCGAACGGTTCGTCGAAGGCGATCGGGTGGAGCAGGGCGGTGCTCGAGCCCAGAATCTCCGCACGTCGTCGGGGGCCGACCGAGCCGAGGAAAACGACCTGGTCGCCGTCGACGTGCGGGGCCACCTGCTCGGCGAAGTATCGCTCGTCCTGCACGACGCCGCAGATGGTCAGCGGCCGGCCCGCGCGGCGGGCGATCTCGATCGCGGTGCGGATGCCCTTGTCGGGATGGATACGTCCGAAGACGACCAGTCCGGGACCGGGGTCCCGGGTGAACGGCAATCCGGTGAGGTCGACACCGTGGTACACCGTGGCGAGGTAGTCCAGACCGGCGCGCCGGTCCGCGTCGGAGATCGTCGACACGTAGGACGAGCGCGCCGAGGCGTAGACGGGCAAGCTACCGGCCCCCGAGAAGCCGTGAACAGTGGTGAGCAGCGGGGAGCGCCAGTGTCCGGCGAAGGCCAGCGGCAGCCAGTCGAGGTGACTGTGCACCACATCGAAGTCGCCGGAGCGAGCCAACGCGTGCGAGACGTGCATCGCCTCCCACACTCGGCCGTCCATAACCGGGTCGTCGGCGTACCCCCGTGGGCACACACCGTCGAGGGCGGCTGAGCTGACCGAGTCCAGCGTCGCGAACAGAGTCACGTCCACCCCGCGCGCGACCAGTCCTTCGGCGAGCAGACCGGTCACCTGCTCCCAGGGGCCGTAGTGGTACGGGGGTGTCCGCCAGGCTACCGGCCCGAGCAGAGCCACCCTCACGACGCTGACCGGTCGGTGAGGTCGGCCGGATCGAGACGCAGGGTCGTGAGGAGCCCGACATGCTTGTCGGGATCGACCCGCTCGGGCAGTTCCCGCTCGACCCAGTCGGCCCTGATCTGCTGACCGCGCTCGCGTAGAGCCGTGACGATTCGTTGCCTGGCGATGCTCAAGGGATGCTCCTCATGAAGCCGTTCGGAGTGAACACCTGCGGCAGCGCGCGGCCCTCGACGGCCCACCGGAGTCGAAGCCCGAGGGTCCGCCGCAGCCGTAGCCCGAGACGACGACGCCCGGTCAACGGGGCATCCCTGTTCTGAGCTGCGCCAGGGAGCGTCTCAACAGCCGTGAGACGTGCATCTGGGACAAGCCCACCCGGGTGGCGATCTGCGCCTGGGTCAGGTCGCCGTAGAAGCGCATGGCCAGGATCAGCCGCTCGCGCGGGGGAAGCGACGCGAGGACCAGCCGGAGTGTCAGGTGGTCGTCCACGGCTTGGTATCCCGGATCATCGGTGCCGATGAGATCGGCACGCTCGGGGCCGTCGGAGCGGGGCGGAGGTTGGTTCAGCGACGGCAACCGATAGACCTCGGCGGCGACGAGAGCGGCCGTGAGCTGGGCGACGGTCACCTCCAGATGGTCGGCGAGTTCGTCGTCAGTAGGTTGACGGCCCCGTTGCTGACTGAACTCGCCCCAGGCGCTGAGCACCCGGGCACTCAGTTCCTGGGCCGAGCGCGGCACCCGGATCGCCCAGGCCGTATCGCGGAAGTGTCGACGGATGCCGCCGAGGATGGTCGGTACGGCGTAGCTGACGAACGGCACGCCCCGGTTGGGGTCGTACCCGTCGACGGCTTTGATCAGACCAAGCGCGCCGACCTGCGCGAGGTCCTCGTAAGGCACTCCGCGGCCGGTGTAGCGGCGGGCCAGTCGACCGGCCAGCGGCAGGTTGGCCTCGATGATCCGGGTCCGCAGCCGCGCACGGTCGGGGTCGTCCAGGGACAGAGACGCACGTCGGCGCAGCAACTGTTCGCTGGTCGCGGGCGGTGAAAGGGCGGTTGCTGTCGCGATGGGGGTAGCCATCTGTTGTGCACCCCTCACGGGCTGGTGGCGGCGAGATCGGCAGCCACCGGGGACCCGGGCGACACAGCCACCGTACGCCCTCAGCTCCCCGACCGACACCCCTGGAAGCCGCGCTTCCGGAAGCGGGGGTCGGCTGTTGCGTTGGTCGTCAGCCGGGCCGGTTGGCGACCGGTCCCGGAAACAGCTGCTCGGTGCCGTCGAGGACCGCCTGGGACAGCTCGGCCAGACGTCGGTTGCGGCTGCGGGCGCCGTCGCGCAATATCGCGAACGCCTGGCCCACATCCACCTGGAGGCGTTCGGCCAGGACCCCCTTGGCCTGCTCGATCAGGACGCGGCTGTCCAGCGCGGTCTGAAGCTGTTCGGTGAGGATGTCGCGTCGAAGGATGGCGCGCTGTTGCAGCAGGCCGATGGCGGCGACATCGGCGAGCGCCTGACCGATACGGAGCCGACCCTCGTCGAGGGCACCCGGCCGGACGTCGAAGAGGTTCAGCGCACCGATGACCTCGGTACGCAGCCGCATGGGCAGGGCGTGCACCGCGGCGAAACCGACCTCGGCCGCGGCAGCGGTGAACCTCGGCCACCGATCGGCGGTAGGCAGGTCGGTCACCGACACCGGTTGGCCGGTACGGAAGCAGTCCACACATGGGCCCTGGTCGGTCTGCAGCTGGAACAACTCCAACAACCGGGTGCGTTCGGACGACGCGGCGACCACCTGCAACGTGTCCCGCTCGTCGGTCAGGAGCAGCCCTGCCGCCGACACACCCAACAGCTCGACACACCGTTCGGTGAGCACGTGCAGGAACTCGATCACGTCGAAATCGTCGACGAGAGTGTCGGCCATCTCCACGAAGACAGCGGCTAGCTGGGTCTCGGCCATCTCAGTCACCTCGTCGATCAGTGGTTCCGCCGGTCGTCTGACGGAGGGTCTGGGACGCGCCGCCCTCGCATCACCTTGTTGCTCATCCACCCCGATCACCATGTGTCCTGGCAGGTTCGAGACGCAAGCGCCGGGCGACGATGTCAGCTGCCACGTCCTGGAGGCGCCGGTCATGGGAGTACGCGTAGGCGCGCAAACGGGTGAGCGCCACCTCCGCAGTCACTCCCAACTGAACGGTTACCATCCCGGTCGCCTGATGTACCTCGGGATGTTGCAAGCCGATCCGTTCCGGCCGCGGATCATCGCGGTCCACCCGGTGGCCGAGCAGCACCGCGCAGGCCAGGTCCGCCAGGACCAGCGCATCGGCCAGTTGCTCGGCCCCGAGGCCGCCGGCGTGGGCCCGGTACAGGTCCAGGACACCTAGCCGGATCCCGCCGATCCGTAGCGGCAGAGCGAACACCGCTCGGACCCCGGTGAGCAGCGCCGCTGGCGCGAACACCGGCCAGCGGTGCCGGCACTCGGTCGCCGTCAGATCTGCCACCAGGACGGGGCCGCCGCTCATCGCGTCGGCGCCCGGCCCTTCACCGAGGGTGAGGGTAAGGTCTTCCAGCTCCGACGCGGTCCGGGCCGTGGCGTGCAGCAGCTCACGCGGGGTGGCGTTGAGGATCACCGCGAGGGCGGCGGAGTCGACGCCGGCGACCGACACCGTCGCCGTACAGACGTGATCGACCTCGACCGTGTGTCCCCGTGCCGCCTCGAGTACCGCGGTCCACAGCCGCATCCGACGACCGGAGTGCATCGGATCGCCGTACTCCGGGGTGTCCCTGCCCACTGCCGACCCGACTCCAACTCAGATTGTCTGAAGTAGTTGAGCGTCCTGCGGCCGCCGGGAGTCCGGGCAACGGTTGCACCGTACTCTCGAATGCGACGCAGCGCGAGGTCGAGCAGCCGTCAGGTCAGCCTCGTGACCGTCGCCAGTCGACCGGCAGCGCGAGCGGGCCGCGCACGATGGTCCCGGCGCGCCACCGTACTCCGTCCGGGTCGGCCAACCGCAGGCCCGGCGCCGCCGCGACCAGCGCGCCGACCACCTCCTGGATCTCCATCGTGGCCAACCAGGCGCCGAGGCAGCGGTGCGGGCCGTAGCCGAAGGTGACATGCCGGGCCGTCGGGCGCCGGTCCGGGTCGAAGGTGTCCGCCTCCGGGAACACCTCGTCGTCACGGTTGGCGGAGATGGTCGAGGCGAACACCGCCTCCCCGGCCCGGACCGTCACGCCGCCCAGCACCACGTCCTCGGTCGCCACCCGGGGCAGCCCGCTGCCGCCGTTGAGCGGCACGAACCGGAGCAGCTCGTCGACCACCGCCGGCACCCGGTCCGGCTCCCGGCACAGCGACTCCCACACGTGCCGGCGGCGCAGCAGCAGGTACGCCGAACTGGCCAGCTGACTGGCCGTGGTCTCGAACCCGGCGGCGAGCAGGGTCACGCCGAACGACACCAGCTCCTGCTCGGTCATCCGGTCGCCGTCGTCGGTGGCCCGGACCAGCATGCTCAGCAGGTCGTCGGTGGCCGACTCGCGGCGGTACGCGATCAGTTCCCGCAGGTAGTCCTCCAGCGCGGCGGTGACCGACCGGAACTCGTCGGCCGGCATCGGCCCGGGCATCAGCAGCGCATGCGTCCAGGCGCGGAACCGCTCACGGTCGGCCAGCGGTACGCCGAGAACGTGGCACAGCACGGTCAGCGGCACCGGCAGCGCGACCGTCGCGTACAGGTCGCCCGGTGAGGGGCCGGCCAGCAGTGCGTCGATCCGCTCGGCGGCGACCTGCCGGACGTACGGGCGCAGTCGCTCGATGCGCCACTGGGCGAACGCGCTGGCGGCGATGCGTCTGAGCCGACCGTGTTCGGGCCGGTCCAGGTCCAGGATGGTGGTGGCCACCGGCGGCGACTCGGTCTGCCGGGGCACGTCCGGGCCGCAGGCGGCGGCCCGGCTGAACCTGGGGTCGGCGAGCACCGTCGTCACGTCGGCGTAGCGGGTGGCGAGCCAGGCGTCGCCGCCGTACGGCAGCCGGATCCGGGACACCGGACATTCGGCGCGCAGCCGGGCCAACCTGGGATCCAGCGCCAGTTCGTCGTAGTCGCGGAACGGGTACAGCGGCGGCTTGTGCGGCTGCGGCTCGTCGTGCGGCTGCGGGTCGTGTGGTGCGGACGCGGTCATCGCCGGGCTGCCTCACACCGCCACGTGCGGCACCGGCCAGTGCCGCATCCGGTAGGGCAGGATCAGCACCGCGTCGCCGGCCGCGCAGGCCAGCCCGACTTCGACGGCGACGGCCGCCGCGTCGACATCACCCGGTGCGGGCACCCCGGACGGGTCCTCGGCCAGCCGCAGGAACGCGTCGGCCCCGTCGGTGATCACCATCCGGCTGGCCTCGACCCCGGGCCGGACGTCCTTGACCACCACCATTCCCGGCCCGCGACGGTAGTAGCAGCTGCCGTACCGGTAGGCCAGGCCCCATTCACCGGCGTAGGCCCGGCTGGCCTGGTCGGTGCCGGCCGACGGCGCGACCAGGTGCACGTGGGTGTCCAGCGGGAGCGACGGCCGCCCGCGCAGGGTCCAGCGCAGCCGTACGGCGTGGCTGGTCACCGCGCGCAGGAACCGCAACTGGGCCAGGTCCTGCTCGGGGGAGTCACCGAAGTCCAGCGGCTCCGGCAGGGTCACCGTCCGCAGCGACCAGGCGGCCAGGTCGGTACGGTCGGTGAGCAGCGTCGCCGTACTCATCTCACGCCACCTTGACCGGTTCGACGGCGGTCGCCAGGGTGATCCAGCGGCCGTTCTCCTCGAAGACCAGCCCGGCGTCGTCGAGTTCGGCCAGCCACCGCGCCAGCTGGTCGGTCTCCACCGGCAGTCCGGCGGCGGCGAGCCGCCCGGCCAGGGCCGTGACGGTACGGCCGTGCTCCAGCTCGGCGTAGGCACGGCGCAGCCGGGGGTCGGCGATGCGGTGTTCGCGGTCCGGCCAGCCGACCCGCCGGTCGGCGATCACGATCTCGTCGGCGTCCAGGCCGGTGAGCAGCTGCAGCGCGCTGGCCGGATAGCCGTCGGTCCAGCGTTTGAGCAGTTCGTTCAGCGGCTCGGCGTCCTGCTCGGACAGTCCGGCGGGCTCGGTGTCGAACAGGTAGACCAGGTCGGCCAGCTCGTTCTCGGGCAGGTCGTAGACGTGCTGGTAGAGCCGGGCGGCGCGGCGGGTCGGGAAGCCGAGCACCGGGTTCTCGAAGTACGGGCTGAACCGTTCGAGCAGGATCCGCGACGAACCGGCCGGCGGCTGCAGGTGCACCAGCCGGGGGAGTTGGCGCAGCACCGAGTCGTAGTCGACGCGGCGTTCGCCGGGGAACCCGTACAGCCAGTTCCACGACACGGTGAGGCCGGCGGACTCGCAGTCGCGCAGGGTCCGTACGTTGTGCACGCCGGCGACGCCCTTGTCCATCAACTTGAGCACCGGGCTGACCAGCGACTCGATGCCGGGCTGTACGTGGGCCACGCCGGCGGCGCGCAGCGCGTCGATCTCGGCCGGCCGCAGGTTGGACTTCACCTCGTAGTGCAGCCGCAGGTCCCAGCCGAGCGCGGCGACCCGGGGCAGGAAGTCGGCGTAGTAGTGGTTGTCGATGATGTTGTCGACCATGATCACGTCGAGGGTCTGGTGCCGGCCGACCAGCTCGGTCATCTCGGCGATCATGCGTTCGGCGGGCTTGGCCCGGAACGTCATCGCGGTGCCGTTGAGCCCGCAGAAGGTGCAGTGGTGCTTCTCGCCCCACCAACAGCCCCGGGCGCCCTCCAGGACCAGCTTGGGCTCGATGTACTCGCCGACCGGCGAGGCTGCGAGCTGGTCGAACCAGTCGTCGAAGTCCGGGGTGGGGATGCGTGCCGGGGGCAGCAGCGCGCCCTGCGGGTTGTGCCGCGCGCTGCCGTCGGCCCGGCGCCAGGACAGCCCGGGTATCCGCGCGAGTCGGGCGTCACGCTCGTCGCCAGCGTCGAGGTTGTCGCCAGCGTCGAGTGCGTCCAACAGCATCGGGAACGCGACCTCGCCCTCGCCGCGTACCACGAAGTCGACGAACGGGAAGTTGCGGTGCAGGGCGATCCCCATCGCGCCGTCGCAGTTGCCGCCCCCGAACGCGATCCGTACGCCCGGGTCGAGCTGGCGGATCCGCCGGGCGACCGCGAGGCTCGGCACGTTCTGCATGAACGTGGTGGTGAAGCCGACCAGCCGGGGATCGGTGGCGAGGATCTCGGCGGCGGCCAGCTCGACGAAGTCGGCGGCGTACTGGCGCATCGCGGTCGGTCCGGCGATGCCGGTGCCGTACTCGGCCGCGTAGCGGCGCAGCGTCTGCACGCCGAACTCGGGGTCGTCGTGCAGCACCCCGGCGAAGACCCAGTCACCGAGGCCGTCGAACAGGCCCACCTCGGCGACCTCGGTGTAGTCGGCCGGGCTCAGCTCGCCGTCGCTGCGTTCCATCAGGAACTCGGCCCAGCGCAGGCTGCCGTGGTACGCCGTCGGGGCGGGCCGCCCGGTGGCGACCGTCATCGCCTTGAGCAACCCGATCGGCAGTGATGGTGATTCGATGGCCTGCCAGGGCATGGCGACCAGACATACGGACATCGGTCGGGCCTTTCAGCTGGTGAGCGCGTCGTACCGAGGTACGCCGGATGGGGCGGGACCGCCCCATCCGGCCGATCACGTCTTCGGCCCTCCACGCGGTCTTACCCGCGCCTCGCCGGCCGCGATCACTTCTCGGCCTTCCGGGTCGGGACCAGGTACTTGCAGGTGCCGTGGGCCGGCGTCTTGATAGTGACCTTCTTGATGGTCAAGATGTTCACCTCCCTCCGTCCATGTCGACTCCACCGGCGCTCAGGCGGGCTCGGTGCCGGCGGAGAAACCAGTGCCGCAGCCGGTCGGGCTCACGGCCGGTCAGTTCGGCGAGGGACACCGAGATCTTGTCCAGGTAGGTCAGTCGCATGCCGATCTCGTGCCACTGCGACCCGTACTCGCGCCACAGCTCGCGCCCCTCGCCCGTGGTGGACTCGCGGGCCAGGTAGTTCAGGCCGATCGCGACGTGCTGAATCTCGTCGCGGCGTACGTGGTGGTAGAGCAGGCCGAGCGGGTCACCGGCGAACACCTCGCGCAGCAGGATGAACTCGTCGGCGGCGAACCCCTCCAGCATGGTGTGCACCAGCGCCCGGCCCATGTAGGGCAGCCGGGCCAGCGCAGTGTCCAGCGGCTCCATCAGCTCGGGCGCCTCCGGCTCCGGCTCGCCGCCGCCGGCCAGCTTCGCGTACTGGTAGAACGCGTCCGCGTGCCGGGCCTCGTCCGCGGTGGCCAGGGCCAGGCTGAACCGCAGCGGCGCGTCCTCGGTCTGCGCGGCCAGCGTGGCGGCGGCGACCAGCCCGGCCTGCTCGGCGTAGTAGCCGCGCGAGGACATCCGCCAGGCCAGCTCGGCCCGCTCCCAGCTGGGGTCCGCCGGCCCGCCGGCGATGATGTCCGCGGCGCGCCACGGCGTCTTGTCGCGGGTCACGCCGAAGACGCGGTACGCCAACTCGTTGCGATCAAGATCGTCGGCATCGATGAGTGCCATTGGCGACTCCCCACAGGCTTGCCGCCCAGCGTCGGTCACGGGATTACGACAAGCAGGAGATTCTCGGTGCGCTGATTCGTCGGTGCGCTGATTTCTCGGTGCGCTGGTTCGTGTGCGTCGGCGAGGATGTGCGCCGTCTGCGGCGCACGATGTGATGAGCATAAATGACCTCACGTCGGAACGGCAAGCATTACCGTGACGGCCGGTGGTCGGTTCGCGACCAGTGGAGCGGGCTAAGGGTATTTACCTTGATCACCGTGACTTTCGATGGCGACCGTGGCTGTGGGAAGGTGACTCGACCGACCGAGCCGAGGAGTGGTGCCCATGCCCGGCCGTCTCATCACGTCGATCGCGGTTGATCGACCGCTGCGCCCGGCCGTCGCCGCTCAGGCCGCCAGCGTCGTCGGCACCCACGTCGCCGCGCTGGCCCTGCCGACCGTGGCGGTGGTGGCGCTGCACGCCTCGCCGGTGGCGGCGGCCACCCTGTTCGCCCTGGAGTACGGCGCCCAGGCGCTCGCCGCACCGCTGCTCGGGGTGGTCGTCGACCGGGTCGTCGACCGGCGCCGGCTGCTCATGGCCGCCAGCGCCGGCACCGCCGCCGTGGTGCTGGCCGTACCGGTCGCCGCGCTGGCCGGAGCGCTCTCCCTGCCGCTGCTGTACGCCGTGGCCGGCCTGTCCGGCATCCTCGGTGGGCTGGTCACCATCGGCCTGCAGGCCACCGTGCCGCAACTGGTCGAACCGGACCGGCTGGTGCCGGCGAACGCCGCGCTGGCCGGTGCCCAGTCGGCCGGCCAGATCGCCGGGCCGGCGCTGGCCGGCTGGCTGGTGCAGACCCTCGGCGGGGCGCTGGCGATGTCGGCGAACGCCGCAGCGCAGGCGCTGGCCGCCGTCGGCTTCGCCGCACTGCGGCCCCGGCCGGGCGGGACACCGCCGGTGCCGGAACATCCACTACGGGCGTTGCGCGACGGGGTGGCGGCGCTGCGCGGTCGCCCGGAGCTGGTCCGGATCGCGGTCACCGCCGCCGCGCTGAACCTCGGCGGGTCCGCGATCGGCGGCCTCTACGTGCTGTACGCCTACCGGGTCCTCGACCTGTCGCCGTGGGTGCTCGGGTTGACCTTCGCGGTGAACAGCGTCGCCGCCGTCGCCGGCGTGGCCACCGCGCGACGGGTGATCGCCCGGCTCGGCCACCCCCGGGTGGTCCCGGTTTTCGCCCCGCTCGCCGGGGCCGCCCTGATGCTGATCCCGCTGGCCGCCGTCACGCCGTCGGTGCTGACCCTGATCGTCTACGAGACGATCTTCGGGTACTGCGCCACGGTCTGGCTGATCGCCTCGGTGTCGTTGCAGCAGTCCGTGGTCCCCGGCCCGCTGCTGGGCCGGGTGCTTGCGTTGAGCCGGGCGCTCGCGGTGCTGGCGGTGCCGGTCGGATCGCTGCTCGCTGGCGTCGCGGCGCAACTCTGGGGGGTGCTGCCCACCCTGATCTGCTTCGCAGCCGTGGCCTTCCTCGGCACCGTCACCGTGGTTTCCCGGCGAGTGACCGCACCCACATCCTGACCATATCCTGACCGGACCCCGACCAATTCCAGTATTGCGACCGGCGTCGATCCGGCACCATAATTGGCGGCATTCAGCAGGCGATCATGATTGCTTCCGATGCGGCCGGTGCACGGATCTCCGCCGGCGCAGGGACGGGGAACACCCAGACGATGGACCTGTCGGACGCGTACCGCGAGATGGTTCGGATCAGGGTTTTCGAGGAGCAGGTCCTGGCATGCGCCGCCGCCGGCCAGGTGCCCGGATCGGTCCACCCGTACACCGGGCAGGAAGCTGTCGCGGTCGGGGTGCTGGCCGCCCGACAGCCCGACGAGTGGGTGGTGAGCTTCTACCGGTGCCACGGGCACGCGTTGGCCGCCGGGGTTGCCGCCGCCGGGCTGGCCCGGGAGATCCTCGGCCGGGTCGGCGGGGTCTGCGGCGGCAAGGCCGGGTCGATGCACATCGCCGACCGGTCCCGCTACCTGCTCGGTGCCAGCTCCATCGTGGCCACGCAGCTGCCGATCGCGGCCGGTGCCGCGCTGGCGGAGAAGACCGCCGGCAGCGGCCGGGCGGTCATCGCGTTCTGCGGTGACGGCGCGTTCGGCGCCGGCGCCGCCTACGAGACGCTCACCGTCGCCGCCGTGCTCGGGTTGCCGCTGCTGCTGGTCTGCGAGGAGAACGGCTGGCAGGACCACACCCCGAGCGACCTGGTGCGGCACCGGACACCCGGTGAGACCGCCCGCGGCCTGGGGCTGGACTGCGCGGAGGTGGACGGTAACGACGTGACCGCGGTGCACCGGGCCGCGGCGGCGGCCCTGGCCCACTGTCGGGCGGGCCGCCCGCAGGTCCTCGTCGCCCACACCTACCTGCGGCACTTCCACGCCCAGCTCGGACCGCAGCCGCCAGGCGAGTACCGACCGGCCGCCGAGCGGGAGCGCTGGCTGGCCCGGGATCCGCTGACCCGCGTCGAGGCGACCCTCGCCGGACCGTCCGCCGCGATCCGGAAGCAGGCCGCCACCGGCCGGGAGCGGGCCGCCACGGTCCGGGAGCAGGCCACCGCGGAGCTGGCCGAGGTCTTCGCCGACGCCCTGGCCGCCGACCGGCCGGACCCGGCGAGCGCGGTCACCGCGGTCACCGCCGCGACCTGGCCGCCCGGCGCCACCTGGCCGGAAGCCGTCACGGTGCGGGAGCCGGCGGCATGACCCGCCGGCACCCGTCCGTCGGCGCGGTCCGCGGCGCCCTGGCCGACCAGCCCACAATGAGCATGTTCTGTACGTACCAGCAGCCCGACCTCATCGAACTGTTCGGCGCCGAGCGGATGGTCCGGCTGCCGATCGCCGAGAACACCATGCTCGGCATGGCGGTCGGGATGGCGCTGCTCGGCCGCCGGGTGCTGGTCAGCATCGCCCGCGCCGCCTTCCTGTTCACCGCCTTCGACCAGCTGGTGAACGAGGCCACCAAGTGGCGGTACATGTCCGACGGGCAGTTCACCGTACCGGTGGTGGTGCGCGGGCTGACCCAGGGCGGCGAGCAACTCGGCGCCCAGCACGAACACGCCGCGCACGGCCTGCTCAGCCAGATTCCCGGGCTGGTCGTCGCCGTGCCCGGGTCACCGAACGCCGCCGCCGGGCTGCTGCGTACCGCGCTGGTGCATCCGGATCCGGTGGTGGTGCTGGAATCGCCCCGGCTGTACGCCGCCGACTGGGCGTCGCTGCCCGAACCGGAGCCGACCGACGCCGCGTTGCCGTTCGGCGTCGCCGGCCGCGCCCGCCCCGGCCGCGACCTCACCCTCGTCGGCATCGGCAACACCGTCGCCACCTGCCTGCGGGCCGCCGCCGTCCTCGACCGGGACGGGCTGCACGCCCAGGTGGTCGACCTGCGTACCGCCGCCCCGCTGGACCTCGACGGCGTCACCGCCATGGTCCGCACCGCCGGCGGTCAGGTGATCCTGGTCGACGAGGCCCCAGCCGGCGTCAGCGTCATGTCCGCGCTCGGCCTGCACCTGGTACGCACCGGCGCGGTCGCGCCGCAGCGGCTCGACGTGGTCGCCGGTGCCCCGGTGCCGGCCCCGGTGAGCCCGCCGCTGAGCGCCGCCCTGCTGCCGGACGAGGAACACGTCGTGTCCGCCGCCCGCCGAGGAGCCGCCCGATGATCGACCGGTCCACTTACCACGCCTGGCACGGCATCACCCCGATGGGCGAGTTCCTCGCCGAGTCCGACCCGGACATGTTCCTCGTCGGCGGCGACGGCAGCTACGCCGTCGACCAGGCCGGCCGACGTTACCTCGACGCCCGTTCGTCGATGTGGAACGTCACCCTCGGCTACTCGTGCGAGCCGGTCAAGGCGGCGATGCGCCGCCAGCTCGACGAGCTGCCGTCCGGGACGGTGATGCGCTACGAGCACCCGCCCCGGGTCACCGTGCGGTACGCGGCCGCCCTCGCCGCGACGCTGCCGCCGACCCTGCGGCACATCCGGTTCGGCAACACCGGCAGCCAGATGACCGAGGCGGCCGGCATGCTGTCCCGCTTTTACCGGAGAATGACCGGCGAGACCGGCCGTGACCGGATCATCGCGGTGCACGGCAGCTACCACGGCACCGGGCCGCTGGCCACCGCGCTCACCGGTGAGCAGATCCTGCACGAGTGGTCGACGCCGCTGGACGACCGCGTGGTGCACGTCGCCGGGGGCGACGGGCTGCTCGACGCCGTCGCTGCCGTCGTCGACCGGCTCGGCGCGGCGCAGGTGACCGCCGTCATCGTCGAACCGGTGATGGGCAACTATCTGCACGCCGCCAGCGTCGACCAGTTGGCGGCGCTGATCGACTACTGCCGGGCCCGGGACATCCATGTCGTCGCCGACGAGGTGACCACCGGCGCCGGTCGGGTCGCGGCGATGACGGTCAGCGAGCGGCTGCCCGAGCCACCCGACATGATCGTGCTCGGCAAGGGCCTCAGCGCCGGATACTTCCCGCTCGCCGTGCTCGCGGTAGCCGACCCGATCTTCGACGCGCTCGCCGAGCCGCCGTTCCGGCTCGGCTTCCCGAACGGCAGCACCACCGACGGGCACCCGCTCGGTGCCGCCGCCGGCCTCGCCGTCCTGGACGTCCTCACCGCCGACGGTTTCCTCGACGGCGTCCGCGACCGTGGCCGGCAGCTGTGCGACATCCTGCGTGACACGCTGGCCGACGATCCGCACGTCGGGGACGTACGTGGTGAGGGGATGCTGCTCGGCCTGGAGCTGCGCTACCGCGACGACGGTACGCCGTGGACGGTGCGCGACGTCTACCGGCTCCGGCTGGCCTGCCGGGACAACGGGCTGCTGACCAGCTACTCCGACGGCGTGATGCCGCTGCTGCCGCCGCTGACCATCGACACCGACGAGTGCGCCGAACTCGCCGCGATCCTCGGCAAGACGATCACCGCGTACGCCGCCGAGCACCTCGGCGCGCGGTAGCCGGCCCGGCCCCCGAGTCTGTTCCTCGGGTCCAGCCTCGACGAACGCGGCTGTGGCTCGCTCTCGGCATACCCGGGCGTAGACTGGCCACGATCGACGGACACACAGTCATGGGATGTGACCAACCCGCGCCGGCTACCGACCTCAGCCATCCAGCCGCTGCAAGCTTGTCGGCACCGGGATGGATCGACGTGCAACAAGGAACGGAGGGCAGGGTGCCGAGCCCACACGAACTGGTCGAGAAGGCGGCCCGCGACGCGAACCTTGGTGACTTTCGGTGGCATTACCGCCCGGTTGTTGCATTTGTCATCCTGGCCGGCGTTACCCTGATCGTTCAGGGAGCCATCATGACGCTGGTGTCGTGGCTTGTCGGTGCGGCGCTGGTGCTTGCCGGAGCGGCTATCGCCGCGACCTCGCTCTTGATGCGCCGCAACGCGATGTTGCTGCTCTACACCGGCGGGATCGCGGTGAGCGGCGTCGCCGGCCGATTGAAGGTGGTGGCCCCGTGGCACCACGACCGGGTGTTCCCGGTGGCGGCGTTCACCGTCTACAAATTCACCTTGTGGTCCGGCGAAAGGGTTCGCTTCGCCGCCGCGGCCGTTGAGGGCGAGGTCGACCTGGTCGAGGAGGTACGGCGTGCTGGGCGGAAATAGCCGCACCGCAACCTGTCAACCTCGTTGAGTCGGGTGAGTCAGCCAACGACAATCCGGTCGATGTCTGGCGAGTGTCCGGAGAACCGTAGCGCGTTGCGGCCTGCGGACAGGTGAGCCTCGAAGGTGAAGGTCGCCGGGGTCTCCCAACCGCCGGAGCCGGCCACCGGGTACGTCAGCGTCGGACCGCCGTTGATCTGGACCCCCATCTTCCGTAGCCCGTCGGATTCGTAGCGGACCGCTACCGAACGGGTACCGGGGACCGGCAGGTCGACGTACACCTCCAGGTAGTTCTCGTCATTGACGTACTGAACCCGGGCTCCGCCGTCGCAAGTGGCACAGCTGGCTACTTTGGCATCGCCGCCCAGGAGATTGCTCGATGCTTCTGCTTCGACGCTTACCGTGGTGACGGGTGGGGTGGCCGGTGTGGCTCCCGGCGCGCTGGCCTCGGCCGACCCGGTGGGCCGCACCGAGGGCGTGGTCGATGACACCGGGTTCCCGACCGTCGGCGAAGGGCTGGCCTGCTCCTGCGGCTGGCTGGTCTGCTCAGACTGGGCCTGGTCCGACTGGGCCTGCGCGAGCTGTGCTCTGGGCCACTGCGGCAGGGGATCGCCCGGTGTCGTGACAGCTCCGCTCTCCGCCGTGCTGGCATCGGGCATGGCCGCACCGTCAGGTTCGACGATCTGGATGAAGACCAGGGCGACGGATAGTGGCACCGCGGCCCAGAGCATGGCAAGCGGTCGGTGGCGGGTCGATCCGCTGCGTGGCCTTCCGTCCGGCTCCATCCGCCGAAGCCTATCGGACGCGATCCGGTCGGACCTGCCGCTGGAGCAGGCTGGGCAGGGTCGTGACGCTATCCTTGAGCGGCTCCGGCTGCCGGCGGCCGGAGCCACGTCGAAGGACGCATGAGCTGTCGTCGAAGGGCGCGTGAGCTGTCCGGGGAGGTCCACACTTTGCGAGGCAGGGTCCCCGGTTTCGTGCTCTGCGCCGTCCTGTTGTCGGCCCCCGTCTCAGCGTCGATAGCACACCGGGACGTGATGGATCTCATGGCGGCGCCGGCCAGTACCGGGCCCGTCAAGTACTACATCGTTGGCCCGCCGGTGAACGGCCAACCCGAGTTCCTGTTCGCCATCGCGGCAGCCACGCTCGGCGACGGCAACCGGCTACAGGAGATCTTCGACCTGAATCAGGGACGCCCGCAGCCGCACGGCCACCGGCTGGTGGATCCCACCCGGATCGAACCTGGCTGGGTGCTCCTGCTCCCACCGGACGCCTCTGGTCCCGGCGTGATGGTCGGAGATCCTCCGGCCATCACCTCGCCGGAAGCCGTAGCCGTCGAGCCGCAGCCGGCCGATCGACAGTCACGTTACCTCGCACCAGACCTGCTCCGTCGGCTGATCAGCGCGGCGCTGCTGATCACGGTGGCCGGCCTGGCCGGCGGCGCGTTGGTGCTGCTCTGGCGGGGCGCGAGATGATGCCGATCGCCATCGGTGTCTTGACCTGGCGCGCTGCGGCCTCGGCGCTCGGCCGATGGCCGGCCGGACTCGTCGCAGCGGTTGCGGCAGGTGTCGTCGTCGGATCAGCCCCGGCGGTGGCCGCGCCCGCCCCGGAACCAACCACGGCCGCACCGGGCACCGGCTGCGCGACACCGGTCGACCAGATTGTTACTTCGGTTTCCTGGGCGCAGTTGCGGCTCGCGCCGGACGCGGCATGGCCGAGCGGGCGTGGCCGGGGGATCGCCATCGGGGTGATCGGTTCAGGCGTCGACTCGGCCGCACCGGCGCTGGCCGGTCAGGTTGCCGCAGGTGCCGACATCGTCACCGGGAAGAGCTTCGCCAACACCGACTGTCTCGGCAAGGGTACGGAGATGGCCGGGGTGGCCGTCGCCCGTTCCCGGCCCGGCAGCGACCTGGTGGGAATCGCACCGGAGGCGACCGTCTTCCCGGTGCGGATCGAAGCCACCGACGGTCCGCTGCGCTCCGCCCAACTCTCCTTGGGTCTGCAGGTAGCGGTGTCCGCAGGTGCGGACGTGGTCATGATCGCCGGGGGCGTGGACCTCACCGACGCGGACGTGGCCGGGGCGGTTCGCGCGGCAACCGCCCGTGACGTGGTCGTCGTGGTCGCCGCAGACCAACTCGTCGGCGACGGCCGGATACCTGGGATGCTCCGGGTCGGCGCCGTCGACGCGGCGAACCGTCTGGTGGGGAACTACCAACCCGACACGGTCGACGTCCTTGCTCCCGGTTCGGCGGTCGTCACGCTCAGCGCGAACGGCTCGGGCGAGGTGATCCGGACCGGTTCGCACCTGTCGGTCGCGTTCGTGGCCGGGCTTGCCGCGCTCGTCCGCTCGTCGGCGGCCGGGCTGTCGGCGGTCGCGACCGCCGAGCAGATCCAGCGGACGGCCGATGGGCTGGCCGACGTACCGCCCGATCCGATCAGTGGCTGGGGTCTGATCAACCCGGGGCGGGCGGTCCAGGTGCAGCCGGACGACGTAGGCGAGGGCGTCGCGGACGTAGGCGAGGACGTCGTGGACGACGGTGCCGCGCCCTCGACGGGCAGCCTTACCCGTACCGACTGGAGACTCGTCCTGATCGGGCTCGTCCTGGCCGGCTCGGCCCTGGCGGGTGTGCTGATCGCTGGTCGGAGATGGCGTACGTCGGCCCGGCGATCCGGCTGATGACGGCCGGAAGCACGGCCGGTGACCAGGCCCGGCAGGTCACCTGTCGCGCGGCCGGCCACGTCAGCAAGGGTTATCCCGCAGAAGTGCGGATGGTGAGTGGCCTGGTGCATCGCCGGCGGCCGACGCGTCAATCTGTCAGATGGCGAACGCGAGGAGGTCGGGCCTTGCGGATCTGGAGGTCTGGTGGGGATGGCACCGCCGCGGTGGTTTAGGTGGCGACGGCGGCCCGGTGCCGTGGACGTTCCGCCGCCGGACCAGATCTATCCACTGTGGTACGGGCACGTCGCCGTCGTGACGCACGCCGAGGATCCGCCGGCACTGCTCTGGCGGTTGCTGCGGGACGCTGCCGCCTGCCGCGGCGGCGACGCACTGGTCCTGGTCACCAACCGGGCATTCGACCACCCCACCTGTGGCGCCCGGCTGCGTGGCGTCGTCGAACACGCGACACGGAAGTTGGGCGCCCGACGAGTCTGGGTGGCCGCAGACGGTCTCGGGAACCCGGGGGACCCGCACGCCGACTGGCTGATGCGGCTGGCCACCCACGTCAGAGCCGAGCTCGTGGCCCCGGACGGTCCGATCCATCTCACCCTGGACGGCACCCGCTACGTCGGCACCGGTGCCGGCGCCTCAGGCTGGCGATCTTTCCGTCCCGGCAGCGACAGTCACCTGATCGCCAACCGCTATCCGACACCACCGTGGGAAACCGCGTTGCCGGACCGCCCGGTTGGCTTGCCCGGCCTCGTCGCCGACCCCATTCCGGCCGGGGTCCTGCTCCGAGCCAGCGCCGGGTCGGTGGTCGACCGCTCGGACCCGGCCTTCAACCTGCCGGTGGACCGACGCGGGCCGACACTGGTGCTCCGGCAGGTGGGCGAGCCGCCGGTGCAGCCGGACCAGCTGGCGGTGATCTTCGCCCGACTGCCGGCCCGGAGCATGGTTCGTATCGAGACCGGTCTGATCGACCCTGCGGCAGAGCAGCCCGGGCCACAGTGGCTGGACCGGCTCGCACTGGTACTCGAGCGCTCGTCTGACAACGGTCAGGTCACCGCTGGCGCGGAGCCGATCGGCCGCCGCGAGTTCGCTGGTCCACCGCCGCCAGCGGTGCTGCGCGCCGGGTGGATCCGGGTCAGTGACCGGCTCTACCGCCACGCGGTCGAGCCGAAACTACTGTCGGAGGTCACCGCGACCGGGATTCTCCTCCGCGTGGCTGGCACCTACCGCCGGGCGGACCAGGCATTCATCGATCCGGCCGCCGGTGTGCTGAGGCTCGATGTGGCGGCATCCGAGCCGCTGGTGGCGGCGCTGTGTCGTACCGTCGCGACAGCGCCCGGCGAACTCCGGGTGGACCCGAGTCTCGCCCACTCAGCCACCGATCGACTGACCGCCGCGCTCGGTAGTCGCTCGGCGGACGTACCGGGCGAGGGCTTTCCGGACAAGGTCGCACCGGACAAGGTCGCACCGGGCGAGGGCGTACCGGACAGGCAGGAATCCGACCTGCGCTACGTCGAACAGACGACTGCTGAGCCGGTACGGCCAGCTACCGGGGCGCCACGGTTGACCGTACCGCTGCCGGCACGGGTGTCGGTGCCGGTACGGCCGGAACCGGCCCCACCGCCTGCGACGGTCCCACCGCCTACCCACCCCCTCGTGATCACCAGTTCCGGGCCGGACCCGGAGCTGCCCGACGACGACAGCTCCGACGAGATTCCCGCTACGGTCGGGGATTCACCGCCGGCCGCAATCGAGCTTCCGCCGACGACGGCCGGGGAACTGGAGCCCGCCGCGCCGGAGCAGAGCACATCCGGGTCAGCTGAGCAGTATGTGGCGGCGGCCGGGTCCCCGGTCCCCGATCGCGACAGCACCCTGCAGGAACAGCGGGAGTTCACCGCCGCCCTCGGGCCGGCGTACACGGACTCGATCACCACGGTGAACGCCGCGCTGGCCGCGTGGCCCGCGCTGCGTCAGGACATCTCGGCGAAAGCGAAGATCGACCTGGTCGCGGTACGGGTCTTCTTCGGCCGGTCGCAGCTGGGCGCGGCCCGACTCAACGCCGGGCTGCGGGCCGGGCAACAGCCGGAACTGTCCAGCTACCTGTCGTGCCTGGTGTCCGGGCTGCGCCGGTTGCCGCCGTGCCGGCGGGCGATGCTCTGCCAGGGCCGGCTCGCGGTGCCGGCACAACAGCTCTACTCGGAGGGAACGACGCTGGTCGAGCCGGGGTTCCGCAGCGTGAGTGGTGCTGGTCTGGCCGTGCAGGGTGCCGACGTGGACTACCTGGTCTGGTCCCGTACCGCCCGGCAGGCCGGTGCGTTGGCCGAACGGCAGGAGCTGGATGAGGCGGTCTTTCTAGCTGGTGCCCGGTTCAAGGTCCTCGCCGTCCGGGAAGGCAGCCCGCCGCCGTCCGAGGATGTCGCAGTCCCAACGACCGCTGTGCTGCTGCGGGAGGTGCTCCCCGGTGAGCCGGACATTTCAGGCCTGGATGAGGCGGACCGGGCGGCGCTGAACCGGCTTGAGCGGGCCCTGCGCCGGCGGTGGTCCGTCGCGCCCCAGGCGCTGACCGATGAGGAAGCGATCGATCGACTGGCCGGGCCGCCGCTCGGTTACCTGGTGCAGAACCCGGAGACTGCCGTAGCGGGCGGCCCGCAGCTCCGATCAGTCTGACCCCGGCCCGCTGGAGCGCGGGCCGACGTGCGCCGAGGGATTTCCCTGTACGGATGACGCCGGCGGGCTGGCCCGGTCGTCGCCGTGCCGGTGAGCAGCATGCTTGACGCGTCGATACGTGTCAGGGGGTGGCGAGCGGTGGTAGGACAACTTCCGGGTTCCGGCGCTCGCGTCTCGACTCTTGCCGCCGACGACCTGTCCGCGTTCCCGGCGGCTCGTCGGCCTGGAACAGATCGGTGATCTGCCATGGACGTTCAGATCCCGTCCTGGCTGAATGGCATCTTGGAGTTCCTCGTCGGTCAGCGGTGGCCGGTCGGGAGTGAAGGCGGTTTGCGGGCCCACTCCGCCGAGTGGGAATCTCTGCGTAATGCATTGGACACGGCCCGCGAAAAGGTCGTGCAGCAGCGGTCCGCAGTTCCGGATGTGCTGTCCGGTAGCTTCGCGGACGGGGTCGACGAGTCACTCGGGAATGTCATTGAGAACATCGACAGTCTGCGTGACACGGTCGAGGAGATGCGTAAGGACCTGAAGAACGGCGCGGCCGACCTTGGTGAGGCCAAGGCGATGGTCGTCATTCAGTTGGCGCTGCTGGCGATACAGTTGGCGTGGCTGATCGCCTCGCTGTGGGGGGCGCTCGCCATCCCGGCGGCCATCGCCGGGACGCGGGCGATCGTCACCGCGATCCTCCGTCAGATCTTCGTCGAGGTGGCGCAGGAGCTGGCGCAGGAGCCGCTGCTGATGCTGCTGATCCAGGCGATCCAGGAGCACCGGGACTACCGCGAGGGCATCAACTGGGATGCGATCCGCGACGCGACCATTCAGACGATCATTCAGGCCGGTGCGGCCGGTGTGACCAACTTCGGTGCCCAGTCGCTGGTCCGGTGGGGCGCGGGGAGATGGGCGAGGGTCGATCGGGCGCTGCCCGACGGCACCGTGTTCATCAAGAACCACTGGACGTTCCGCGCCGGGGCGATCGCCACCAAGGGCGGTGCCCAGGGGGCGGTCGCGATTCCCGCCGAGTTGGCTGGGCAGGCCGCGGTCGGTGCGCCGATCGAGGTGCGGTGGGGGACCGCCACCAGTGCCTTCGTGAGCGGTATGCACGAGTCGAACGCGGCGACCCCCACCGAGCTCAAGGAGTCGGTGAACCTGCCGTCGGTCACCGGATGGGACCGCGCCTTCCGGCCGCTGTCCGACGACGACGGTGTGATCGCCGACGACGGCAGCGTGGTCAGCGACGACGCGACGGTGATCGGCGACGACGGCAGCGTGGTCAGCGACGACGCGACGGTGGTCGCCGACGACGGCAGCGTCTTCAGTGACGGCAGTGTCTTCAGTGACGACGCGACCCTGGTCGCTGACGACGACAGCGTCATTGGCGATGACGGCGTCGTCGGCGATGACGAGGACACCACCTGGATCGGGGACGTCACCGAGCAACGGTTGCTCGGCGACGACGGATCGAGCATCTGGTCTGACGACGACTCCCAGGACTGGGCAACCGACGACGAGGACGACCGGCTCCTCGACTACGCAGCGGCCAACATCCTGCCGAGTAGCGGAGTGCCTGGTCTGGTCGGGTTTGGCGGCAGAATCCAGGCCCAGCAGCAAGGGTTCGCCGGGCAGGGGAGCGTCGGGGCTGTCGACGGGGTGGGCGCTGGCCGTGGGGCGGCGGACACGCCGGCTTCGGGCGGCGACGATCGGGCCGGCGGGGTACCGGTCACCAGTTCGCTCGGTGACCTGGTCTCACCGGTCGACGCCGGCGGCCGGGTCGACGGCGAGGACAGCTCCATCGGTTCCGTCGGTTCTGTCAACAGCCAGATCGGCGGTGGTCCGGCCGGTACGGACGCCTTCCGTACCGCCAACGGGCAGCCCGAAGCGTCGGTCGTCGACGGGGAGATGAACGGCGCTCCGGCCGCCGGCGAGATCGCTGACCAGAACGGTGGGCAGGCGGCGGATCAGAACGGCGCCGGCGGATCCGGACGGACCGGTCCGGTCACCGGTGTCCTGGGCGGCGGTGCCGTGGCTGCGCAGACAGCCGAGGGTGGTACGCGTTCCGGCGACACCGCCGGGCGGACTGAGCCGTCTCAGCGCGGCGAGACCGGCAGCGCCCGCCAGTCGGAGACCCAGACCCGTGCAGGGGAGGGCACCCGGGGCGGCGAGGGCACCCGGGTTGGCGAGGGGAGCCGGGGCAGCGAGGGGAGCCGTGCCGGTGACAGCGTCCGGCCCGGGACGACCGAGGCCCAAGGTGCGGCTGCCCCGTCGCCGGAGACGGTGTTGCCGGAGACGGTCTCGGCGGAGAACGGCAGCCCGCCGCCGAGTAGTTATGCGGATCCGGTCGCTGGCGATCCGGTCGTCGCGCCGACGACCTTGGGCGACCCGGATCTTTCGGCGGACGGAGCCGCCCCCGATCCAGTGCAGGTCGCGCCGGATGACTCGGCCGAGCAAGCGTCGAACGAGACCGTCGGTGGTGGTCAGCCGCGCTCTATCCAAGTCGGCAGCGTGGACGTTCGGAACACCTCGGTGGTCCAGTCGGACGCACCGGCGCCAGTGGCAAAGGATTCCGGTGCGCAGCGGGCGGCGGCCGCCACCCCACCGGCGACCGCCAGCCCACCGGCGACCAGCACTGCACCCACCGCCCCCAGATCCTCCGTTGACGAGGATGCCGTCGGACGCCAACCCGAGGGGCTCACCCAGTTCCTCACCTCGCAGGACGTCGCCGACGTCGACGACCTCGGGGCGGTGGAATCCGAGGCGAGTGAGACGGAGACCGGCGCCGCAGCGGTCCCGACACTCACCCCCGACCAGCGGGTATCCGCTGTGGATCAGTCACGGCAGCCCACCGCCGAGGTCCCGGCGAGCGCTGCCGAACGGACGGTCCGTGACCCGGGGCGCCAGCAGCCCGAACAGGCGGCCGCTGGCCGGCAGACACCGCCGGCGGTGGAGAGCGCGACCCCGCCGCGTCCAGCCGAGACCCGTAGTGGCGACGGGGCACGTGGCGACGGGGCACGTGGCGACGGGGCACGTGGCGACGGGGCACGTGGCGGCACGACACGTAACGACGGGATAGACACGGAAAGCGACGACCCGGTCGGTCTGGTCGGCGTACCGATGCCGCTGACCACGACCCGGTCGCCAGCCGCCGGGTCGGCGTCAGATCCCGGCTCGCGTCCGACGGACAGCGACCGGGAGACGGCGTCGGTAGCCACCGATCCGCTGAGCTCCACCGACCCGACAGCGGATGGCGGCCCGTCCGGTGCCCGGTCCGCCGTTGACCGGTTCGCCGCTGACCGGTCCGGGGAGATCTTCGGCGTGGCCGACCAGGCGATGCGGTTCCTGGCCGCGACGCGACTGCCCGGCTTGCTCGATGCCGAGGTGGTCGGCAGCGGCGGGGATCCGGTGCTGCGCCTGCGGACGGACCGGGGCAGCGCGGCGTACGGCACCGACACCGGTCGCATCCCGATGCGCCTGGTCGATGGGCCGCCAGCGGGTGCGCCTGAAGGCTCGGTGCTGTCGCTGCGGGACGACCCGGACGGGGCCGAGATCCTGATCAGCCGGGGCGCGGACGCTGACTCAGTGGCGGCCCAGCTTTCCGGGGCGGTGGCGGCCTGGCTGGCCCGTCGCCCCGCACCGGACGGTGCGCGTCGCGACGGCCTCGGACGGGCGGCCGCGATCGAGGGGATCCGGTGGGAGCTGCGAATCATGCAGCTGCGGCCCGGTCGACGGACAGACCATCTGGGCCGGACCGACTGGCAGACCCGGCCGGCCGGGAAGGTGGCGACGTCGCTGCTGCTCGACGGCTCGTCGCGGGACGTGGCGGCGGCTCGGGCAGAGACGCTGCTTGCGGCCCACGAGGGTGTGCTCGATACGGCCGACGCGCTGCTGGTGCGCGAGGAAGTACGGCGGAACTTGTCGGCGGTTCCGCCGGGTGATCCGTTTCCGGCCGTCGGACCGCCGCCGCCGTCGGTTCCCCGGTACAAGCCTGCGCCGCCACCTGCGCCGACGACCGGTGAGGTGGCTCGCGCGGGCCGGGCTTCCCGGGCTGGTTGGGTGCCGGTGGGACCGACGGTGGACCGGGACAAGTTCCTGGCCGCTGATCCGGATCTGGAACCTGTCAAGGTCAATCCGACGCAGTCCGGTACGAACTGCGTGTTCACCTCGATCGTGAGTGACATGGTCTGGCGGTCGAAGCGGTTAGGAATCGGCGGCCGGTACGAGGCACCAGAGTCGGTGGCAACCCAGATCGGAGTGCTGGCGTGGTACGCCAACGCGGAGCTGCGCGACGTCCAGGGGATTGACGCGATCGAGGCGGCGATGGCGGACGCCTCGCCGGGCGCGTCGGGAATCGTGGTGGTGAACGGCGCGGATGGTGCGGTGGCGCACGCGTTCAACGTGTTCCGCGATGACGACGGCCGGGTGGTGTTCTGGGACAGTCAGGTGACCTGGGACGATGGGTCGGGCAGGCAGGCGTGGGTGCCGCCGGCGGTGTCGCGGGTCCGGTTCGTCGCGACCGGCGGGGTGGTGCCGACACCGGCAGCACGCGACGTACCGCCGTCGCGGCAGTCGCCATCCGGGGATGACCAGGACCGCGTCGGCGTATCGGGCCGTACCCCGACCGGTTCCGCTGCCGTCGGGTCCGGCACCCCGACGGCCCCGTCGACGGCGCGGCGGGTCAGCAGGGGCGCTGCGGCGGACACCGTCGCGCAGTTGTACGGCACCGTCCCGCAGTTCCACCCGCCAGCCGGCGCTTCCGACGCCGTACGCGACCGGGCCGCCGCCGGGCTGATCGCTCGCGTCGCGGGTGGGCCCGACGGCGTCGCGGCGCTGCGGTTCGCCGAGGCGACATCCGACGAGACGTACCCGGAGGCGACCGGTACCCGCCTGCCGGCCGAGGCGGCCAGCTACGACCGGGTCGAGCAGGCGATGCGGCAGGCGCCGCCGGGATCTGCCGGTGTCCTGTCGACCTGGACCACGCCCGATGCGCCGCCGACGCGCACCCTCGTCCATCGCCCGGGCGAGCAGCCGGACGTCGTGACATTCGTCGATGTGGTGACCCGTCAACCGGCCGGGTTGCCGGCACATCCATCCGAGATCCGCTTCATCCCGTTGCACCAGGCCGGCCCCTTGGCGTTGCTACGTGCCGCGGAGCTGGACCCGGCGGTCGCCGTGGACCGGATCGTCGACCGGTACCAGCGTTGGGCCGACCGCAGTTGGGCTGCGGTCCGGGACCTGGCCGAGGGTGGCCATCCGGGCGCCGCAGCCGTCGTGGACAAGCTCGGCACGTTCGTCAACGACCTCGACGCGGTGCGGGGCACCAGCGGTGACGGCACACCCGACCCGGCCCGGGAGCTCCTGCTCGCTGCCGTGCTGAACACGTACGACGACGCCCGGTCCGGCATGCGGTCGGTCCCCGGGACGATCCCGCCGCCGCCGTTGGCGGCGCTGCTGGCCGGTCCAGCCGATACCACCGCCTCGGCGTTGCCCGACACCGATCTCGAACTGACGTCGGCGCAGGCGTTCAGCCGGTGGTCGCGGGAACACGACGAGCTGACCAGGATCCACACCGAGCTCGTCGATGCCGCCAACCGGCTCGACCTGGCGACCCGGCGGCATGCCGAATCGGAGCGTCGCGTCGCGCATCATCAGTCCCGGATCGACCGGCTGTCGGCTCAGCTGCGCGAGATTGAGCACAAGCTGGCCGAGCTGCGAGGTCGGATCACCGAGCAGGAAGGGGACGTGCGCGCCCTCCAGGGTGACCTTGACCGGACCCGGGACGAGCTGAGCCTGGCCGAGACGGAGATCGGGAACACTAAGACCGAGCTGGAGACGTTGAAAGAGGAGGTCAAGGAGGCGGCTGAGGCGCTCGTCGAGTTCGACCGGACCCAGGCGGCCCTGCCGCCGGACGAGCGTACTCCGGCGGACCGACTGCCACTCGAATCCACCAGCGTCCGAGCTGGCGAGGCAGTGGAGAGCAAACAGCGACAACTGGCCGCCGCCGAGGAACGGGTCGAGTCCCTCGAATCGGAGATCGGCCGGCTTTCGCAGCTGCACCGGGCCGCCAGCGAGAAACTGACCATCAGTCGGGCCGACGAGACCAGCTTGGACGGCCAGCTGACGTCGCTGCGCGAGCAGGAGACGGAAGCCCGGACAGCGTTGCGCGCAGCGGAGAGCGAGGAACAGACCCGCGCGAGTACGTTGGAGGTCAAGCGGGATTCGTACGATGCTTCGGCGTCGCGGTTGCAGCAGCAGTTGCCTGTGGTGGAGGGCTGGGAGGCGCGTCGCCGGGCGCAGGCCGATCTGACCGACCTGGGCAGCAGCATGTCGATGCTCGACACGAGCGGTCAAACGATCGTCACCGGCCCGGACGCGGCGAACATCCAGAAGGAGGCGCTGGCCGCGCTGGACGAGCACTGGCGGTCGGGGCGGCCGGACAAAGCGGCGCGGGAACGCATCCGGCAGGGCGTGCGCCTCTTGACCACCGCCGAGGCGCTGGGCCGGGACGGCCGGCAGGCCAGCACACCGAGCGGCAGCGCGCATGTCATCGGCGCCGGCGACGACGCCGTCCGGGTCACCTTCTCGGTGGAGATGGTCCGTCGGGCCGATGAGGCGTCTACCGGGACCCGTACGGCGGGGGTCGAGGGGGAGACCCGCAGCCACCACGACACGAGGTTCGACACCAGCCAGACCGCCCGGACCAACCGGAACCTGGTGATCCCGTTCGGGGCCATCGCCGGCCTGCTCAACAAGATTCCGGTACTGCGATCGCTGAACCCCAGCCTTTCGCTGAACATGATTCACAACCAGCTCTCCCGCCAGATTCAGACCATGTTCGGCGTGTCGCATTCGCACATTCACCGAGTGCGCGAGCCGCACTATCCGCACAGCTACGACACTGTCTGGCGGGTCCGGGTCGAGTCGGCGAACGTCCCGTTGACCACTCCGCCGTCGACGACAGCGCGGACGGCGCCCTCGGACGCGGCACCGGTAGCGCGGCCGGTGGTCCGGACCGTGCAGTCGGCCGAGCCGACGACCGTGATGTTCGCCGAACACCTGGCGCGCCCGGGGGGCCCGCACGTCGACGTCGAAGGGACGTTCGAGAGTCGGGCCGCGCAGTTGACAGATCAGCCGGTGGCGATCCTGGACGGCGTACACGACCCGGGGTGGCTCGAACGTGAGTTGCGCAGCCGCATCGCCGTGTTCGACAGGCTGAATCCCGAGTCGCAGCGCAATCTGCTCAAGACGGTGGGTAGCTCAAATCTGTCCGGTGGCTTCGGCAGACTGCGGCGTACGGGCGTGCTGTCCGAGGCCTTGTACGACCGCGACGGAAAGTTCGTCGGGGTCCTGCGGCTCAAGGCACAACCGGCGCCGGCCCGCACGGTCACCACGTCACCCGTTACCCGGATCGATCTCTTTCAGCAGAACCAGGTGAGCGAGAGCGGCTCGGCGGGCCTGACGAGCAGCGGTGGGGTCGGCCTCGGAGTCGGCGGGAACCTGGTCGACGTGAATGCGTCGATGGCCGACACCGCGACCTGGGGCACATACACCCTGGGCCAGGCAGGTGTCCAGGTCCGGGCATCGCTCGGCGACGGTCGCTCCCAGCAGTCCGGCGGATCGGCATCGTTCATGCGTGGCTGGCAGAACGGCAACACGCCCGACGGAAAGCTGAACCCGGCTGAGGTCGCGGACGTCGACATGGTGTGGACAGCCGAACTGATCGATGGCAGGCGGTCCGTCGCACCGGTGTCGTTCGAGGGCCGGGCCGCGCAGCGCCGCGGTGGACGGGTGCGGTGGGTGCCGGTGGCCCTGTCCGGAGCTGATGACCAGATCCACCCGCCTGCCGAACTCGAGCACGGGGGCACCGGGTCCGCCGGGCATGCCACCTTCAGCGACTTCCAGACTGTCCCACCGGCCGCTGGGCTCGGCGTGGACCAGCAGGTCGAACAGCAGCTCCGCGCACACCACTTCCTTCCGGAGGGGCCAAATCCCAGCCCGGAACAGGTCCGGAACCTACACCGGTTGCTTCAGGTGACCAGTCCGGACTTCCGCGAGGCGCACTTCGACGAGTTGGACGGCGACTCGATCTGGATCCCGTTCGAGAAGAAACACTTCGCCGAGGTCGAACGGGTGATGGTGCGGTGGAAACTCAGTCGCGACGGCGACGCCGTTCACCGGGGCCTGACCGACGGTGGCCGACTCCTCTTCGGGGTCGACGGAAGCACTCCGATGACCGCCGAGCGGCAGTCGGGCGGCTCCGTGTCCGCCCGGGTCGATGGCAGGGTCATACCCGGTGTGCGCAAGAACGCAACCGATGTCCTGGCCTCCGTCCCGATCACCGTCGGCCCGTACGAGCACCGCCAGGGGACGCAGCATGAGACGCCGATGGGTTCGACCCTCGATCGTACGACGATCTTCGCCTGGCCGGACGAACCGGTCCACGCCTTCGACCTGCCCCGCCGGCTCTCGGCAGAGATCTACCAGGCCGGCGACAACGGCCCCTCCTGGACCACCGCGACCGACCCGGACAGCGGGCCCGCTGATCAGAGCGTCACCGTCCGGGCCTGGTTGCCCGACCTGGTGGTGCTGCACGGTCAGCGGGCGCCGGCACCGACCAAGCCAATGCCGCGCCCGGTCACCGATGCCGACCGGGCCGGCCTCAACCGACGGCCAGACCAGCAGTACGGGCTACCGCCGGGAACTACCACAGTCGCCGGTGCGCCGGCACTCAACCGGATGTTCCAGCAGTTGGCGAAGACCGTGTTCGGCGCGCCGAAGGGCAGCGTGCACAGCTGGTTCACCGGCTACAGCCCGGCCAGCGAGGCTTCGCTGTCGGCGCAGGCCCGGCGGGCGTTCGTCAGCCCCGCCCGGCTGCGCGACAAGCTCGGGCAGATGCTGGCCGGCTCCTACACGAGCGAGCAGACCGTGGAGGAGGGTCAGGTCTCCATGTCCGAGGGTTACCTGGAGCTGCAGGCATACCCGGGGCGCCCCAGCTACCGTCCACCGCGGGCCGGGAAGGGCCTGTCCAGCGTCTACTACGAGGATTCCCAGTCGATCACGGAAGGGGGCGGCGGGAGCCGGACCGTCAGCCGTCGGGACCGGGGTGACGGATCGGTCTCGCTGATGCTGGTCATCGGAGGGCACCGCGTCGAGGTGCCGAGCCTCGGCGGCCGCGCGAGCATCGACCGGTTCCAGCAGGACGGCGAGATCGAGAGCTCCACGGACGTCCGTACGTTCACCAGCCTTGACGAGTCGTATCAGGTGCACATTCCGGTGACCTTCGTCGGCACCCTGCACGGCGCGCCACGCAACGTCGCCACCACGGCCGCCTCCGCCGTCGGTCTTGACTCGTCCAGCGAGGCGCAGTTCGCGGTCGACGTGCCGGACGCGATCCAGCCGTACCTCAGCTTCGAGGAACTGGTCACCCTGTGGCAGGCCCGGACCGCGCTCGGCGAGGACGGACCACCGATCGACGGTCTGCCCGTGGATCTGACGACCCGGATCGAAAGGGCAGCCGCCCAGCGGCAGGCCGACGAAGTCCTGCGGAGCGCCCATCAGACCCCGATCGAGGATGGTGTGCGCTACCCGCCACGCCGGATCGCTGCCCGGCTGGGTCTCGGCGACGCCACGATCGTCAATGTCACCGAGACCGGCGGACCGGTCGGGCAGCGACCGGCACCGGGCCAGCCCACGCCACCGGTCGGGCGGACCGTCGTCGGGCCGAGCCGCGAGGTGAATACCGGCGAGGCGGAGCGGCTCGGGGTCCTGCAACAACACGACCCGGGTGGCGGCGGAAGCGTCATCGAGCTGGGTAGTCGGCCACAGACGACCGGAACCGAGGGCCCCAGCACCGAAACCCCGGCCGTACCGGGCGTCGAGGAGGCCCCGAATCCGTCGAGCCGGAAACTGTTCCGCAGCGGGCTGGCTCTCGTCGAGGAGCAACTGCCCGGCGTCACCCTGCCCGGCTCGGATACGTACATGCCCGGAGTCCGACAGGGCATCGCCGACATGAGCGCGCCGAGCGCGGCTGTAGCCGGCATGGTCAAGTACTTCAGTTCCGGATCGGCGTTCGGCCCTGTCGTCATCAACTCCAAACCGTTCACCACCACCCGCCATGGCCATGCGGTCGAGGGCCGGGTCGAACTGCTGGCAAAGCCGGCAGATGGGTTCGACACGGTAGACGGCATCAGAAACGTCTTCGGCCGCGAGCTGACCACAGCTGGTCTCGAAGGCTACAGCGCCGTATCGAGATCGACGTCGACTGCCGACGGTAACCTCCTGGTCCTCGGCGGGAGCAGTGCGGTGCCGGTTGCCATACCCGGGGGTGGCAACCTGCGATGGCACACCGCCCGGGTCGCCGCCACGCTGCTGGACGAGACCGGGCGTGCCGACTCGCAACGACAGACCGAGACGGATCAGTTCACCATCCGTAACAGCGATCCCTCGGTCGACTTCGACATTCCAGTGCAGTTGGCCATCCGGGTGCAGTTCAAGCCACTGAGAAACTCGCTGGCGAACGCCGCCCTCGCCGCCCTCACCGGCGATCGAGCGGCGACCTCGGACTGGGTCGACGCGAGGGCGAAAGTACGCGCGTCGATCAGCGACACCAGCCCCAGACCGATCCAGGTCGTTGCGCCCAACTGGTTGGCCGCAGCGCAGGTGTTCAGCACCGACCCGCGCCCACGCATGCCGGAGCTGGCCCCGTACGACCCGGTGACGCCGGCCGTCCGGGTCAGCTGGTTCAACGGCCATGATCAGCTGGTAGCGGCGGCCCGACAGGTGCTACCACAGGTCAACGAGACCTCGGACGGTCGGCGGGACGTCGACAGTTACCTTGGCGGACCGACCCGCGAGGCCAACGTTCATCGACTGCTACGCCCGGCCGGAGCCGAACGCACCTTCACTCCGGACTCGGGAATTCTCGTCGATCGTCAGGCGACGTTGCGGATCGAGCCGGTCGCCGCCACGCCCTGGGAACTGTCCGACGACCGGGTCGACGGCGACCCCACCCCGTTCGTCGTGGGCACCGGCGGGCGGGGGGTCATCGAGCACTCGCCGATCAGTTCGGCGAAGGCCGGCTCGGCCAGCATGGCCGCGCGTGAAGGCGTCGTCCAGGGTGAGTTGGGCGCAACGATCTGGACAGCCCGTGACCAGGTCGCCCCGGCGTTCAGGACTGCACCGGGCAACTTCAGTACGGCAAACATCGACTACCTGACGCTGTCGGCCGTCGGCGGCGAGCAGGTAGCGCCAGGCTCCACAGTAAACGACGGTGACCGGCGTGCCCGGCGGCTCCCTGGCCAGCACGCTGACGCCACCAACCCGCCCAACGTTCTCGCCCACCGCAAAGTGCTGTTCAAGGTGACCGGCACTCCCGGCTCACCGGCGCGGCCGAGGTCCGGCCGGTCCGATCCACCCGGCGCGGTCCGCTGGGTGGTGGCGATGGTCGAGGCCAGGGTACCCGTCATCGACGTGCCAGGGCTCGTTCCCGCCGATCGAGCCGACCAGCAGGGCGACCAGCCGCAGGCACTACCGCGCGACGCCGCAGCGGCGGCTCGCCAGCGGCAACTGTTGACCGAGTTGACCGCGCCGACCACCGACTCCGGCCCATCGACTAGCGGCAGGCGACGGGCCGGCGACGGGGTGGGCCGCGATCCGGCGGACCCCGACCCGGCCGCTTCTGGAACGTCTGTCAGCGGTGCCGAGGACCTGGCGGCTGGCGGCGGCCTGGAAGGCGAGCGCACCATGCCTATCACCCTGGTGCGGGAGTCGCTTGACTCGGACAGTGGCGAGGTCGAGCCCGACAAGGTCAAAGGCCAGGCTCTTGCCTCCGATCCAAGCGGCACTTACCAGGTCATCGTCGAGACCAAGCATCTGTACGAGCAGGAGGGTGACACCGACGAGTTTCCATACGGTGCGGTCATGCTGGCACCGACCGACGACAGCGAGTTGGTCGAGTTCGTCATTCCGGAGCTGGTCACCGGAGTCCTGCAGACTCTCGATGAAGAGCAAGGTCGCATTAGAAATGACGACGCTTTCTGGGATCGTCTAAAACGGCTGGAGAGCAGCTTCGAGAACGTCGATGGTCATCCGGGAATGATGGATGACGATCTGGCCGGCGCCATCGTCGATGGTGGTGCGCGACTGGAAACGCTCAATATCGAGGGCGACACCGTCGAAGTGGACGGGTACATCGCAGCGCCGCCAGCGGGGGATGCTGGTGCCTGGCACTGGCATATAACGATGGGTGTGCCGATCGAGGGCATCTTTGACTTTCTCGCCCACGTGGCAGAAAACACCTGGCGCGATCGATCTGTCCGGTACTCGTCGCCCATTGGTGAGATCGGTTATCGGTCGAAGGAGAACCTGGAGTGGGCGCTCGAGTTTGCCGAGCGTGAGGCGGCCATATTGCGGTCGCGCCTCGGTGACCCGTCAGACCGGGTGATCGGCGCGTTCAAGGGTGTGCTCGCGCTGATCTACACACATTCGGCGGCCTTCGCTGACGATCTCGGAAACGACGCTCTGGCAAAGGCGCACCTTGGGGTGTTGTCTCGACAACCCATGGCGTTGTACGTGAACCAGCTCCCGGACTGGGTCCGCAGCTATCTCGCGAACTCGGCAACGCGTATACACGATCGATTTGCCGAGTTCTACTCGGAGCGTAGTGATACTCTCTGGTCCCGGCTAGCGGCGAAAGGTGTCAGACGGGAAAGTCCCGGCGAGCCGTGGACCATGTCCAATTCTGGGACGGGAACAACCTTACATGGATACCTGGTCGCCGCGCTCACCGGCGATTCCGTGAGCCAGGACAAGTTGGCTCCGATGAGCACTATCGACCAGTTGGACACCGACAACGGGCGGCTCGCCGTGCCGCTGGGCGTCCTGGAGGTCCGCTCGTACGGTGCACGCCGGGGGACGGTTGCCGACGCTCGTCGTTGGTTCGGCACCCTCGCCGGTTTAGCGAAGTCGGAGTATGACCAGGTGAAGAGCCTGCCTGCGCTGCGGGACGAACCTCAGCCGGGCTCGGACGATCTCGCTGGTGCCGGTCCGATGGACTTCTCGGACACGGCGGCGCAGTTCGGTCTCCAACCGTTGTCCTACCGGCCGACGGATCTGGCCAGTGTCGTCGCGGCGTGGGAGCCGTACCGGGTCGGGTGGGGTTTGAGTTCCGAGCCGCATGTGGCGGTGTGGGAGCCCGATGGCAGTGTCCGGACCGAAGGTGATCCGACGCGTCCGCAGATTTCGGTGGCCCGGGTCGGCGATGGTTACCTGCCGTTGGGGTATCTCGGTGGCGGGGTCGTTCCCGCCGAGTTGTCGGCGTCGGAGGTGGCGTCCGGCCGGGTGACTGTGGCGCTGTTTCCGTCGGCCCCTCCGGCGGACCCAGACCTGGGCGCGGAGGCCACCACCGCTCACCTGGCGGGCGAAGACAGGGAACCGGAGGTGAACCCGCGGTTGGCCGCGGACCGGGACCCGGAGCTCACCACCGCTCACCTGGCCGGCGAACTCATGGACCGGTCCGGCCTGCCGCCGGACGCGGCCACCGACCCGGCTCGTAGGGACCGGTGGCGGCAAGCCGGTGCGCCGCAGCGCGAGCCTGCCGCGTTGGCGGATCTGATCGGACACGTCGCGCTGGCCAGGAAGCTGACGACGGCGATGGGCGACGAGGGGATGGTCCTGTGGCCGGTGGATCCGCCGCAGGGCTGGCGTGACATCAAGTTGGTCGTGCGGGCCCGTCGGGTCGGTCCGTACCGGCTGTCCGAGGTGGGTGTGTGGGGGCCCGAGTACTCCGGTCAGGTCGAACTTGTCATCGAGTTGTATAACGGTGACGCCGTCGTGGATGACGTCGCGGTGAATCTGTTGGAGAGTCTGCGGCCCGCTGAGCCGGCGCCGATGGCTCCGCTGCCCGTCGGTAGCAACGGCGGGAAGGAGTTCCCGGTCGACCGGGCCTGGTGGGGCCATGGCCGGGCGTCGCTGGGCACCGTCACGCTCGACACGCTCAACGCTCTGGCCGGAGTGCTGCGCACCGAGCCCGGGATGGGCCGAACCCACTTCATTCCCCACCTACTGCACGGGACTCTGCTGTCCCTTCTCGCGGGCGGTCCCGGACCAGCGGGCCTCACCTCCACCCTGCGGAATGCGACACCTACCGGTCTGGTCCGGATGAACGGCTCGCCTTGGGTTGTCGTCGCAGCCCAGTTGCGCGTCACGATGCTGTCGGCCCGGCGTGCGACGGGGTCGAGAGAGGTGTTGCTGCCCGGCTGGGTCGAGGTCCTGCTCGATCCAGCGGCGGCTGCACAGATGCGGGAGTACTACTTCCCTGCACCGCGAGCGCTGCGGGATTATCCGACAGAGCCGGCCTACCCGCGCGCCCCCATGCCCGACGCCGCCCAGCGCCCACCCGCTGGCGTCGACTCCGGCCAGTGGGAGCGGGTGATCACCGATCGGGTGTTGGGGCGGGCGACCGCGCGGCGGCTGGCCGGTCTGGCCGCGGCTTCTGGTTTGCCGTTGGACAACCGGCTGTTGTCGTGGGTGGAGGCGGTCGGGCGGGTGCCGGATCCCGCTGAGACGGCCGATGGTCTCGGTCTGACCGACGCCGGGCCGGCGCTGCGGCTGGCGTCGGAACTCGTGATCGATCCGCGCGCGTTGGCGGTCTTCGCGTCGGAGATCCAAGCGTTGGTCTCCGACGGTGGTGGGGTTACGGCGGCGCGGCTGCTCGGCGTGCTGGCGGATCGGGGTGTACGGGCGGTCCATGAGCTGGTCTGGCTCGGTGAGATCGGTGCGCGGCTCGGGCTTTCACCGCGGGATCTGAAGGTTTTGCTGTCCTTCAGGGATTATCAGGTGCCGGTGGAACTGTTGCATTCGCTGCCTGATTCGCTGTTGCATGAGGCGTTCTCGGTGGCGCAGGTGCGTCGGGCGCTCAGCTTCTTCGCCCAGTATCGTGGTGACCTGCGGGAGGTGTCCGGCGAGCCGGGTGATCCGGTCGAGCGCTGGGTCTTGATGGGGTTGCGTGACGGTCTCGCGGTGAAGTTGCTCGCCGCGGAGTTGCAGGTGCGGCCGGAGTACCTTGCGGTGATCGAGCCGCAGATTGTCGCCGCGGTGGACGCGGCCGGTGATCCGGAGGTGTACGGGTCGGCTGCGGATCGTTCCCGGTGGCAGGCGGTGGAGGTCGCTGGCCGGGTGCGTGCGGCGCTGCGTGCACAGGGTGCTGTTGCCGGTCCGAACGTCCAGCGGTATCTCTCCCTGTCCGGCCGGCTCGGATTCCCGGCGGGTGACCTCGCGTTCCTGCAGCCGTCCCGGCACCACGTGCTCCTGATGCACGAGACTTTTGGTGACGTGCCACTGGAGATGGTCCGCGACGAGTTGAAACTGCTCGGTGAGGGCCAGGCGGCGCCCAGTAGGGCACTGCACGCCGGTCTGCCCCGCAACGGCTACTCGGCGAGCGAAGCGGCCGAGTGGGCCGACCGTCTGCACATCGACGTGTCGGAATTCACTCACCTGACGGCTGAGGTGCCGTGGTTCGATCCGCAGGCCGTGCTGGTCGCGGGACGCCGTGCCGGGCTGACCCACGCTAGAACTGCTGCCCTCGCTGATCTTTCTGTGCGGATCGGCCGGATCCCGGACGACCTCGGTCAGTTGGCATTGCGGCTGGGCGTCCCGCCGGGGTATCTGCTCCGGGTGGCGGGGCAGATCGGGGTGGACCCGCGCCACTTGTTGCCGTTCCAGGATCCACTCGCCCGCATGGTCAGCGTAGCTCCCAAGGTGTACGAGATTAGTGACAAGATTGGTTTGGAAGACCTTGCCGGTCAGTTAGGAACTGCCGCTGATCGGATCCCGGTTCTCGACAGCCAGATGCGGGTTCCGTGGGCCTTCCGGCAGGTCTTCCGATGGATGGCCGGACCAGGTGGCCGACGCTACGACTCAGCCTGGATCGCAAAGTACCTGCCCATTCTTGTCGACCGACGGTGGCCCGACGAATTCGAGCAGACTCGCGAGAGCGAGGAAATAGTCAAACTCGCGCGGGGCATCCAGGCGGTCAAACGTCGGGCGTCGACTGCACTTATTCGGACGCTGAACGGACTCGCCCCGACTGTCGATGGCGGTGCCGGGCTGAATCTGGCGATCGCGCTCAAGGCGTGGCTCCCCGAGGTTGCCGATCAGCGGCTAAAGGAGCTGGACCGTGCTCCCTCCGGCCTGAATGCGATGATGAAATGGCTGACCGAGACGATTGAGGAGCAGCTGGAACACCGGAATGCCTTCGATGCCAAGGTGGAAGAGGCCGCAGCGCAGATCGTGCGGAATTTCCTCAAGGCGGGCAAGCCGGAGACCCAGGGCCGTTTTGAGGGAGTAATGCTGCTGGCCCTTGAAGATGGCACGAACCAGTCAGCGGTCGTGGTCGAGCGTGAGGTGGCGAAGCTGGCCGGTCGACCGGCTGGCGATCACGCGTCAGTTGATTCCGACATCGACACCCTCGTCAGCCGACTCGCCCAGGATCTCCGGACAACACTGCCGGAGAGACTCAATGTATTCGGCGCGCACCTGTGGCCCGGCGTGGCTGAGCAGATCGACCCTGTCGTCACCGACTACGTCGATGAATTGCGACGGCGCTTGCTGGTGATCCTTCAGGACAGCCCGCCCGACCAGACGGAACGTCAGACGGTGCCGTCGGCGTTCACTGACGCCGCACAGGCAGCGGCCAGCGGCTTCGGTCAGCGGCTGAAGGCCCGCATCGAAGAGGTCTCCCACCGTCGCGACGAGCTCGTCCGAGCTAGTCAGGAACGATCAGCCTATACCGCCAATTGGGATTCAGCGCATAATTCCGGCAACGACGAGGAGCTCCACCTCGTCGCTGTGCACAACGCGGACACCGCGTACGTACGGGCGACAGCCGTGCTGGCCGCGACCGCGCTAGGACTGGCCCCCGACCTACCGCGCCCAGCGGACCGCGAACGGGACGACACCGCCCGTATCGCGGCCGGGTTGACGGCATTGGCTGCCCTGTACCAGGAAACGCTGCCGTACCTTCCGCTGCACCGCACCGTCGACACCATGACCGATCTGGACCTTCTCGGCCAACTCGAAAAACTGCCCGACCCCCGGCTCACCGACGAGCAGTTGGCGCGCGGCGGCGAAGGATGGCTTAGTACCTGGTGGTCGGTGTGGTTCCACCCAACACTGTCGTCCAAGATCCGGGAAGACTTCACCGCCCGACGTTGGCTTGACCATCGAGCTGTCGTGCGACTGGCGGAAGAGATCGGGGTCAAACCCGACGAGGTGCGGGACTTAAGTCTAACCATCGGCCGGGTGCCATCCGACCTGCTGGCGTTGGCGGACGAGTTCGGGGTCTCAGCGAAGGATCTGTTCACGCATGCACATGAATGGGACGTCGACCCGGTCCTGCTCGGTGCACGCGGTGCCGACGGCGTCGCGGACACCTGGACGGCGTTGCTGACGCTGGGCAGCAGGGTGGTGTCGGGCAGTTACCTCGCCCAACGGGCGGACACCGGTCTGGTCGTCACCGACGGGCTGGCGATGCCCTTGAGCGAACCTACCTATGAGCAGACGCTCAACCATTTCGCCCGCGTCCTCGGTGTCCGCCGGACCAGAATGGGGGCCTACAAGCTGCCCTTGAGAAAACTCGGCAGCTGGCACCGGTTGCTGCGTTCGCTCGCCGACGATGCGGGGCTTGACCCGCACGACATGGCGCTCCTAGCGGCCAGGCTGCGGGTGAGCGTGGCCTGGGTGCGGGCGTTCAGTCTGACGATCGGTCGGGTGCCGACCGACCTGCCGGAGATTGCCGGACGTCTGGGTGTCGCCGATGCGGGTTTGGTTCTGGCGTACGCCGCGGAGCGGGCTCTGGACCCGGCGGAGCTTACCGAGGCTGACGGGCTGGGTGGGCTGGCGTCCGGTCCGCCTTCTCGGCGGTTCGAGCCGGTCGAGCAGCTTCCGGACACCTCGCCGAGGCGCCCCGATCCGACGATGCTCGAGTGGATTTTGGCGGTCTACAGATCGACCGGTCGGCTGGCCGAGAATCTCGTGGGCTGGGCGGAACGGGCGGGGCTCACGCCCGCCGAGTTGGCAACCCTGTCCGGCAGGCTCGGACAACCTCCCGACTCGGTGGCGATCGCGGCGCAGGTTCTTGGCCCGACAGGCGGGGGAGTCGTTCGTACCGTCGAGACGCAGTTCGCCGACTGGACAGGCAGGTTGGAGCGAGACGCGCACCTGCAGGCCGGCGAAATTAGCTGGGCAGGGGCGAGGCTGGGCAGTAACCGTCTGAGCCTGCAGCATCTGTCGGCGCAGAGCCGCGCCGTGCAGGACCAAATTCTCGCCCTGCGGATCAGGGACAACCGGCTTTCGGCCTGGTCGCTGACCAGACTGGCGGAGGATCACCCGGAGGATTCCTTCGATCTTCTGCGGGCCGCAGCCGACCGGATAGGCCGGCGATCGGAGGCTGTCACCCCGTTCATCGACAGTCTGCCGGTGCCGCGAGGTGTTTCCGTCGAGTTCGAGAGAAAGGCAGGCTCCGACCTGACCGCAGTCCGTAACCTGATGCGTAGGTCCGGCGTGCGGGTTGCCAGCCAGATCGACGATGAGTTGGACCTGAGCGTGCCGCTGAACGGCGACCCCAGGTTCTGGGAGAGGTATCAGAGGTCCGCTGACCAGCTGCCGGATGTGGAGTCGGTCACCATCCAAACCGGGTACGGTGAGCATTACGTCTCCTATCTGCGGTTGGCGGAAGCGTTCTACGCGCATCAGCCGGTGCTACGGCGGTTGGGAATCCTTCCGAAGGTGTCGCGTGCCGACAACGTCGAACGGTTCGGTTATCCGACGGTCCCGGCGTTCCTGGCCGATCAACGTCGCATGGACCGCGCGCTGTGGCTGGACGTCGAGTGGCGTGAGACGGACACTGTGACGTTCCGGCTGCCCACCGTCAGCGGACCACGGTTGCAGGCGGCTGTGCTGCTCTACTACAGCCTGGTCAGGGCTGCGGCGGGAAGTGACCCCGGCGGGGTGGCGAGAGACTCGGTGTTCGCGCCGGCGGACGACGGCGGCCGGCGGACGATCATCGACCGGACGGTCGTTGACCCCTACGACGCGGCACGGCGTTTGTTCTCCGTCGTGCCTGACGCGACCGCTCAGGCGCAACTCGCGGCGTTGTTCCTCGTCGACGGTTGGGAGGGTGGCCCAGGCCTGGACCGAGTCACGGCCGAGGAGCCGGGCCGAGTTGTCGCACCGGGCCACCGTTACTCCTACGAGTTGCCTCCGTTGGCTATCGGTCCGGTACGGGGCGAGTCCGTTGATCTCGAGGCGGTTGGGCGACGACTCGTAGCGTGGGGGAGCTTCAGCGAGTCGGTTCCCGGGTTGACGGGGAGTGGGCGCTTGTGGTTCGACCACCTCCGGGGCCGGATCAGGGGGAGTGCGACCGATTCGGAGGTTCTGCTCATCTTCAGCACGCCGGGGCAGGTCCTTCCTGAGTTCGCGGGAGTCGGCCTGACTGTGGGTGATGCGGTGCGGCTGTTGCGGTCCGAACAGCTTCCGTTGCCGGCGAGTGTGCTGGCGCGGGCACACGCCGTGCTCAACGGCCTGCCGCCGGACCCGGGACCCACCGACGACTGGAGCAGGTCCGGCCTGGAACGGTACGACCATGCCTGGGCGGACACTGTTCGGGATGTTCGGCTGATCGACGAGGTGTACCCCGCGGAGGGTCGGTGGCAGGACGGGGCCGATCTTGAGGAGCGGGCCTGGCTTGCCCCGGTGCTCGGGGAGCCGACCGCCCGCATCCGTTCGAGTCTGCGTGGATGGGTCGCCGAGAGAGTCAGGCGCGGTTTGTATCCGGTGCCGCATACCGACGACGACCCGTACGGTCTGCTACCCGGCGGGGGCCGCGGCCTGTACGGGGTGCGGGTTGCTTTCATGGTCGACCTGCCGGTGTCGCGGTCGGTGAACCCGTGGACCTCCGTGGATCCGGTGGACCGTAGCCGCCGGATCGAGCAGGTCGGCATCGGCCCGGGCGAGTTGGTGCTCGACCTCGACGGCAAGGCCGTGCGTGTCTCGTTGGATCTCGGCGGGGCTGGGCGGCCGTGGCGCAGGCTCGGCTACGTTCTTGATGTCCTGCGCCGTTACGGTGCCCGCCCGACGCCCGGCTCGTTCACGGTCGCCGTCGGCGGTTTGGACAAGATTTCCGAGGCGGAGACCGCGGCCCGTGGACTGGTGCGGCAGCACGCCGGCATGCTCAGCCGGCTCGCCGCCGATCCGGCTGCCGGTCGGGTCCGTGAGCCGTTGGGCCGTGACGGGTTCGACGGCGCGATCGAATCGATCGACGGGTCCCTGGTGCTGCGTCTGTTCGAGCCGTCGACTCTGGATTTCGCGTTGATCCAGGCGAACATCAAGATCGCGTTGGGTCTGCTGCGGGCCGCCGGTCGCGGCGTCACCGATCTGGGCGGGGACGGACCGCAGGTCGGTGGCCGGGCTGTCGGCACGGCCGATCACCCGGGCGGCGGTTGGCTCCTGCACGACGATCCCGACGATGCCACATGGACCTTTCTGGAGAGTCTGTTCGGCGACGGAGCCGATCTTTGGCAGGTGGCCGCGTTGTTCCTGGTGAATCCCTGGCATCCGGGGCCGGGTCATGAGGGGCTGCCGGTCGGCCTGAGTGCGGATGAGGCGCGGCGGCTCGGACTTCCGTCGCCGTGGGACGAGGACGACTTCGGCCACGCCGCCGTCGAGTATCCGAAGATTCTGTTGGCTGCTCTGGCCGAGCAGGGGCTGATTGCCCCGGGCATGCGTGCTACCGATCTTGACGGGGTCGTGTTGCCGCCGGCGTTCTGGTCGGGTTTCGTGGACCGGGTCCGGCAGGTGTGGTCGCTGGCAGCGGCTGGTGAGGGCGCTTCGGTGGTCGCGGAGCGTACGCGGGCGGCGGATGCGGTCTGGGCGGAGTTGCGCGCGAGCGGTATTCCGTTGGCGGATTGGCATCGGTGGTTCACGGCCGCGGCTGAGGATGTCGACATGCCGGACGCCGACGTCCCCGTATCCGAGGCTGCCGTCGCCGTATCCGACGGTGACGTCCGTTCGGTCCCTGCCCCCGATGCCGCGTTGTTGCGCCGGATCGAGTTGTCTGTCGGCGGGGACTCGTTCCTGAGGGTGGTTGTGGACGCCGCTCGCCGGCAGGGGGTGGATCTGCCGGCGGAGGCGGCCACGGTCGAGGGGTTGGGTGGTTACCTGGAGAGGCGGGCGGGTGCGGACTCGACGGGTGCCTCGCCGGCGCTGACGGTCGGTCAGGTGATCGCCGCCGCGTTGCCGTTGGGCGTTCAGCTCGCCTTGCTGCCTGATGTGGGTCCTGCGGCTCTTGCCGGGCGGACGCGGTTGGGGTTGCGGGGCGAGGTGGCCGCCGGTATCGACCGGGGTGATGACCGTGTCCGGCTGCTGTTGCGGCTGTGGCTGCAGACGGTGGGACAGGAACAAGGACCGGAACAGGAACTGTCTGCGCAGGATTTGCTTCTTACCTTGTTGTGGGGCTTGACCGAGGGACGTGCTCAACTTCCGAGCGTGGGTCGGCTGTTGGCCAGACTGCTGGCCCGGCCGGACCTGGGGTCCAGTGTCGCGGCCCCGGCCGCGGTGGCGTTCGTGGCGCGGGCGCTCGGTGTCGAGATCGTGTTGACCTCGCCGGAAGGTTCTGTCGCGTTCGGGCCGGAGTCGACGCGGACGCTGCACCTGTGGCAGGGCCCGACCGGTTACGACAGCTACGGTCCGCGCCCTCAACCGCTGATCATGACTGAGTCGCCGCAGATTTTCGACGCGGAGCGGGCCCGGATGCGGCTGCGGCTGGATCGGACTCTGGATCTGATTCCGTTGCGCGACCGCCTGCCGTTGGTCGAGGTGGACGGGATCAGCCAGGTGGCGACCGGCGTCTGGTTCAGACTCGCCGAGGACGACGTGGACAAGAACCGGCTGAACCAGCTGCTGGCTCACCGGGGAGTCGTCATCAGACGCGGTGGCGGCCGGGTCGGTATCCGCGTACCGGTTACCGGCCGGGACCAGCTGCTCGTCCGGGTGTCGCGAGAGATCTCCAGCCTGATCGCACCAGAGGAGGTCTTCGTCACCGTCACCGCTCAACCACGCGGCCGAGTGCTCGACGACGCGGCGCGGGACCGGCTGAGCCGCCTGGTCGACGGCCACTCTGCCACGCTCCAGCGGATGCTGGAGGCGGATACGCCGCGCGACGCGGACATGAGCCTTAATGCCAAGGCCCGTGTGGACGAGGCGTTCAAATTGTCCACCGAAGGCACCCAGCTGAGCCCCGGGATCATCCAGGCGCTGGCCCGGCTGGCCGCCGCCGCAGTGGCGGCCGCGATGCGTGGCAGCCACTACCTGGACCACGACCTGCCCCTGGATCACCGGCCCGAACCCGACGACGCCGCAGCCGACCAGCGCGAGGTGGAACTCCGCTCCGACGAGCCGTTGGACCCGGCCCAGACCCTCCCGGCCCGCCGGATGATCGACGAACTGTTCGTCGAACCGGACGACCAGCGGGAGGCCGCGGCGCTGTACCACCTCGGCTGGTGGCCGAATCCAGAGTTCGCTCCGGGCTGGAACGATCTCGCTGGTGCTGGTCCGGTGGATCGTGCGGGTTGGGTGCCGGTGGGCCGAGAGATAGACGGTGAACGCTACCGGGCGCGTTATCCGGGTCTGAAGGTCGCCCAGACCAATCCGGAGGACTCGGAGACGAACTGTGTGTTTGCGTCGATCGTCGCCGACGCCAACTGGGGGTCGGATGGCCGTGAGTGGTTGGTGGCGCCGGACTCGGTGGTGACCGAGGTGGGGGTCCTGGAGGGCTACGCGGGTGCCGAGCTGCGGGAGGTGGGGAGCCTCGACGAGGTCGAGACGCTGATGGCGGGCGCGGTGTCGGATCGGGCGTCGGGGATCGTGGTGGTGAACGGTGCCGACGGCGGGATGCCGCATGCCTTCAACGTGTTCCGTGACGAAGACGGTCGGGTGGTGTTCTGGGACGGCCAGAGGGGTGAGCAGGCGTCGGCGCCGCGTGATGTCTCCCGGGTGCGGTTGGTCGTGACCAGCGGCCTGGTGCGGGGCTGGACCTTGTCGGACACGGCGGCGCAGTTCGGTCTTCAACCGTTGTCCTACCGGCCGACGGATCTGGCCAGTGTCGTCGCGGTGTGGGAGCCGTACCGGGTCGGGTGGGGTTTGAGTTCCGAGCCGCATGTGGCGGTGTGGGAGCCCGATGGCAGTGTCCGGACCGAAGGTGATCCGACGCGTCCGCAGATTTCGGTGGCCCGGGTCGGCGATGGTTACCTGCCGTTGGGGTATCTCGGTGGCGGGGTCGTTCCCGCCGAGTTGTCGGCGTCGGAGGTGGCGTCCGGCCGGGTGACTGTGGCGCTGTTTCCGTCGGCCCCTCCGGCGGACACAGACTTGGGCGAAGCCATGGACCGGTTCCGCCGGCCGGCCGAACCGGAGCTCACCACCGCTCACCTGGCGGGCGAAGACAGGGAACCGGAGGTGAACCCGCGGTTGGCCGCGGACCGGAACCCGGAGCTCACCACCGCTCACCTGGCCGGCAAGCTCCTCGACCAGACCGGCCTGTGGCGGCGGCGGCACGTAGGCGGCGTCCCGGCTGGCTCGGGCCTGTGGCGGAAAGCCGGTAGGCGGCGGCACGCGCCTGCCTCGTTGGCGGATCTGATCGGACACGCCGCGCTGGCCAGGAAGCTGACGACGGCGATGGGCGACAAGGGGATGGTCCTGTGGCCGGTCGATCCGCCGCAGGGCCGGCGTGACATCAAGTTGGTCGTGCGGGCCCGTCGGGTCGGTCCGTACCGGCTGTCCGAGGTGGGTGTGTGGGGGCCCGAGTACTCCGGTCAGGTCGAGCTCGCCATCGAGTTGCACAAGGGTGCCGCCGTCGAGCGCGTCTCGGCGAATCTGTTGGAGAGTCTGCGACCCGACGAGCCGACCCCGGTGGCTCCGCTGCCGGAAGGCAGCCGCCGCCGCCGGGAGTTCCCGGTTGACCGGGCCTGGTGGGGCCAGGGCCGGGCGTCTCTCGGCACCGTCGCGCCCTACACGCTCAACGATCTGGCCGGAGTGCTGCGCATCGAGGCCGGGTCGGGTCGGACTCCCGATCCCGACCTGCTGCACGGGAGCCTGCTGTCCCTTCTCGCGGGCGGTCCCGGACCAGCGGGCAGCACCCTCACTTTGCGGAATGCGACACCTACCGGTCTGGTCCGGATGAACGGCTCGCCTTGGGTTGTCGTCGCAGCGCAGTTGATCTCGACGAGGCCGGCGACCGGGCGCATGTTGGAGCCGACGGCGAAACTGCTGCCCGGCTGGGTCGAGGTCCTGCTCGATCCAGCGGCGGCTGCACAGATGCGGGAGTACTACTTCCCTGCACCGCGAGCGCTGCGGGATTATCCGACAGAGCCGGCCTACCCGCGCGCCCCCATGCCCGACGCCGCCCAGCGCCCACCCGCTGGCGTCGACTCCGGCCAGTGGGAGCGGGTGATCACCGATCGGGTGTTGGGGCGGGCGACCGCGCGGCGGCTGGCCGGTCTGGCCGCGGCTTCTGGTTTGCCGTTGGACAACCGGCTGTTGTCGTGGGTGGAGGCGGTCGGGCGGGTGCCGGATCCCGCTGAGACGGCCGATGGTCTCGGTCTGACCGACGCCGGGCCGGCGCTGCGGCTGGCGTCGGAACTCGTGATCGATCCGCGCGCGTTGGCGGTCTTCGCGTCGGAGATCCAAGCGTTGGTCTCCGACGGTGGTGGGGTTACGGCGGCGCGGCTGCTCGGCGTGCTGGCGGATCGGGGTGTACGGGCGGTCCATGAGCTGGTCTGGCTCGGTGAGATCGGTGCGCGGCTCGGGCTTTCACCGCGGGATCTGAAGGTTTTGCTGTCCTTCAGGGATTATCAGGTGCCGGTGGAACTGTTGCATTCGCTGCCTGATTCGCTGTTGCATGAGGCGTTCTCGGTGGCGCAGGTGCGTCGGGCGCTCAGCTTCTTCGCCCAGTATCGTGGTGACCTGCGGGAGGTGTCCGGCGAGCCGGGTGATCCGGTCGAGCGCTGGGTCTTGATGGGGTTGCGTGACGGTCTCGCGGTGAAGTTGCTCGCCGCGGAGTTGCAGGTGCGGCCGGAGTACCTTGCGGTGATCGAGCCGCAGATTGTCGCCGCGGTGGACGCGGCCGGTGATCCGGAGGTGTACGGGTCGGCTGCGGATCGTTCCCGGTGGCAGGCGGTGGAGGTCGCTGGCCGGGTGCGTGCGGCGCTGCGTGCACAGGGTGCTGTTGCCGGTCCGAACGTCCAGCGGTATCTCTCCCTGTCCGGCCGGCTCGGATTCCCGGCGGGTGACCTCGCGTTCCTGCAGCCGTCCCGGCACCACGTGCTCCTGATGCACGAGACTTTTGGTGACGTGCCACTGGAGATGGTCCGCGACGAGTTGAAACTGCTCGGTGAGGGCCAGGCGGCGCCCAGTAGGGCACTGCACGCCGGTCTGCCCCGCAACGGCTACTCGGCGAGCGAAGCGGCCGAGTGGGCCGACCGTCTGCACATCGACGTGTCGGAATTCACTCACCTGACGGCTGAGGTGCCGTGGTTCGATCCGCAGGCCGTGCTGGTCGCGGGACGCCGTGCCGGGCTGAGCAAAGAAGAACTGCCTCTCCTCACCACATTTTCTGTGCAGATCGGCCGGATCCCGGACGACCTCGGTCAGTTGGCATTGCGGCTGGGCGTCCCGCCGGGGTATCTGCTGAGGGTCGCGCGCTTGATCAAAGACAGTGTGGACCCACGCCATTTGTTGCCGTTCCAGGTTCCGCTCGCTCACGCGGTTTCCGGTTCCAGGTCCGAGACGAGCCTCGCCATAGAGTTTGATACCCACGCGGACAGGTTCCCGATTCTCGATGACCAGTTGAGGGTTCCGTGGACCTTCCGGCAGGTCTTCCGGTGGATGGCCGGGCAGGGGGGTCGGCGCTACGACCCGGCCTGGATCAGCGAGCACTTCCCGAAGCTTGTTGATGATGTGCCCCAGGACGACATTGCCGTGCTCGTACGTCAGATAGATTTGGTCGCCAACCGCGCGTTGGGTGCCTTGGATGGGACGCTGAACGGACTCGCTCCGACCGCCGAGGGCGGTGCCGGGCTGAATCTGGCGATTGCGCTCAAGGCGTGGCTTCCCAGTGTTGTCAATCGGCTTCGACAGGATCTGCAGCTTGCTTACATCGGCCTGCAGAGTATGCAATTGCGTCTGACTGCGGATATGCCGGAACAGCTAACTGATCGGCATGAACTCGATGTCAAAGTGGAACGGGCCGCAGAGCAGATCGCGCGTAATTTCCTCGACGCGGGCAAGCAGGGGACCCGATACCTGCCTTTTGAAATCATGATGCAGGCGGAGCTCGACCAGGGCGTGAACCGGTCAGTGGCCGCGACCAAGAGTCAGGTGGTGGAGCTTGTCGGCCGACGAGCTGGCGATAGTGCGTCAGTTGTTTCCGACATCGTTGACGACATCGTTAGCCAGCTCGCCCAGGATCTTCGGACAACACTGCCGGAGATGGGCAGACGAGTGGAACCGTCCCTGTGGCCCGGCGTGGCTGAGCAGATCAACCCGGTCGTCTCCGACTACATCGAGGAATTGCAAGGGCGCTTGCTGGCGATTTTTCAGGACAGCCCGTCCGACCAGACGGCACGTCAGGCGGTGCCGTCGGCGTTCACCCACGCCGCACAGGCGGCGGCCAGCGGCTTCGACCGGCGGCTGCGGGCCCGCCTCGAAGAGGTCTCCCACCGTCTGGGAGAGTTCCTCCGGGCTAGTCAGGAACGATCCACAGCCTATGCAGCTTTTCAGGAGCCGCAGAGCACTGCCATCAGTCTCGCCGCCCTGCACAATGCGGATTTCGCCTATGTGCGGGCGGTCGCCGCACTGGCGGCGACCACACTGGGACTGGCACCCGACCTGCATTTTCCGGCGGACCGTAACCAGGCCGACGTGACCGGCCTCGCGGCCGTCCTGACGGCATTGGCTGCCCTGTACCAGGAAACGCTGCCGTACCTTCCGCTGCACCGCACCGTCGACACCATGACCGATCTGGACCTTCTCGGCCAACTCGAAGAACTGCCCGACCCCCGGCTCACCGACGAGCAACTGGCGCGCGGCGGCGATGCGTGGATCCGTTACTCATTGGAGGGGGGAGCGTTCATTGGAATTCCGCCCGCAGAGCTTTTTGTGGACTTCACCGAGCGACGTTGGCTCGACCATCGCGCTGTCCTGCGGTTGGCGGAAGCGATCGGGGTCTCACCCAACGAGGTGCGCGAGTTCAGCCTAACCATCGGCCGGGTGCCATCCGACCTGCTGGCGTTGGCGGACGAGTTCGGGGTCGCAGCGAAGGATCTGTTCACGTATGCACGCGACTGGAGTGTCGACCCGGTCCTGCTCGGTGTGCGCGGCACCGGTAGCGTCGCGGCCGCGTTGGAGAAAGTGCGGCAGCAGCCTGCCGACGAGGGCCCGCCGGACTCGTACCTCAAAATGCTGGCCGACGTCGGTCAGGTCGTCACCAACGGCTACACCGACGAGCAGTATTACCTCGGCCTCGCCCGGTCCCTCGGGCTCCGCCGGACCAGACTGGGGGACACCGATACGGTGCCCTACGGGAAACTCCGCAACTGGGATATGGTTGTTCGCTCGCTCGCCGACGATGCGGGGCTTGACCCGCACGACATCGCGCTCCTAGCGGCCAGGCTGCGGGTGAGCGTGGATTGGGTGCGGGCGTTCAGTCTGACGATCGGTCGGGTGCCGACCGACCTGCCGGAGATTGCCGGACGTCTGGGTGTCGCCGATGCGGGTTTGGTTCTGGCGTACGCTGCGGAGCGGGCTCTGGACCCGGCGGAGCTTACCGAGGCTGACGGGCTGGGTGGGCTGGCGTCCGGTCCGCCTTCTCGGCGGTTCGAGCCGGTCGAGCAGCTTCCGGACACCTCGCCGAGGCGCCCTGATCCGACGATGCTCGAGTGGATCTGGGCGGTCTTCAGGTGGACCGGTCAGCTGATCGATGATCTCGACAAGTTCGCGTATAGCGCCGGGCTCACCTCCGCTGAGCTGGCAGCCGTGTCCGGCAGGCTAATGCAGTCGCACCAACTGGTGTCGGTCGCGGCGCGGGACATCGTTCCGACCGGCAAGGGAGTCGCTCAAACTGTCCAGACGCAGTTCGCCGCCTGGGTAGACCGCTTGGAGCGGCACGCGCACCTGCAGGTAGCCGACATTGAATGGGCGTGGAGGCGGCTGCGCTCGAACGGCCTGAGCCTGCGGCATCTGCCGGTGGAGAGTCGCGCCGCGAGGGAAGCGGTCCTTGCCCTGCGCATCGAGGATTGGCGGCTTTCAGTCTGGTCGCTGACCAGACTGGCGGAGGATCACCCGGAGGATTCCTTCGATCTGCTGCGGGCGGCGGTCGACCGAGTAGACATGCCTGTAGTCGATGTCACCCCGTTCATCGACAGTCTGCCGGTGCCGCCAGGTGTTTCCGTCGAGTTCGAGAGAAAGGCAGGCTCCGACCTGACCGCAGTCCGTAACCTGATGCGTAGGTCCGGCGTGCGGGTTGCCAGCCAGATCGACGATGAGTTGGACCTGAGCGTGCCGCTGAACGGCGACCCCAGGTTCTGGGAGAGGTATCAGAGGTCCGCTGACCAGCTGCCGGATGTGGAGTCGGTCACCATCCAAACCGGGTACGGTGAGCATTACGTCTCCTATCTGCGGTTGGCGGAAGCGTTCTACGCGCATCAGCCGGTGTTACGGCGGTTGGGAATCCTCCCGAAGGTGTCGCGTGCCGACGACGTCGAACGGTTCGGTTATCCGACTGTCCCGGCGTTTCTGGCCGATCATCGTCGTGACTCGGGCCGTGCGCTGTGGCTGGACGTCGAGTGGCGTGAGACGGACACTGTGACGTTCCGGCTGTCCGGCGTCAGCGGACCACGGTTGCAGGCGGCTGTGCTGCTCTATTACAGCCTGGTCAGGGCTGCGATGAGAATTGACCCCGGCGGGTTGCCGAGAGACTCGGTGTTTGCGCCGGCTGGCGACGAACCTCAGCGGACGATCATCGAGCGGACGGTCGTCGACCCCTACGACGCGGCGCGCGATCTGTTCTCCGCTGTGCCTGACGCGACCGCTCAGGCGCAACTCGCGGCGTTGTTCCTCGTCGACGGTTGGCGGCGTGACCCGGGCCTGGACCGTGTCGCGGCCGAGGAGTCGGACCCAGGTTACGAGTCGGACCCAGCTGACCAGGACAGCGAGCCGGAGTCGGGCCCTGACGATGTCCCGCTTCTCGATCGTGGTTTGGACTTCGAATCCGGCCCGCAACCTGGCCCGCATACCGACTCCGATCCGAGCTCGCCCCGGCAGGTTCGACTCCGTAACTCCTACGAGTTGCCTCCGTTGACTATCGGTCCGGTACGTGGTGAGTCAGCCGATCTCGAGGCGGTAGGGCGACGACTCGGGTTGTCGCGCAGTCGCGGCGGGCTGGTTCGCGGGTTGACGGAGAGTGGGCGCTTGTGGTTCAACAAACTCCGGCGCTGGTCCGGGGGGAGGGCGACCGATTCGGAGCTTCTGCTCATCTTCAGCACGCCGGCGCAGGTCCTTCCTGAGTTCGCGGGGGTAGGACTGACTGTTGGTGATGCGGTGTGGTTGTTGCGGACCGAGCAGCTTCCGTTGCCGGCGAATGTGCTGGCACGGGCACACGACATGTTCAACGGCCTGCCGCCGGACCCGGGACCCACCGACGACTGGAGCAGGTCAGACCTGGAACGGTATGACGAGGAATGGGCGGACACTGTTCGGGATGGTCGGCTGATCGACGAGGCGTACCCTGCGGAGGGCCGGCGGCCGGACGGGGCCGAGCTCGAGGAGCGGGCGTGGCTTGCCCCGGTGCTCGGGGAGCCGGCCGGCCGTACTCATTCGGGCCTGCGTGAATGGGTCACGGATCGGATCGGGCGCGGTTTGTATCCGGTGCCGCACACCGACGACGACCCGGACGGGCTGCTGCCTGGCAGGGGTCGCAGTCAGGACAAGGTGTGGGTTGATTTCACGGTCGGCCTGCCGGTGTCGCGGTCGGTGAACCCGTGGACCTCCGTGGACCCGGAAGACCGTAGCCGCCGGATCCTGCGGGCGGCCCGGCAGGCCGGCATCGGCCCGAACGAGCTGACAATCGACCTCGACGCCAGGACCGTAAATATCTCGTTGCATCTCAGCGGGGCCGGGCGACCGTGGCGCCGGCTCGGCTACGTTCTCGACGCCCTGCGCCGTTACGGTGCCCGCCCGATGCCCGGCTCGTTCAAAGTGACCGTCGAGAATGACTACGTGAAGGCCGCGGAGGCGGTCCGTCTCGTTGAGCGGCACGCCGACGTCTTCGACCGGCTGACCGCCGATCCCGCTGCGGGCCGGGTCCCCGGTCCGCGTGGCCGTGACGGGTACTACGGCCCGGTCCAGTCGGCCGCCGGGTCCCTTGCCCTGCGTCTGTTCGAGCCGTCGACTCTGGACTTCGCGTTGATCCAGGCGAACATCAAGATCGCGTTGGCCCTGATGCGGGCCGCCGGTCGCGGCGGCACCGATCAGGGCGGGGACGGACCGCAGGCCGGTGGCCGGGCTGTCGGCACGGCCGATCACCCGGGCGGCGGTTGGCTCCTGCACGACGATCCCGACGATGCCACATGGACCTTCCTGGAGAGTCTGTTCGGCGACGGAGCCGATCTTTGGCAGGTGGCCGCGTTGTTCCTGGTGAATCCCTGGCATCCGGGGCCGGGTCATGAAGGGCTGCCGGTCGGCCTGAGCGCGGATGAGGCGCAGCGGCTCGGACTTCCGCCGTCGTGGCTCGGCGACGATCTGGCCCAATCTGCCGCTGAGCATCCGGCGATCGTGCTGGCTGCTCTGATGGAGCAGGGGCTGATCACCCCGGGCATGCGCGTGAACGATCTTGCCGGGGTCACGTTGCCGCCGTCGTTCTGGTCGGGTTTCGTGGACCGGGTCCGGCAGGCGTGGTCGCTGGCGCCGGCTGGTGAGGGCGCTTCGGTGGTCGCGGCGCGTACGCGGGCGGCGGATGCGGTCTGGGCGGAGTTGCGCGCGAGCGGTATTCCGTTGGCGGATTGGCATCGGTGGTTCACGGCCGAGGCTGAGCGGGTCGACGTGTCGGACGCCGCTGTCTCGGTACCGGATGGTGGCGCCCGTCCCGCGTCCGCACCTGATCCGGCGTTGTTGCGCCGTGTCGAGTTGCCTGTCGGCGAGGGCTCGTTCCTGAAGGTGTTTGTGGACGCCGCTCGCCGTCAGGGGGTGGACCTGCCGGCGGAGGCGGCCACTGTCGAGGGGTTGGGTGGTTTCCTGGAGGGACGGGCGGGTGTGGACTCGTCGGGTGCCGGGGTGGCGCCGACGGTCGGTCAGGTGATCGCCGCCGCGTTGCCGCTGGGCGTTCAGCTCGCCTTGCTGCCTGATGCGGGTCGTGCGGGTCGTGTCGAGCGGACGCGGTTGGGGTTGCGGGGCGAGGTGGCCGCCGGTATCGACCGGGGTGACGACCGCATCCGGCTGTTGTTGCGGCTGTGGCTGCAGACGGCGGGACAAGAACAGGAACAAGCTGGCCAGGAGCCGATTCTTGATGTGTTGCGGGGGTTGACCGAGCGAAGCGCCCAACTGCCGAGCGTGGGTCGGCTGCTGACCAGACTGCTGGCCCGGCCGGACATGGGGTCCAGCGTCGCGGCCCCGGCCGGGGTGGCGTTCGTGGCGCGGGCGCTCGGTGTCGAGATCGTGTTGACCTCGCCGGAACGCTCTGTCGCGTTCGGGCCGGAGTCGACGCGGACGCTGCACCTGTGGCGGGACCCGACCGGCTTCGACAGCTACGGTCCGCGCCCTGAGCCGCTGAGGTTTACTGAGTCGCCGCAGATTTTCGACACGGAGCGGGCCCGGATGCGGCTGCGGCTGGATCAGACTCTGGACCTGATTCCGTTGCGCGATCGCCTGCCGTTGGTCGACGTGGACGGGATCAGCCAGGTAGGGGCCGGCGTCTGGTTCAGATTCGACGTGGACGGCATCAACGAGAACAGGCTGAACCGGCTGCTGGCTACCCCGGGAGTCGACGTCGCAAGCAGTGTCGGCGGGGTTGCTATCGGTGTACCGGTTACCGGCCGGGACCCGCTGCTCGTCCGGGTGTCGCGAGCGATCCTCAGCCTGATCGCACCAGAGGAAGTTTCCGTAACCGTCACCGCTCGCCCACGCGGCGGAGCGTTCGACGACGCGGCGTGGAACCGACTGCACCAGCTCGCCCTGGGCCATGCGGCCACGCTCGCGCGGATGGCGGCTGCCGACACGCCGTATGATCAGGAAACCCTTCCGGATACCCTCGTTCATGCCGACGAGGCGATCGACTTGCGCGCCACAGGCACCCGGCTGAGCCCCGGGATCATCCAGGCGCTGGCCCGGCTGGCCGCCGCCGCAGTGGCGGCCGCGATGCGTGGCAGCCACTACCTGGACCACGACCTGCCCCTGGATCTCCTGCCCGAACCCGACGACGCCGCAGCCGACCAGCGCGAGGTGGAACTCCGCTCCGACGAGCCGTTGGATCCGGACCAGACCCTCCCGGCCCGCCGGATGATCGACGAACTGTTCGTCGAACCGGACGACCAGCGGGAGGCTGCGGCGCTGTATCACCTCGGCTGGTGGCCGAAACCAAAAGTTGACCTCCGGCCGGTGCGTCCGGCCCGGCGGGCACCGCTCGACAAAGCAACCCTGACCCGGGAGGTACGCGAGGTCGCGGCGCAGGGCAGGGTTGCCCGGCTGAACGGACGGCTCACGGAGGCGGACTGCCTCACCTTGGCACGGACGCTCACCCGGCGGCTGATCGGCGCCGATCCGGTCGGTCTGGCCTCGAGGGTGCCGTACACCCGTGACGACATCGACCTGGGTCGGACAGCTGAATCCTGGCTGGCCGACCGGTCGAGTTGGGCTCGGGTGCAGACCTGGGAGACGATCGAGGATCAGCTGATCGACGCCGGACCGGGGGCGATGACCGTGGTCCTGATGCGGCGGCCGGGCCGCGAGGTAGGCCACGTGTTCGCCGCGTATCACGACGCGGGCGGGGTGGTGCGCTGGCTGGACCCGGTGCGTGGCGACGGCGACAGCGTCTTCACTCTGGCCAAGCGGCCCCTGGGGCTGGAGGCGCCGGCTGCGGCGCGGGCGTTGACGATCGGCGCGGACGGTGTCGTGCGGTCTCCGGAGCCGGACGATCTGGCGGCGCTCGAGTCGACGTCGACCGCGTTGGCGGTCGTGGACGCGCCACTCGGCGGGCCGTACCGGGGGATCGGGTTCGAAGCCGAGTGGCTGCTGCCGATCCGGCTGCCGGGCAACGCCGACGCCGGCGACGTCAGGGAGGACGTGCTCGCCGAGACACCCGACAGGTCACTCACCATCGTGGTGGAGACCCGGCCGCTGTACGTTGCCGAGGGGCAGCCGGGGGATGGATTCCGGGTCTTTATCGAGGAGCCGATTGCCGCCGACGACGAGACCGAGCGACGCAGGGTCGCGCTGCCTGAGATCGTCTCCGGGGTCCTCAAGAATTTTCCGGAGGAGCAGGGACGCGTCGAGGACACCGACGCGTTGTGGCGGCAGATGGAGGCGTTGGAGCGCCGGTTCAACGAACGCCTCGGCCCGGGGACGGGCATGCCGGGTGTGCCGACCCAGCCACTCGGGGAGGTCCTCGACGGCCTCGGATTCACGGTCGACCCCGCAGCCGCCAAGATGCTGATCGGACCGACCCCGGTGGGGGAGCCGAGCAGGTTCCACGTGCACATCACCACGGCGGCTGCGACGGAAAGCCTGCTCGCGGGCCTGACGCACATCGCCGGGAACACCTGGCGTGACGAATCCACCGGAATGCCGGTCAAGGAGCGGTTGGCCGACGGACTCAATTTCGGTCGAGCCGTTGCCAGCGACACCCGACAGCACTTCGGTGAGCTCGGTCTGCTGCCGTCCGACCGGGTTCTCCACGCCGTCCACGGCTTCCTGGGCCTGCTCTACTCACAATCGAGTGCCATTGCCGCCAGCAATGCCAAGGCGTGGTTTCCGCGCAAGCAACACAACGCCGTTCTTTCCCGGGTGGCGATGGTGCGCTTCTGGGCTGAGCTGCCGTGGTGGATCCGGATTCAGCAGCTGTTGAACGTCGATCGAATCCTCGACGGGTTCATCAGCCACTACCCGAAATCCTCAGTCGACGGGCCTGAGATCCCTGGGTGGGACCGGGTCGAGGAGTACTTCACCGCGCCGTTGCGGGGCCGCGAGATCAGCCAGGTGAAGTCCTTCGGCCGGATGACCGAATGGTCGCAGCTGGACACCAATGACGGCCGGTTGCGGGTCCCGGTCGGCGGGCTGGAGATCCGCTCGTACGGCTCGCCTTGGCTGACTGTCGCGCAAACCCGTGAGCATGTCGAGCGGCTCGGGGAGGTCTTTGCCGCAGCCTACGAGGAAGCGGCGGCGTATCCCGTACTGCTGCGGGACGAGCCGCTGCCACCGACGGACACCGCGCCGGCCGACGCGGACCTCGGCGTGCTAACCCTCTACCGGGCGGTGGATCTCGTCGCCCGTCGGGACTTCGACGCGGCGGTACGTCTGGTCGACGCGACGCCGCAGGTGACCGCAGAGCATGCCGGCAGGTGGAATGCCGCACTCACCGTGCTCGCCAACGCCGAGAAGGGCATGGGTGCCGACCGTGGTCAGTTTGGCAAGGACCTCCAGCGATTCGCCGACACACTGCTCACCCGCTGGATCGATGCTGTCGTCGACGCACCGACCTGGCAGGACGCGGCCGATACGTGGACCGACACCCGCGACCTGTCACCCAACGACATCGGAGAACAGGCCGCCGCGAATCTGGATCGGCATCTGCAACAGCGGGAGCACGATGCCTCGTCGGCTGATGCCATCATCCGGATCGTAGCGGTCAAGGAACTGCTCAAGATCGTACAGTCCGGTGCGGATCTCGCCGCGTTGGACTTCCTGGCCGATCCGGATCCGGACCGCCGGGTCGAGCAACTGACATCACTGATCGACCAGAACGGGGTCGCGTCGGCAGCCTGGTTGTTCATGTGGGCCGAGGGAGTCTTTCCCGGCGAGTCGGAGCTGTCACTGCTGCGACGGATCCGGCAATCAGAGTCGAGACAGATCGGCGACGTACGGGCGATATGGTCCGTAATGTTCGCCAGGCTTGCGGCTGACCGACCGCCCGCAGCCGCCCGGTCGGTCGCTACCTTTGGCACCGACCTGATCATGCCGCTCATCGACCAGTGGTTGGCCGAACCGGACCAGGTGCTCGTCGCCGAAAGCTGGGGCGCGATCCGTACGCTGCTCACCGGTCCGGCGCGGCTGCTGCTGCCCGAGGTGGCCGTCCGACTCGTAAGCCGAGACACTGCGGGCAGCTCGCACCGCGATGCGGGCCGCTCCCGGGCCGATCAGGTGTTCGACCTGGTGGCCCCTCGCCAGGGCCGGCAACTGGCCCGGCTGACGGCCCCGGACGCGGCCGAACGGCAACGCGCGGTGCGTGACCTCGTCGCTGCGGTACCACCGGCAGAGCTCGGCAATCTCCTGCCGCTGTTCACCTCGGTTGAACTCGACGAAAGCGGACGTAGCGATGTCGAGATGGTGCGGGCGATCGCCGCCCTTGTCCGTGGGGATTCGGACACGGCTGGCGCGATCGTCGGCGCGGTAGCGGGTTCGCTCGACGGTCCAGCCCGGGCCCACTGGGTGGGAATCCTGGACCAGCGGGTCAGCTCCCAGGACGTCGACGTGGTCGGCCTGGCCGACCGGATCGTCGACAGTGGCATCGACGAGTGGCGCAACTCGCCTACCTGGGAGGCGTCCCGCGAAGCGTTCGGCTCGATGACCGAGGTCCTCCGTCGGGCCGGCGACGTGGCCCGATCTCGGGCGCTGGACCGGCTGACCGAGCAGAGTAGCCGCGAGTCCGCCGATGACCGGGCCGTCGCCACTCAGGCCATCGTCCAGCTTGCCAGCGACAACCTTTCAGACGAGGCCTACGCCTACCTGACGGAACCGGACCCGCAGGAACGCCGCCGGCTCTTCCTCGACCTACTTCGCCATCCGGACCTGTCGGATCCGGCGCGGCCGGCGGAGCTGACCCGTGGCGTCGACCTGACCGAGGCCGAGCAGGTCGACGTCGCACTGTTGAGCATCGTGATCGACCGGGCGGCCGGAAGCGAGACAGACACCGATGACCGGCTCCTGCTGCTGTGGGCGCAGGACCCGACACAGGTGACAACGGAGCACACGGCGCTCGCCACGCTGGTGCGCAGCCGGGATAGGGAGACGGCCCGCGCCGCAGAGCAGACCCGCGCGCTGATCGCCGACCTCGGCCCAGGGAACGACCTGAAGGAGGGCGCTGCGGGGGGTGTCCGATCGGCGTCCACACCGTCGGAACTTGCTGAGTTTCTGGCACCGTCGGCGGAGGCGAGCAGGCCAACAAGCCCCGAAGACCAACTGCTGACCAGGATCTTCGGATCGGCGGTGCCGGCCGAGGAGTTGGCGTACCGGTCGCCGAACGCGGAAGCGGCGTTCGACCTGCGGTCGATTACCCAGGCGCTGTTGACCGTGTCCGGTCTCGACCCCCGGACCCCGGCTTCCAGCGACCGCGAGCACGGCTTGGACAGCCTGGCCGGCCAGCTCAAGGTCACCCGTGCCGATCTGCCGTCGATCGGCTACCTGACCGTGCGGGCGTACGGGGCCGACGGTGTCACCGCCGCCCGGCTCGACGCGGCGAAGCGGGCACTCACCATGCTGAGCGGGGAACCCGACAGTTCGGACCTGGTCGGCGAGGCACTGGTCGAGCGGCTGCTCACCGAGGCGCGGGCCGACGACGAAGACACCGATTCCACCATCCGGCTCATGCGGGTGCTCGAACTCGCCGCCCGGATGTCCACCCGGAAGCCGGGTATGCGAAGCCTGTTCACGCGATACGTGCGCTCCGCGCACCTGGTCGCTTTGGCCACCGGACTTGGCCGGGTCGTTTCGTTCGACGGCGATGGCCAGGTCTGGTGGTTGGGCGGCGACGCCCCGCCGGTCGGGATTCCTGCGGTGGAGGGGACGCTGGTAGTCGCGTACCCGGCGGCTGCCGGTTTCGCCCCGGCCGACTGGCAGGTGCCCGGCGGCGCCGCGCTTCTCGTGCAGCTGGCCGACGCTGTCCGATGGGACGTCAGGGCGGATCGGTCGGCCCCGGTTCTGCTGGTGCCGGTTGTCGACGGGCCGGTGGAGATCGGTCCGATCCGCGCCGACCTGGCCGGGCTGGACCGTCGGGCGGGCGGCCTTAATGTATCGATCGCCGACCCGCTGGACAGCAACGTGGTCGGGCCGGAATCCGACTCGGCGTCGGTTTCTGCCGCATTATGGCTCGGAGCGATGTGGACCAGCGATGAGGACGGATGGTCCCCGGTCGCCCGGGACGGCACGCCGCTGAACGTGGTGGCGGAGACGCTGGCTGACGGCCGGACCAGGCCGGTGGCGGGCCGGCCGGTCGCCCCGGACAGGTTCGAGATCGTCGACCCGGCGACTGGTGCCACGATCTACCAGCTCAGCCAGAGCACCGACGGGGCGGGGGCGGTGACCTGGACCGGCGACGCGCTCTCCCCCGACGACATCCGGCACTTCTCCGACACCGCCCAGGATGCCGCCGGTTGGACGTCGGCGGATGGCCGGGCGGAGGACGGGCGGACACCGCGTGACAAGGCGTGGAAGTTCGTCCAGCGGATCGTCGCCGGCGGCCGGCGGGTCCGTGACGACTTCCTGATTCCCGGCTACAGCCTGTTTCAGGCCACTGTGAACGGGCGGAGTGTGCTCGTGCGCGCCGAGGTCGATGGGCAGGGTGACGTGGTGCGGGCGCTGCGGCCGTTGCCGATCGACGAGGCACTGGATCGCGCCGGGTTGAGCTGGCTGGCGGACGACCTGCTGCGGGCCGGCTGGCAGGTTCGGCACGGAACGTGGCCGGAGATCGACGGCGAGTCGCGGCTGCTCGAGGTGGACGTCTTCGAGTCGGACACCGGTGCCTTCCTGGAGGCCCATGATGCCCTGCTCGGTCTGACGTACGCCCGGGAAAGCCGGTTCTTCCGGGTCGCTGACCCGGCGCTCCATGCCGAGGTGCGCGCCGTTGCGCGTGAGAGGTACCAGGATCTGGATGGTGCAGCGAACCCGGACGGCCAGCCGGGCTTGGCATTCCTACAATGGGAAGAACGCACCGATGCCTGGCGACAGATTGTGCACCTGATCGCCGACCGGGTCGGTTTTCCACCACCAGATATCACCTTCGTCCCCCCGTCCGACGGTAACACAGACGATTTCGATGCCATCGAGGGTCGCGACGGACTGGGCATAGCTCGCAGTAGCGACTGGCACATATTGTTGTTGATGGACGGTAAGGTCGATGACATTCTTACGACGATCCTGCATGAGGAGCTGCATCTAGAACAGTATGGAGCAGGTCACTATCGCGCGAGACTGGACGCTTCCATCTCCGATTCAGATTCTGACAACCGTTCCGACCGCAGCTACACCAATGACCCGGTGGGGCAAACGGTTATCCGGAACGACGATGTAGCCAACGAGCTACTGCGAATCGGAGATCCGAACGCTCTCATGCCGAAGCTCGCCTTGCGGCAGATCATGGCGAGTTTAGAAGGAGAATATGGTCTTGACGCACGGATTACCCTCGATCACGCCGGACGAGCGAGGGTTGACCCGAATTCGGTAACGGTCGGCAGCCGGGTGCATCGCCGCCTGCAGGCCGGCGACGCCAAGTGGCGCCGTACGCGAATGGGTTTGAGATCGAAATATGTTGCCCGACCAGTGGAGGCGCCCGCGCTGCATCTGGACGCGGTGTTCCAAGCAGGTGGATCGGTGCGTGACTGGAGTTCGGATCCGCGCGGTCAGGTGCCTCCGATCGACGGGTACGAGGTGGTCAGCCTCGGTGCGGCCGGGGTCTTCATTCGTCCGGCGGGTTCGTGGGCCCCGCCGCCGGTTCGGCTGCCCCCGCCGTCTGATCCGCTGGTGGTCGTGCAGGTGGCCGGCCCGGCGCAGGCTGGTCGGGTGCTGACTGAGCTACGTGACCACCTTCCGGATGGTGCGCTGGTGGAGTTGATTACCGACGGCTCGACGTTGTGGCACTGGGCGTCGGCAGAGCAGGCGGTAGGCCTTTCCCAGCTACTCGGTGATTCTCATCCCCTGTTGCTCGGTGTGGACCTGGTCGATCCCGAAGGCCAGTTCGCTAATCATTTTCTGACGTTCGGCCGTACCTTCCGCCCAACGATTAATCCGTTTGCCGCCTTCTACGCGGTGGCTGTCGAGTCCGTCCAACCTGACCCGGACGGAACCCTCCGTTTCAACGAGGGTGGCGGCCGGGGAGTCCGCCTGCCCGACCTGGAATTTCGAGCGGTCGGTTGGCGGCTCTGGATCGGGGAGCCCGACGATGTTCCCCAGATCGAGGACGGTGATCCTCAGGTGGTGATCGGATCGCCGTCGCGGGACATCCCGTGGCATCTGTGGTGGTGGGCACTGGACATGGTCCGGGAATTTCAGTCCGCCGGTGGGGTGCCGCCGAGGCCCGGCGACGTGCGGGTTCATCGGCCGCAGCCGCAGCCGGAAGAGTCGCCGGATGTCGGGATCGGGTCGATCCATGAGATCACCGACCAGGATCGGCAACTGTTCCGTACCGCGTTCGGTAACACGCGCCTACTTGGTCAGGCGGATTCTGCCGACGACCGCGCGGGTTTCTCGATCACCGTGTCCCACGTGGTTGACGCGCTGTTGGATGAGGCGGGTGTCGATCCGGCGATGACCGATCCCGGCACGCTCATTGCCGCTCTCTCCGAGCTTGCCGACCGGCTGGGCCTGGACGATCCAGTGCTGCCGGACCCGCAGCGGGCCCGACAGACCCTGCTGGCCGTCGGATGGGTGGCGGCGATGGAGCATGGGATCGGTAGCTTGACCCAGCAGCGACTGGCAGAGACATTCCAGTCGCTGTCGTCAGACGCGATCGAGGAGATCCTGCACCCGAACGACTACTGGCTGTCGAGCGGGCCAAGCGTCGTCGCCCCTGCCGACGTTGACCCCGCCGGCGTCGACCCGGTTGACGACTTCTCGGACAGCGTCGTGGAGGCGGCGCAGGTCCACGATCTGGTGCGGGATGAGGGATCCATAGCTGACCGGTTCCTGGCTGACGGGGCACCGCTGGTCATCCACAAAACTGTTGTTTCTGGTCGACAGGTGCTGGCGTTGCTGTCTTCGGATGACTGGGCGCAGGTGTTGAGTGGGGTGAGTGGTCCCGATCACACCGGTTTGGCGGGGGCGGCGAATCGCAGCTGGCTTCCGCCCGGCGAGCTACCTGCGGTGGTGGTGCACGGCGACGGCGAATTCGTCCGGGTGCCGGTCTATCGTGACGGTCGGACGCGGCAGGTGTTGTTGACGGCGGAGCAGTTGGCGATGGTGACCGCCGGCCTGCCGGGGAATTTGGCGCTGCTGGCCTGCCGGATAGGCGAGCTCGACGAGGGCTTCGCACAGCGGTACGCGGATGCGCGGAATGGCACGGTGCTGGCTTCCCGGGACGATCTCTACGTGCCGTTCGATTCGCCGTTTCACGGGCAGCGTTCAGATGCGCCGCAGCTGATAACCCGGGCGGTGGACCCGGGCGGTGCCGGGCGTTCCTGGGTGCTGTTCGTTGGCGGTGGCGCGGGCGAGGGCTGGGACACCGTGAACGACATGACGAAGGAGGACTTCGAACGGATACAGGAGGAATCGGAGCGCGGCCAGGAGGACTCCGAGCGAGGCCAGAAGGTCGTTGGGCGGAACATCGACTTCGACGGCTTCCGTGCGGTGGATTCCGGTGCGGACGGCGTGCGGCTCGGGGACGATGCCGAAGCGGCGCTCTCTTCCGACGACATCCGGCACTTCTCCGACACCGCCCAGGATGCCGCCGGTTGGACGTCGGCGGATGGCCGGGCGGAGGACGGGCGGCCACCGCGTGACAAGGCGTGGGAGTTCGTCCGGTGGATCGTCGGTGCCGGCCGGCGGGTCCGTAACGACTTCCTGCTTCCCGGCTACGGCCTGTACGTGGCCACTGTGAACGGGCGGAGTGTGCTCGTGCGCGCCGAGGTCGATGGGCAGGGTGACGTGGTGCGGGCGCTGCGGCCGTTGCCGATCGACGAGGCGCTGGATCGCGCCGGGCTGAACTGGCTGGCGGCCGACCTGCTGAAGGCCGGCTGGCAGGTTCGGCACGGAACGTGGCAGAAAATCGACGGCGAGTCGCGGCTGCTCGAGGTGGACGTCTTCGAGTCGGACACCGGCGCCTTCCTGGAGGCCCATGATGCCCTGCTCGGTCTGACGTACGCCCGGGAAAGCCGGTTCTTCCGGGTCGCCGACCCGGCGCTCCATGCCGATATACGTGCATTTGCGCGTGCCAATTACCGGATCCTGGACCACGGACTGAACCTGGGGCCGCTGTCGCCCTTCTCCTTCGCGAACTGGCAAGAACGGAACGACGCATGGCGCCAGATCGTTGACTTGGTCGCCTACCGGATCGCCGTGCCGTCACCCTTTACCATTCTGGAGCCTTATGAACGCGGCTACAGGCCCGGTAAACTTGGCGAATTCCGTGGGTACGACTGGTCGATATCGCTTTTGATGAATCGCTCAGTAGACGACATTCTCGCGACGCTCGTGCACGAGCTGCTGCATTCCGAGCAGAGCGCGGGTTCTTACGTTCGCGCGAAACGACTCGCCGTCAACGATACTGACGCCGACGTCGATTCCGACGCTGATCGCAGCAGCCAAGATATGCTTGAGATGGTGCGGCAAACAGAGCCTCTAGACAAGGCTGTCGCCGACGAGTTGCTGCGGGTCGTAGATCCGCATGCCCTTGTGTCGAAGCTCGCCCTCCGGCAGAAAGCTCGCCAGTTGGCGACATCATATTTGGGTGATCCGGTTGCGTCGCTTTTTGATGCTGGACGAGCGAGGGTCGATTCAGGCTCAGTTGCGGCCGGCAGTCGAGTCCATCGCCGCCTGCAGGCCGGCGACGCCAAGTGGCGTCGTACGCGAGAGTATGTAGCATCCGAGTATGTCGCCCGACCAGTGGAGGCACCCGCGCTGCATTTGCAGGCGGTGTTCGAAGCCGGTGGATCGGTGCGCGACTGGAGCTCGGATCCGCGTGGTCAGGTGCCTCCGATTGACGGATACGAGGTGGTCAGCCTCGGCGCGGCCGGGGTTTTCATTCACCCGGCGGGTGCGTCGGCCGTGCCGCCGGATCGGCTGCCCCCGCCGTCCGATCCGCTGGTGGTCGTGCAGGTGGCCGGCCCGGCGCAGGCCGAACAAGTGCTGACTGAGCTGCGTGAGCACCTTCCGGATGGTGCGCTGGTGGAGTTGATTACCGACGGCTCGACGGCGGGGCAGTGGGCGTCGGCAGAGCAGGCGGTGAGCCTCGCCCAGCTACTCGGCGGCCCCCGCCAACTGCTGCTCGGCGTTGACCTAGTCGATCCCGATGGCCAGTTCGCAGATCATTTCCTAACGTTCGGCCGTACATTCCGCCCAACGATGCATCCGTTTGCCGCCCACTACCAGGTTTCTGCCGAGCCCTCCCGGCCTGATCTGAACAAGAGCTTGCCATTTCACTACGGTAGCGGTCGGGAATTCAGGCTGGCCGACCTGGAATTCCGGGCGGTTGACGGGCGGCTCTGGATCGGGGAGCCCGACGACGTTCCCCAGATCGAGGACGGTGACCCTCCGGTGGTCATCGGATCGCCATCGCGGGAAATCCCGTGGCATCTGCGGTGGCAGGCGCTGGACATCGTCCGGAGACTTCAAGTCGCTGGTGGGGTGCCGCCGAGGCCGGGCGACGTGCGGGTCCATCGGCCCGAGCCACAGCCAGCGGAACTGCCGGACGTCGGCCTCGGGTCGATCCACGAGATCACCGACCAGGACCGGCAACTGTTCCGCACCGCGTTCGGCGACCGGCACGGCCCGGACCCGGAGAAGTTGGCCCACGAGAGTCCCGGAGCATCGTTCACCGCGTACCACGTGGTCGATGCGCTGTTGGACGTGGCGGGTGTCGACCCGGCGGTGACCGACCCCGCCACGCTCGTCGCCGCTCTCTCCGGGCTTGCCGACCGGCTGGGCCTGGATGATCCGGCGCTGCCGGACCCGCAGCGGGCCCGACAGACCCTGCTGGCCGTCGGATACCTGGCCGCGCGGGAGCACGGGATCGGTAGCTTGACCCTGCCGCTACTGGCACAGACCTCCCAACGGTCATCAGACCAGATCGAGGAGATCCTGCCCCCGGACGACGACTCGTCGTCGAGCGCATCGAGTGTCGCCGACTCCGCCGACCTCGGGTCGGCCGACGAGCGCTGAGCCTGGGCGGCAGAAAACCGACTTGCCGTCGCGGTGAACGGATCGGGCCTGGATCTCGTTTGAGAGGCGCGGCCGCCGAACGGACCCGGCCGCGCGGAGGTGAGCAACCGTGTCGGAGCGGGACAACTCGCAGCGGCGCTACCGGATGGTGTACGCCGCAGGCGGGTGCCACGTCGTTGCGGACGAACCCGAACTCCTGGTCGATGTCCTGATCGGCGGCTATCTCAAAATTCCCGAGGAGCTGCGCGAGTTGGCCCGGATCGGGCATGCCGAACAGATCCGTGCCCGACTGCAACGGCGGGTACTGGCCGCGTACGGCCCCAGCGGGCTGTCCCCGGACGAGGAGCGGGCCTTTCTCGACGAGCCAGCGCCGAAGCAGGCACCACCATCGTGGTCGGTGGACGTGCCGCTGATCCTCGTCGACGCCCACTTCGCTGGTCGGCCGAGACCGGACCGGGCCGGCCGGACCGTCTGGCTGGAGACCAGCGACGACGACGGATACCTGCGGTCGATGGCGATGGCCGGCGAGATCCTGCTGATGATCAGGCGGGATGCCACCGATCTCGCCGACGCGGCCCCATCCGCAGCTGAGGTCTAGATGCAGCGTAAGCAGGTGTTGACGGGCCGCCGGACACAGCTCGGTGCTCTCGACGCAGCGTACCGCCAGGCATCGGCCGGTGGCCGGTTCGCGCTGGTGACCGGGGCAGCGGGCACCGGACGGACCGCTTTGTTGACTGCGGCCAGTGGCGCCTGGCAGGCGGCCGGCGCAGCCGTACTGCGGGTGCCGTCGGAGCCGGGATCCGGATGCCCCGTTGACGGGTTCGCCGCGCTGCTCAGCGTACTGCGCGAGCATTACGGACGCTTCGCCAACCCGATGCTGGCCGGTCCGCTGAGCACCATCGGTGCGCTCTGTGCGGACGCCGGTGCACCGTCACCCGGCCGACTGGCCCTGCTCGCCCAGGAGACGTCCGCCGCGTTCGGGCTGATCGGCCGGCAGCTGCCGACCGTGCTGGTCGCCGACGACGTCGACGACACGCCCTGGCTCGTCGCGGCGCTGGCTGCGGCCGTACGGGACAACTGCCTGGTGGTCGCGGCGAGCCGGACCGCGACCGGCCGGCTGGCCGTCCTGGCTGACAAGGTCGTCGATCTGCCTGCGTTGGACCCCGCAGCGGTACGGGAACTGCTCACCCGCTGGCACGGCACGCCGGTCGACGACGCAGTACTGGCGGCACTCGGCGCCGCACTCGGCCCGCTGGCCGGCCATCCCGCGACAGTGCTGCAGACCGCCGCCGAGCTGGCCGACACGGGTCGACTCGGCGTCTTCGGTGGTCACCTGTGTCTACTCGATCCGCAGACGACGATCAGCCTGGCGGCCGAACACCCGCTCATGACGGCGGCGCGGCGGCGCGGCACGTCGGCCGTACGCCTGGCCACGATGGCCGCCGCCACCCGCTTCCACGTCGGCGACCTGCCGTTGTTCGCCAACGCGACCCTCGGCCGGGCCGACGACGCCGGCCGAGTGCTCGATGGGCTGGTCACCGACGGGGTGCTGGTGGTGCAGCCGGACGACGTGATCAGCCCGAGATGCCCGGCGCTCGCCGCCAGGCTGATCGCCGACGCCGGTGCCGCGGCGGTGACCCGGCTGCACCGCGCGTACGCGGCGGCGATGCTCCGGCGCTCCGGCTCCGGCGTGCCAGCGGATCGGGCGACCCTCGCCGACCACGTCACGTCGGCCGGCGGCACACTGCCGGTCGACCGTCGAACCGCGTTCGCACTGGTCGCCACGGCGACCGAGGCGATGGAGCGGGAGCCGGCCCGGGCAGCCGACTGGCTGGACGCCGCGCTGCGGCACAGTGGTGGTGGCCCGGCCGGCGCGGACATCCTTGCCCGGCTGCTGCGCCTGCTGGTGCGTACCGGTCAGTTCGCCCGGCTCGGCGACGTGGTGCGGGCGGTGCCGGCCGGCACGGACCACCCCGATCTCGCTGCGGCCGGAACGCTCGCCGCCCTGCACATCGGGGTGCCGCTGACCCGGGTGCTCCGTACGCCGCCCGATGGCTGGCCGGTCCCGGCCATGGTGGACCGGTGGCTCACCGCGAACCCCACCGCCGCCGACCTGCCGCCCCTGGCCCCGGCGGACGCCCCGACGGACGCGACACCGTCGCTGGTCACCGATGTCGAGTTCGCCCTCGCGGGGTGGGCGTGCGGCACTGCCGACCTGCGGGTGGCCACCGCCGACGGCACTCGTCGCCTGGTCGACGCGGTCCGACCGCTGGACACCGACCCGCTGCTCATCGCGGGCGCGATGGGCGACCTGGCCCAGGTGCTGCTGCTGACCCTGGGACCCGGACGGTACCGGGTGCCCGGCGATGGACCGCTCGCCGCGTACCACCGCATGCTGGTCAGCCGGGCCCGAGGCGACCTGCCCGGAGTGGTGTCGGCGGCACGACAGGTCGGGCTGGCCGGCGGTGCGGCCACGGTGTCGCGCCGGCTGGCCCGGCTGTGGGCGGCCGAGTCGCTCGCCCTGCAGGGACGATCCGAGGACGCGGCGGTCTGGCTGGCGTCGGTCCCCGACGAGCCACCGTACGCGGCACTGCGGTGGTGGGTGGCGAACGGCGCGGCCGGTGAGCCCGGCACCGCCGCCGAGGCCGAACGGCGAATCGACGCGGCCCACCGAGCCTGCCGACGACAGCTGTCGTTCGGCAGCCGGATCGGCGTCGACCGGCTACTCGTCCGGGCAGCCGGGCTCGCCGCCCGGTTCGGCCTGCCCAAGCAGGGGGCCGAGATCGCCCGGCTGGTCGGGGTCGACCTCGCACCCGGCCGGCACGACAGCGCCGGCGTCGTCGATCGCGGCACCATCGGGATGGTTCGCGCGGTGACGACGGCAGACGTGTCCGGCGCGGCCGAGGCGATCGACTCGATCCGGGCCCGGGACGACCGCGTCGAGCTCGGCTACGCCCTCCTGGGCATCGGCCGGGTCGTCGACGATCCGCACCAGTGGCTGTTCGAAGCGGTGAACACCGCGGAAGAGATCGGTGCCCCCTGGCTGCGCGATGCCGCCGTCGACGCGATGCGGGTCCGTGGCGTACGCCGTCCCCGCAGCCGTGCCCCCCGGACCGGACTGAGCCCGGTCGAGACGCAGATCGTCGAGCTGGTCCGGCGCGGGCGCACCAACCGGCAGATCGCCGTCCAGATCCGGCTGAGCGAGAAGACCGTCGAGAACTACTTGACCCGTCTGTTCACCCGGACCGGCTGTCGGTCGCGAGTCGAGCTGGCGGCGGCCAGTTTCACCTCCGACATCCTGGACATCGCGTCCTGAATTCGACGGGAGACGCCCGATGACGGCAACCTTGGTGCCGGCGACTGCCCCGCCACGGCCACCGGCCGGGCCGGGACCGCCCGGTACTGCGGCGCTCACCCTGCTCGTCGGCCCGCCCGGGGTCGGGCGTACCCGTGCGTTGGGTGCCCTCCGTGCGGCGGCCGAGGCCGCCGGCGAAGCGGTGCTGGACCTAAGGTTGGCCACCGAGGACCGGGACGAGCCCTGGTACCTGGCCGGGCGGGTGCTCGCCGGCCTGGCGCCGCTGCCCGCCCGACTCGCCGCTGGGCGGGGACGGGGCGTCACGGAACCGTCCACGGCGACGCTCGGCCGGGCGCTGCGCCGCCACCACGGGCTGGTCGTCTTCGTCGACGACGCCCAGTGGGCCGATCCGCAGTCGGCCACCGCCCTGCTGACCGCGCTGCACGGCCTGCCCGAAGGCCAGGCTCGGTGCGTAACGGCGGTCCGTTCCGGGATCGGCGTCGAAGTCGCCGACGGAGTGTCGGCCGCGTTCCACCGGCTCCGGGCCGCCGGACGGGTGCGCATCGTCCCGGTGCGCCCGCTCACCCCGGCGGAGACCGACGAACTCGCCGCCGAGATCCTGAACGCGACACCGTACGGCGCGTTGCGCGACGAGCTGCGCCGGCTCAGCCGGGGCCGACCGGGCGCGTTGCTCGCGGCGGTGCGGGGCTACCAGGATTCGCCCGCCGTCCGGGTACTGGACCGGCGGGCCTACCTGATCGATTCTGCGGTCACCCCGCGGATCCCCGCCGATCATGCTCTGCTGGCCCCGGTACGCCAACTCGCCCCAGACGCCTTCGCCACCGCCCGGGCGGTGGCGGTGCTGCAACCGCTGTGCGCGGCCGTCCCGGCACTGGCCGCTCGGGCCAGCGGCCGATCGCCGGCCGAAGTGGACGACGACCTGGCCGCGCTACGGGCGGCAGGCGTGGCGAGCAAGCATTCTCGCGGTTGGCGGATCACCGTACCGGCGGTGGCGGTGGCCCTCACCGCCTGCCTCGGGCCCTACGAGCGGCGGCGGCTGGCCCAGCTGGCGGTCGAGGCTGTCTGGTCCGGCGAGGCGTCCTGCGCCGACCCGGACTACCTGCCCGACCAGGTCGTCATCGCCGGGCGGCTGGTCGACCAGCACCGGGCAGTGCGCCTGTTGCGCCGGCACGCGCGCGACGCCGAAGCCACCCGCCCGGCACCGGCCGCCCGCTGGTGGGCCGGAGCAGCCGAGCTCAGCACGGACCCGGCGGATCGGGTCGAAGCGCTACTCGCTGATGCCTTCGCCGCGCTGCACGCCGGCCGGCACGCGGCTGCGGGACCGCCGCTGAGTCGGCTGCTCGGCGAGAAGAGCGACCAGCTGTCCCCGGCCGCCCGGCTGGAGGCTGAACTGCTCGAACTGGCCCGCGTCGCCGGCACCGGCGACGCCGGGTCGGCGCAGGCCGTCGCGGCTGGTGAGCTCCGGCGTCCGGGGAGCCCACCGCCGGCCACGGTGACCCGGGCGGCGGCACTGGGCCTGCTGGACCGGTGGGCCGAAGCAGCCGAGCTGCTCGGGGCCGGTGCGCCCCCGAACGTGACGTCGGCGAATGCGCCGGATGGGCTGGAGCCGCTGACCGGTCTGGTCACCACCCAGGTCGCGGCGGTGACTGGCCGGGCCGGGCCACCCGTGCCCGGGCCGGCGGCCTTGCCTGGTCCGCACCTGCCCGGGCCGGCGGCCCGGGCAGGTGATCGGCGCCGGCAGGTGACAGCGGCCCTCGGCCGGTACCGTCTCGCGGCGGCCGCCGGCGAGCCGGCAGCAGCCGAGGCGGTGCTGGCGGCGGCCGGTCTGAGTCGGACCGACCTACCCGTGCCGGAGCGTTGCCTGTCCGACTGGCAGCGCGGACGGTGGACCGAGGCGCTCGACGCGGCCCAGGTCAGCATCGCCGCTGGCCTGGCGGCCAGCTGCCGGCTGGCTCCGGCGTTGGTGCACCGGGCCGGGGCGGAGGTGCTACTCGGCCGAGGCTGGCCGATGCGCGCCCGGACGATGCTCGACAACGCTCGGACCCGTCACGTTCCGCTGTCGTACCTGACGGCAACCGCAGCGGTCGACGTGGAGCTGGCCCTCGGCGACGCTGCGGCAGCCGGCCGGATCGCCGAGGAGGCCCTTGCCGCCGCAGCCCGGTCCGGTGCGCTCATCGGCACGGACGAACTGTGGATGGTCACGGCGGAGTTGGCGGCATCACGCGGGGACCGGGCGGAGGCACTGACGGCGGCAGACCACGCCGCCGCGGCCGCCGCCGCGCTGGGCGGCACCGCAGCGTCCTTGTGGGCGGCCAGCGCCGCTCTCGTCGCCGGCCACGACCCGGACGACCGGGCCCTGGTCACCGAGGTGGTGGGCCTCGCCCGAGACCTCGGCCAGCCCCACGTACTGGCGCGGACCCTGGAACGGGTGGTCCGGTGGACCGGCCACCATCCGGAGCTGCTTGTTGAGGCGTACGACCTCTACGAGGGTCTTGGCGCGATCCTGCACCGGTCCCGGGTGCGGCGGGCGATGCGTGAGCATGGTGTCGCGGTGCCGGGCCGGGCCGACACCCTCGCCGAGGGTGAGCAGCTGCTCGCCACGCTGGTCGCCGAGGGACTGACCAACCGCCAGCTCGCCGCGGTCACCCAGAGCAGCCCGAAGGGCGTCGAAGGCCGACTGTCGCGGTTGTTCACCCGGACCGGCTACCAGTCCCGGGTGGAGTTGGCGGCGGCGGTGCTGGTCGGGGAACGCCGGGCCGGCTGACCGCTTCAGCGGAGCGGATCCGATTCGACCAGCGGATCCGACTCGAACAGTGCGGACAGCGGCAGGCCGACCCGCCGGGCCCGGTGCTGCCACTGGTCGCCGACGGCGTACCACACCTGGTCCACCCGGGCATGGTCGTACGAGGCGGACGGCAACACCAGTTCGGCACCGCCCAACAGCAGATCGGACAGCCGGCTGCGCACCGAGACGAGTCCGGCCAGGGCAGCGGCGCTGGCCGGTACGTCGATCGCCGTGCCGGCGTCGAGTCGCACTCGGACCAGTCGATGACCGGCGCGTACCGCCGGACGCTGCCGCGACGCGTGAAGGACGTCGCCGTCCGGCGCGGCGGGTGTCTGCGGCAGGACCACCCAGGCGTGTCCGGCCCGTCGGCCGGCCGGCCAGCGCACCACCTCGTCCGGAAGCCCGTCCACGCCGTGCCCGGCACCGGTGTAGTTCAGCGGCACCGGCACCCCGGGCAGCTGCACGTGACCATGCGGTCGGCCGTCGTCGTCCACCTGGTAGCCGGCCAGCAGCCGGACCCGGTCGAGCCAGGCTGCCGGCAGGAGGAACCGGCCCGTCGTGTCGCTCCCGCTGCTCCCGCTGCTCCCGCCGTCCCCGCCGTCCCCGCCGTCCCCGTCGCTCGCGTCGCGCAGCCGGAGCCGGACCTCGTCCGGGATCTTGCGGACCTGGCTCAGTGCGATGGCGCTGCCAGCGTCGGCGCCCAGGCAGAGCAGGTAGCTACCCGGGTTGGCCCGCGCGACCCGGGCGCCGTCGACATCGCCGACCAGGAACAGGTTCGCCGTCGGAATCCCCTCGACCAGGGCGCGGCCCGGCGGAACCGGGCAGGACACCCACAGCCGCACCGGTTCGGCGTTGGTCGGCGGACGGTCCGGCACCCAGCGCACCCCGTGCCCGACGCCAGCACGCCGACTGGACGCCGCCACCCGGTACCGGTTCGGCTCGGGCAGCACCCGGCGCGGTCGCGGCGCGGCAACGGCGGGGGCGGGCGGCGGCACCAGGGCGGGCTGCGGCAGCGGGGCGGGCACGGTCGGGCGTCCGGTGCCGCAGCGCACCGGCAGCAGGTAGCCGTCGTCGCTGTACCACCGGCTGCCTTCCGGCGCGGGTCCCGGCCGGCCGGTCCGCAGCCAGGCTGCTGGCCGCCGCTGCTCGTCGACTGCCCGGACCCGCCCGTCCCGCACCACCACGGAGGCGCCCGGCGGCAGCGACCAGAACTCGACACGGAGTACGGATTCGACAGCGGCGAGATGCGCGCTCAGTCCGTCGGCGGCGTCGGGTGGCACCGGGGTCAGCAGCAGCAGGTCCTCTCCGGCCCAGGCGAGACTGGTCAGCAGCGCCCGCAGCACACCGCCCGCCACGGCGAGTCGGCTGCCGTCGCCGTACCACAGCGCGAGCCGACCATCGTCCAACAGGGACAGGTCAACCAGTGCGCGGCCTGCTTCGGCGGTGAGGCCGGCGTACCGGGAGCGCAGTGCCGTGGGTGACCGCCGCCGGGTACTGACCATCGTCACCGCGCCGATCGTGCCGGCCGTCGGCCCTGCGGTCGGCGCCAGCCGTCCGTCGAGGTCGGTGGTGAACCGTGGTTGTCCCCGGGTGTCCGGTGGCCGGTACTCCTGCCACCTGGTGACGTTCCCGAAACGGTCCCGCGCGCCGAGGTCCCGGCAACCCGGCAGCAGCACCGCCTCGCCACCTGCGGCGGGAACCCAGACGGTGGCGCCGGTCGTCTCGGCGAGTGTCGCCAGTTCGGTCTCGACCCGGTGGTGTTGCGCCGGGTCGTCCGGCCAGCGGAGCCACATGCGCAGGTCACCGCCGTACAACTGGATCTGCGAGAGCGCGGCGGCGAGGTCCTGACCGCCGTAGCCTGCCTGGACCGGTGCGTCGTCGAAGTCGTACGTCGGCAGTTGGAACCCGTCGTCACCGATGGCGACACCCACGGTGACCAGTCCGGGATGTCCGCTGCCGAGCTGGGCCACCGCCGATCGGCGTTCGACGAAATTCTCGGGGGCAACGAACTCGATGCCGTCCGGCAGTGGCAGGGTCGCCAGTCCGGTCCGGGTCAGCACCAGCCCGCCCACCTGCTCGGCGGAAAGGACGGCTGCCGGGGCATCCGGATCGACCACCGGGCTTCCGGAGCTGGCCCGACGATCACCGGTACGGTACGTGTGCCGTCGCCCGCCAACCTCCGCAGCTGCTCGCGCAGGGCCGGGGCGTCCGCTGCGGAGCAGACCACCACCTGCGGCCGGGCGGGCGACCCGGGCGGACCGAGATCGGTCACCACCGGAATCCACCGGGCGTGGCCAGGGGCCTCTCCGCCGAGAACGTCTCCGGTGACGACGACCTCGGCGTCCCGACCGAGCTGGGCCATGAGGGTCGCCGCGTGCGATCGGGCAGCCGCCGGGTCGCCGACGATGGTCAGCGCGTCGGGCGCGTGATCCAGGTCGGCCCACAACCGCATCCCGTCACGTTCGCCGAGGACCAGCGCCGCCGCCGACGGGGGCAGTCGTCGGCCGGCAGGCAGCCAGCCGTACGCCTGACCCCAGCGGGCCGGTCGCGTCCCGACCAGTCGGACCTGGGCCGGCCGGCCGCCACAGTCCAGTTCGGTGATCAGCGTCCCGAACGGGTTCGGGGGCGTGGGCGGCAGCAGATCAGCCGCGCCGAGGTCCGGCGGCGGTGCCGCGAGTCGTCGTTGCGTCGTGACCGGCCCGACCCGCCCGTCGGCTGCGGCGCGCGACGACGCCGCCGACTCGGCTACCGCCGACCGACGGGCCGCCAGCGCCACCCGGGCCCAGACGACGAGAACTACGGCCAGCACGAGCAGAGCGATCCGCAACCCGGTGCTGAACCAGCCGCCGGAGTCACCGGCCGGCGTACCCGGCCCGTCCGGTCCGGCCGTCGATCCGATGGGCTCGGGCAACGCGCCGGTCTGGACGTCCGGACCGGCGGCGTCCGCCGGCAGGATGAGGATCCAGCCCGGCTCGACCGTGGCCGCGCCGACCATCTGCCGCCCGTCCGGCTGCGGCCGACCCTTGTTCAACTCGAAGATCTCCCGGTAGCGGCTGCCGTCGCCGAGGGTCTCGGCCGCGATGGCGAACAGGAACTCCCGCTGACCGTCGACCGCCGGACCGACCACGTAGTACTTCCCGGTCTCGGTGGGAACGTTGCGTGGCGGGATCGTCGGGTCGGCCGGAGCGGCTGCCGACGGGGCAGGGGTCAGGAGCAGCGCGACGCATTGGACGATGACGCATTGGACGATGAGCACGAGCAGGCCGCGGCGGGTCGGGGTGCGTCGTCTCATCCGGTCGTGTCCTTCGGGCGCTCGGTCTGGTCGTACGGGTGTGACAAGTCGGGGGCGGATCCCGTGAACCTTGGTTGGTCGCCGGTCGTTCTGAGGGTGTTCTCCCTGAGAATGGAGGCAGTATGAGCGGGATTACACCGTATCGGCCGACAGCCGGCAACGCAGCCGACGGTTGCCTCGACGCCGCAGCCGACATCGCCGCGAGTCTGAGTCAACTCCGTGACCATCTGGTGAGCCTCGACGGGGTCGGCCTGACCGACCTGCCCGCTGGCCGGCTGCAGGACCTGCTGGTCGGCTACGACATCTACGTCCGGATGCTGGACGACGCTCTGCATGAGATCGCCGGTCGCCTGCGGCCGAGTCGGGCGGTGCACCGAGCTGAGGCGATTCTGGCCGGCGGTGACCCGAGATGACCGGCGGTAGCCGGGTCGACCCGGCCGAGGTGGCCCAGGCCATCGACGCCCTGGCGGGTCAGGTCGCCCGGCGCCTCATCGAGCTGCGACGGGAACTCGGGCCCGGCAGCGGGCCGTGGGCCGGCGCGGGCGTCGACCTCGACCCGGAAGTCGAGTGGACCCTCGCGGCCGACGGCATCCTTGGTCCGGACGGCATCCTCGGCCTGATCAGCGGTGCTATCCGCTACGAGTGGCCGGGGCACGTGGACGTGGGCTGGCCCGACCCGGAGTTCGGCGTTGCCGAATCGCATCGGCACGCCGGATAACTTTTCGGGATACCACTCGCGGGCGGTGAACTTTGAGTGCGGGAGACTTCGTTACCACGGCCGTGGATCCGGCAACGAGGCACGGGCCGTCCGGAGGCTCGTCGGCTGCTCCGACGCGCGACGAAGCACTCAGGACCGCCTATGAGACGCACGGACCGATCCTGCTGAACTACCTGCTGCGGATGACCTTCGGCAACCGCGCGATGGCAGAGGACATTCTGCAGGAGACGCTGATGCGTGCCTGGAACCATCCAGAGGCGCGCACGACCGACGGCGAGTGGAGCCGCGGCTGGCTGTTCACCGTGGCCCGCCGGATCGCCATCGACCAGATACGGTCCAGCCAGGGCCGGCCCACCGAACGGCTCGACGAGCGTATCGAGGATCGGCACGGGGCGGCCGACGGAACCGACCGGCTACTCGACCGGCGCGAGGTTCGGGCCGCAGTCGCCCGTCTGCCGGAGCGGCTCCGTAGCGCGCTGATCGAAATCTACTTCCAGGAGCATTCGGTGGCCGAGGCCGCCCAACGGCTGTCCGTTCCGGAGGGCACCGTCAAGTCCCGTACCTTCTACGCCCTGCGTGCCCTGCGCGAGGACCTCACCTCGCGCGGGTTCACCCTCTGACCATCCGGCGACCACCGAAACTCCCGAGAAACTTCATCGGGTCGTGAACCCGCCCGAGGTCGATTTCGTTCACAGAGCACACCCGGTGGAGAGGGAAGCCAACCGTGACATCGAGACCTGTGCCCCAGCCCTCGTCGAACCCTGCGAGCCAGCCCTCGCCCAGATCGCGCTCGGTGCTGCGGCGACCGTGGCGGTCACTGCGGTCCACCCGCCAACGAGTCGAGGCGGCGGTGGCGTTCACCGCGGCGGTCGCCTGTGTCGTCGCCGCCGGCGTGCAGGTCGGCCCGGCGCTGGCCGAGACCAAGATCGAGGGCAAGCCGGTGCCGGAGGACGTGCTCGCGGCGATCGTCGTCGGGACGACCGCCTGCCCGACGCTGACCGGACCCCGGCTCGCCGCCCAGCTGATGGCCGCCTCCGAGTTCGAGCCCGGGGCCCGGACCGCGCACGGCGAGGGCCTCGCCGGCATGGACACCGAGGCGTGGCAGGACTGGGCACCGTGGGAGTCGGCCCAGCGCGCCGACGGGCGGGCCAACGTGCTCGCCCTGGCCCACCGTACCTGCGCGTTCATCGGGCAGGCTCGGGCGGCGGGCGTGGACGGTGACCTGTGGGAGGCGGCGGTCGCCGCCGAACGCGTCGGGTTGCAGCCGGTGATCGACGCCACCGGAGTTCCGGACAGCGCCCGGCAGCATGTCGACACCGTGGTCGGATACGCCAACTGGTACGCCGACCAGCCGCAGTTCGCCGACGCCACTGCGGCGCCACCGGAAAGCTCGGCCGACTCGGCGGCTGGCCAGGTCAAAGTCCCGGAGGAGTACGTCAATCTGGTGCTCGCCGCCGGCCAGGTGTGTCCGGACGACGTGTCCAGCGCGCAGATCGCCGCTCAACTGATGGCGGTCTCCGGGTTCGACCCGAACCTCAAAGGCGGCCACGGTGGCCAGGGCATCGCCCAGTTCACCGAGGCCATGTGGGACCAGTACCGGCCGTCGCAGTCGGCAACGGTGTGGGATCCGGTGGCGGCGATCCCGGCGTTGGGTAGCGCGATGTGCGACCTGACCAACCAGCTGTCCAGCATGAAGGTCGATGACTCGGGCTCCTACGAGTTGGCGCTCGCCGCGTACCAGTGGGGGGTCACCGCGGTGCGGGCTGCCGGCGGTGTTCCGCGCCAGGCCGCGATCCCGCAGCTGGTCGACCTGGTGGACACCTACGTCGACGGGTACGCGGACGACGACCGGCTGACCGTGCCAACCCCGTCGCCGACCCCGTCGCAGTCGCCCAGCCCGTCGCCCAGCGCGGAAGCGTCGGAGCAGCCGTCGCCGAGCCCGAAGCCCGCCAGCCCGTCGCCGACCCTGTCGGACCGGCCCGAGGCGCCGAAGACCACCGCGCCGGCACCGCAGGTCTGGGACCCGACGGTCCGCTACCAGTTCACCAACGCGTTCAGCGGCAAGATTCTCGAGGTGCCGGGTCTGGACGACAACCACACGGCCGGAACGGTCGTGCAGTTGTGGCGGAACATCGGCAGCGAGGACCAGTACTGGCACATCACCGCCGCGCCGGACGCCGGTTGGGTGATCATCACCAACGCGTTGAACGGCAAGAACCTCGCCATCCGGCACGCCTCGGTGGAGGACCGGGCCAAGGCGGCCATCGCCGAGCCGAAGAAGGACAGCCACTATCAGCACTGGAAGTTGCTGCGCCGGGCGGATGGCAGCTACAACATCCTCAACCGCAACTCCGGCAAGGTGCTCGACATTCTTGGAAACGACACCAGCGGTAGCGACGGCACTCCGGTCACCCAGTGGACACTGCAGGACCACGCTGTCGACCAGCGATGGATCCTGAGCAGATGATCCGGTCGGGGAGCGTGGCAACGCCCCGGGCAGCGAGCTGGACCGCGGCGGCAATCGTCGCGGTCCTGCTCGTGCTCGCCACCACCGGGCGGTCGGCGCACGCCGACGAGCAGGTGGCCTACTACACGGTGGCGGCGTCATATCAGGGAAAACCGGAGACCCTCCGCAGCATCGCGGCCCGGCTGCTCGGCGACGGCGAGCGGTGGGACGAGGTGTACAACCTCAACGTCGGGCGGGGCCAACCAGTCGGCCAGGCGCTGACCGACCCTGACTCGCTGCGTGCCGGCTGGTACCTGGTGATGCCCTGGGACGCCGCCGGCCCCGGCATCCGGTACGGCGTGCTGCCGACCGAGCCGCCGCCAAGCCCCGCGCCGGTGACCGGAAATCCGACGACTTCTCCGGTGCGGCCCGTCACCCCACCGATGTCGGCCGAGCCCGGGGCACCGACCCGGCCGGCCGGCCCGACCCGGCCGGCGGAGTCCGGGGCACCGGGGCAGTCGGCCGGCCCAGGGTCGTCGCCCGAATCGGTCGAGCGACCGTCGCTCGCCGGCGTCCCGCCCAACCCCGGGCAGGTGCCGACCGCGCCACCGCCACCAGCCGACAAGGACGAGTGCGTGGCGGCGACCGCCGCGAGTGAACCGTCCGACTGGGGAATGGTACGGATCGCCGCCGACCTGGCCTGGCCGCACAGCCGGGGACACGGCCAGCTCGTGGCGATCGTCGACTCCGGCGTCGACGGCAACAGCGCGCAGCTGAGCGGCCGGGTGGCGATCGGCGCGAACATCGTGACCGGTGACGGTCGGGGCGACGTCGACTGCCTGGGCACCGGGACGGCGATGGCCGGCCTGGTGGCCGCCGAGCCGGCGACGCCGGACGACAGCTTCACCGGTGTCGCACCCGAGTCGACGGTGATGCCGGTGCGAATCGTCACCGACGACGCGGCCCCTGACCCGGCCGTGCAGGCGACGGCCATCGAGATCGCCGTGTCGACCGGGGCCGACGTGATCGCGTTGGGCTCCCACGTGGACATTACCGCCACCCCGGTTGCCGACGCGGTGGCGACCGCGCTGTCGCAGGACATCGTCGTGGTGGCCGGGGCTCCGGCAGACGGGGAGGCGGTCGGTACGGCGACGGTGCCCGACGAGACCATCGTCGTCGGTGGGATCGGAGTCGACGGCATGACGGCTGCGGACTACCTGCCGGGCTCGGTGGACGTCGTCGCCCCAGGAGTGAACGTGACGAGCATCGGCGCCAACGGGACCGGGTCGTTCACCGGCAGCGGGACCCAGTACGCCGTCGCGATGGTCGCCGGGGTCGCGGCCCTGGTCCGCGCATCCCATCCGGGTCTGACCGCTGCCCAGGTCGCCCACCGGGTGGCGGTCACGTCCGACCGGATGGGCGACGCCGAACCGGACCCCCGCTACGGCTACGGCATGGTCAATCCGGAAGCTGCGGTGGTCCGGGTACTACCCGAAGAGGTGACACCGATCTCCGACGTTGGCTCGACGGGTCGGGTAGGTGACAGCGAGGCGGCACGGACGGCTTTCCTCGTCATCCTGCTACTCTCCGTTGTCCTGACCGGACTGCTGGTGGTCCGGCTGCGGCGATCCATGCGCCAACGCGACGAGACCGGCGAAGGACTGGACGCCCAGTGGCCGCAGGGGCGGTCGGTCGAGCCGGCAACCGCGGCGCCGCAGTGGCGCGGGTGACCGGGTTGACGGAGGTGGTTGCTGATGGCTGACGACAGGTGCGGTGAGCCGCAGCTGCGCGAGGCGCTCGGCCTGTTCTACGCCGGTGCGCTGCCCGACGACGAGATGAGCACCGTTGCGGGTCACCTCGCGACCTGCGCTGGCTGCCTGGCGGAGTCGGATGAGTTGGGCGAGGCGGCGATGATGCTGGCACTGCTCTCGTCGGCCGACCGCGACGACCTGGTGGCCGAGTTCGGCTTGCCCGATGCCGGCACGTCGGCCCCTGTCGGCTTGCCCGATGCCGGCACGTCGCGGGTTGGCGGTACAGACATCGCCGGCACCCGTCCCCGTCCCCATGGCCCGGTGCGGCCCCGCCGCGTCCGGCGCCGACCGCGCCGGCTGGCGCTGGCCGGCGCCGGTTTGGCGGTCGTGCTGTTCATGCTCGCCGCCGTCACCGTCGGTCAACCGATGCTCGCCCGACTGATCGGCGCCGATCCACCGACGACACTTGTCGCCGACGCCGCCAACGAGTCGACCGGGGCGACCCTGTCCGTGACCGTCACCGCCAGCGGCGCAGACGTTGAGCTGTACGCCACGGTGACCGGCCTCACCGCCGGTGAGCCGTACCGGTTCTATGTCACCGACATCGGCGGGCGCAGCTGGGAGTTGGTCACCTTCACCGGGGTCGGCCGCCTTCAGCAGGTGGACACCGCCTGCCCGGTCCCGATCGACGGTATCGCCCGGTTCAGTATCACCGCCAGGGACGGGTCACTCGTGGTCGCGGCATCGACGCGGCCGGACCCGACGTCGACACCACCGGGCTGACCGTGTCACCACCGAGGCTCGTCCGGGCAGTCGCCGCACTGGCCGTCGGTCTGATCACCGCCGTGGTGGCCGGTACCGCTGGTGCGGCCGCACCGCCGACGCTGCCCGACAGCGGCGGCAACTGCCTGCGGGCACCGGAGAGCATGGAGACCGGCGTGCCCTGGACCCAGTCCTGGCTGGGGGTGGAGCGGGTCTGGCCGCTGACCCGTGGCGCGGGAGTCACGGTGGGTGTGGTCGACACCGGCGTGGCGGCGGACAGCCCGCAACTGCGCGGTCGGGTGCTACGCGGCATCGACCTGACCAGCCCCGGCCAGCCTCGGGCCGACAACGACTGTTTCGGCCACGGCACCTTCGTCGCCGGGATCATCGGCGCCGCGCCGGCCGACGGTACCGGCTTTCACGGCATCGCTCCCGACGTGCGGATCCTGCCGATCCGGGTGGCGAACAGCATGGACGACGGCACCGCCGGGCTGCTGGCGCGGGGCATCCGCACCGCGGTCGACAGCGGTGCCGACATCGTCAACATCTCGGCCAGCACCACGGTCGCGGAGCAGAGCCTCGTTTCGGCGATCGAGTACGCCGAACAGCGCGACGTGCTGGTGGTGGCGGCCGCTGCCAACAGCGCCGGGCAGGGGCAGCAGACCGCGTACCCGGCAGCGCTGCCGACTGTCCTCGCCGTCGGGGCGATCGACTCGACCGGAACGCTCGCCGCCTTCTCCCAGACCGGAGCCCACCTCGGGCTGACCGCGCCGGGGGTCGAGGTGGTCAGCGTCGGGCCCGGTGGGCCCGGACACTGGCGTGGCAGCGGCACCAGCTACGCGGTGCCGTTCGTGGTGGGTGTCGCCGCGCTGATCCGCGCGTACCGGCCGGACCTGTCCGCCGCCGAGGTACGACACCGGCTGCTGACGACCGCCGACCATCCGGCGGTTGGCCTGCCCGACGCCGGCTACGGCTGGGGGGTCGTCAATCCTGCGGCGGCGGTGTCCGCGGCACTCGCCGAGGAGGGCGCCGACGGTCCGGCCGCGCCGGTGGGCAGCGCCCGCCACCCCGACCTACCGCCGCCCGACCCGATCGGGCCGACGATAGCCGCGCTCGCCGCCGGCCTGTCGGTCGTGTTGATCGGACTGGTGGCGCTGCTGCGGGTGCTGCTGCCGGCCGGCCGGGCCCGCGGCTGGCGACCTGCCCACGCCGCCGGCCGGCCGACCGCCGACCGCGCCGATCCGTAATGGCCTGAACCACTCAGTAGTGGCCTGAACCGCCGGTCAGGACGTCGGCGTCTCGGGAACCGGCAACTCGGGTGTCTGCACCAGCCGGACCGTGCGCCGACGGTCGATGTACTGGCCCCGGCCGGGCGGCAGGACCCGGGGTCGCACGTTGCCGAGGAAGGTGCCCTCCTCGCGTGGGCAGGAAAAGAGCACCGCCGGGGATCCCAGCTCCCAGGCGCGTCGCAGCACCGGGTTCATCATCGACCGGCCCGCCCCGGAGGTACTGCGGGCGATGATCAGATGCAGACCGATCTCGGCGCCGTGCGGCAGCAGCGGCAGCAGCGGGGCGAGGGGGGAGTCCCGGCCGCCCTCGATGAGTTCGAAGTCGTCGACCAGGATGAACAGCCGGCCGCCGGTCCACCAGTCCCGCTTGGACAGCCGGCTCGGCGCAATCTCCGGCCCCGGCAGCCGGGAGGTGAGCACCTGCCCCGCCTCGGCCAGGGTTGCGGTGAGCCGCTCGGCCGACATCGAGTAGCCGATCTGGTTCGCCTGCGGGATGGCCTCGTGCAGCTCGCGCCGGGAGTCACCGAACACCACCCGCGCCTCTTTCGGCGAATGGTGTGCGACGACGCTGCGGGCGATGTGCCGCAACAGGTTCGTCTTACCGGTTTCCGTGTCGCCGAAGATCAACAGGTGTGGGTGGGCGTCGAAGTCGTGCCACAACGGTGCCAGCCGCACGTCGTCGAGGCCGAGCGGGATGCGGATCTCGGCCTCCCGCGACGGTGCGGTGGGCGCCGGCAACTCGGCGACGACCAGCCGGTCCGGGAGCAGCTTCACCGCGGGCGCGCGTGGCGCGGTGGGCACGTCCAACGCCTCGACCAGCTCCGCCGTTCCCTCCGCGAGATCCTCGGTACCAGGGTCGCCGTCGATGCGCGGCAGCGCGGTGAGAAAGTGCTGCCGGTCGGTGGTGATACCCCGGCCCGGGATGGCCGGGACGGTCGCCGCGACCCTGCTGTTGACCTCAGACTCGACCGGATCACCGAGCCGGAGCTCGAAGCGGGTGCCGAGCACATCGCGTAGCCAGGGCCGGATCTCGGACCATCGACCGGCGGAAACCAGCAGGTGTACGCCGAAGCCGAGCCCACGCGCCGCCAGCTCCCCGAAGCGGTCGTCCAGGTCCTGAAAGTCCTGCCGGGCGGTGTACCAGCCGTCGACGACAAGGAAGACGTCACCGTACGGGTCGATGTCGCGGAACGCGCCGGTGGCCCGCGCCCGGCGGTAGCTGGCCATCGAGTCGATCCCGTGCTCGGCGAAGAGCATTTCACGACGGGCCAGCAGGGTGGTCATCTCCAGCACGGTACGGGCGACCTTGTCGCGGTCCAGCCGGCCGGCGACGCCACCCACGTGCGGCAGCCGGGACAGTGAAGCCAGCGCCCCGCCGCCGAAGTCGAGGCAGTAGAACTGCACCTCGGCCGCGGTGTGGGTGAGCGCCAGGGCGCAGATCAGCGTACGCAGCAGCGTGCTCTTGCCGGACTGTGGCCCGCCGACGACGCCGACGTTGCCGGTGCTGCCGGCCAGGCTGGCCTGCAGCAGCTCGCGGCGCTGCTGAGCCGGCAGGTCGATCAGGCCGACCGGGACGGTGAGCTGTCCGGTGCCGAAGCCGCCGATCGGCGCCAGCCCCAGGGTCGGATGCTCGACCAGCGGCGGTAGGAGCTTCTCCAAGGTCGTCGTGTCGGTCAACGGTGGCAGCCACACCTGGTGGGCCGCTGGTCCGTGCCCGCGCAGCACCTGCAGCAGCATGTCGGCCAGGATCGGTGGCTTCTCCCCGCTGTCGGCCTCGTCGTCCGGCTGCGGGTCGGCGGGCTGCTCCGGCCGCAGATGGGCGGTGCCGAACAGGACGAGACCACCTTGCGCCGAGGCGCGGCGCCGCTGATGCGGCGCTCGCCATGGCCCGGAGCAGTACGCCGCCTTGAACCGGATCAGCGTCTGGGTGTCGGGCCGCAGATAGCCGTTGCCGGGCACGTTCGGCAGTTCGTAGGCGTCCGGCACGCCGAGTACGCTGCGGCTCTCCATCGAGGAGAAGGTACGCAGCCCGATCCGGTACGACAGGTGCGACTCGATGGTGTGGATGCGGCCTTCGTCGACCCGCTGACTGGCCAGCAGCAGATGCACCCCGAGGCTGCGGCCGAGCCGGCCGATCATGCCGAAGACGTCGATGAACTCCGGCTTGCTGCTGAGCATCTCGCTGAACTCGTCGACGACGATGAACAGCGCCGGCATCGGCTCCATCGCGACCCCCTCGGCGCGGGCCCGCTCGTAGTCGCGCCGCGACGGGTACCCGCTGGCCCGGAGGTGTTCCTGTCGCCGGTTCAGCTCACCGGTCAGCGCGTCCTGCATCCGGTCAACGAGCTCGAGCTCCTCCGACAGGTTGGTGATCACGGCCGAGGTGTGCGGCAGCCGTTCGAAGCCGAGGAACGCCGCGCCACCCTTGAAGTCGACGAGGACCAGGTTGAGCTCCTCTGAGGTGTGCCGGGCGGCCAGGGCCAGGACCAACGTCCGTAGCAGTTCGCTCTTGCCGGAACCGGTCGCACCGATCAGCATGCCGTGCGGCCCCATTCCGCCTTCGGCGGCCTCCTTGATGTCGAGCTCGATCGGGCTGCCGGTCGAGGTCATCCCGATCGGCACCCGCAACCGTTGTGCCGCCGTCCGACCGGCCCGGTACCCCGCCGGGTCGAAGGTGGTCAGGTCACCGAGCTGGAGCAGGCCGGCCAGGTCGTAGTCGGTGGCCAGGGGTTCCTCGGTGTCGCCACCCTGACCGACCCGGTACCGGGCGACGGCGCGGGCCAGCGCCGCGGCGGATGTCACGCTCATCAGGTCCGGGCGGCACAGCGGGCGGCTGCTCGACTTGCCCAGATGGTCGAACGAGACGACACTCAGTTGCTCCTCGGTCGCCTGAAGCAGCAGGGTGTGTGGCTGGGCTTCCCAGCCGAGGGCGGCACGGACGTCGAGAGTGATCAGATTCCGGTAGCCGTCGGTACCGAGCCGGTGGTTGGACGGCAGGGCGGGACCGTCGAGGACCAGCACGACGAGCGGCTCCAGCGCGGTGACCGGGGTGTCCGGTTCGAAGCCCGGCCGGTCCGGTACGCCGAGTGCGGCGAGGACCTCGTCGACCTCGGCCGGTTCGGTCACCACCCGCCGGCGGGTGCCGGTGACGTCCGGGACGGAGTCGTCCTGGACGTGCGGTAGCCACTTCGCCCAGTCCCAGGCCGCATCAGTGGTGGCGACCACCAGGTGGAGATCCTGTGGTGAGTGCGCGACGACCAGTTGGGCCAGCATCGCGCGAACCGTCGCGCGGGTGGTACGCGCATCGCCCTTGAACCCGATCCGGGCGAAGCCGCGTAGGTAGAGGGCGATCGGGGCGTCCTGCAACGTGGCGTAGGCGCGCAGGAATCGGCGCAGCGCGTGCGCGGCGAGCGGCTCCAGATCACTGACCGGCTTGCTCGCGGGCGCGATCAGTCGGGTCATCGAGCGCCGGGCACCCAGGCCCACCCGCACCTCACCGAAGTCCTCGTGCGACGTACGGCGTTCCCAGAGTCGCTGGCTCAGCGCCATCGTCCACAGCGCGCCCGGGTGGGGGTGCAACCAGCGGGCGGCGCGCCGTTCCTCGACGAGCGAGTCGCGCACCTTGCGCCGTACCTGGCCGAGATAGCGCAGGTAGTCGCGGCGTTCGCCGTTGAGCCGATGCTTGTGTTGCCCGGCGTTGCGGATCAGCGGCACGATCATCATCGTCACAGCGGCGAGCACCATCAGGCAGACCCCGACGTACGCCAACGCGCCAGCGTTGGGGCGCAGGAACATCAGGACCATGGCCAGCGAGGCAATGCCCATTGGAGCCAGCATCAGCACCGAGCTGATGCCGCGCTCGGCCGGCTCGGGGATGACCGGTGGCTCCTGGAGGTTGATTTCTTCGGCCGGCGCGACGGGCCCGGCCCGGCGGGCCTTGCGCGAGTAGGGGACCGTACCCACGGGTGTCTCCTTCGGTGAGGGGTTTCCCTCCGATCGGTCCGGTGTCCGGTCGCGTGGCTACGCGCGTGGGATCACCGTGCCTACCGTCTGCTGGGTGCTGGTGTCGCTGGCCAGGGCGATCGGGGACCCGTAGGAGACGGACCCACCATAGCAGGAGGGGCGTTCATGTCCGAGACACGAGTCGAGCCGGAAGAGTTGCGTAGGGTCGCCAAGGCGATTGGTTCCATCATGGACGACTACGACGCGGTCTTCCGGAATCTGGGCTCGATGGATCCCAACGCCGGCAAGTTCGACGTGGCGGAGTGGTTGGAGGACTTGTTCGCGGACCGACGTGACGCGATTGTGACTCACGCCAAGTATCTGCGGATGGCGTTTGAGGAGATCAACGCGGGGCTCTACAGGGTCGCTGACGCGTTCGAGGGCGTCGACATGAGCAACGGGGATGCGGTGGCGGCGGCGACCGGTGTTGCCAGGACCGCGATCGAGGACATGAACGATGCGGAGTTCGTTCCTACCGAGGTGCAGTCGAAGGATGACTACGACACCGGGGACGACGAGGATCTGGGTGATGAGAAGACGTACTCGATCGAGGACGGCGAGGCGACGGTCGAGTTCGATCCGGATCAGATCCACGGGATGAGCGACGAGCTTGAGGTCGATGATCTCGGTAAGGACGACGATGAGGAGATCGACCTTGGTGAGGGCGACGCGATCGAGGACGCTGAAGACGGCCTGACGTTCGAGAACGACGACGATGAGGAAGACGAGGAAGAGGACGACGAGGAAAGTGATGACGACGAGGAAAGTGATGACGACGAGGAAGGTGATGACGGTGGTGACGATGACGGGGGCGATCGACCGTCGACGGGTGAACACTTCGAGCCGGTCGAGCCGAGCGCTGACGACTACGACTATCGGGAGAAGAATGGTGAGGATCGTATCTATCGGTACTACATAATCGGCGACGGGCCGCAGGTCGACGCGGAGGGGCGGCAAATTTACTGGTACAACAGCGAGCCGTACTTCTACATAGAAGGGCTTGCAGGAACCGGATGGCGCAAGTGGGAAGAATGATTACGTGGACTTCGATCGAGTCGACACGGAACCACTGAGTCTATCCGGGCAGCGGTCCGTGACTGCGTGTAGGTCCTCGCCTGAGGTGCGGGCCTTGCGCGAGTAGGGGGCCGAACCCACGGGTGTCTCCTTCGGTGAGGGGTTTCCCTCCGATCGGTCCGGTGTCCGGTCGCGTGGCTACGCGCGTGGGATCACCGTGCCTACCGTCTGCTGGGTGCTGGTGTCGCTGGCCAGGGCGATCGGGGACCCGTAGGAGACGGACCCACCATAGCAGGAGGGGCGTTCATGTCCGAGACACGAGTCGAGCCGGAAGAGTTGCGTAGGGTCGCCAAGGCGATTGGTTCCATCATGGACGACTACGACGCGGTCTTCCGGAATCTGGGCTCGATGGATCCCAACGCCGGCAAGTTCGACGTGGCGGAGTGGTTGGAGGACTTGTTCGCGGACCGACGTGACGCGATTGTGACTCACGCCAAGTATCTGCGGATGGCGTTTGAGGAGATCAACGCGGGGCTCTACAGGGTCGCTGACGCGTTCGAGGGCGTCGACATGAGCAACGGGGATGCGGTGGCGGCGGCGACCGGTGTTGCCAGGACCGCGATCGAGGACATGAACGATGCGGAGTTCGTTCCTACCGAGGTGCAGTCGAAGGATGACTACGACACCGGGGACGACGAGGATCTGGGTGATGAGAAGACGTACTCGATCGAGGACGGCGAGGCGACGGTCGAGTTCGATCCGGATCAGATCCACGGGATGAGCGACGAGCTTGAGGTCGATGATCTCGGTAAGGACGACGATGAGGAGATCGACCTTGGTGAGGGCGACGCGATCGAGGACGCTGAAGACGGCCTGACGTTCGAAAACGACGACGAGGACGAGGAAGAAGAGGACGAAGACGAAGAAGAGGACGACGGGGACGGCGGCGGCGACCGGCCGTCGACGGGTGAACACTTCAAGCCGGTCGAGCCGAGCGCTGACGACTACGAATACGAGGAGAAGGATTTCCAAGGAAACACCTATCGGACCTACTACGTTGGCGGCGACCTGCAGGAAGATGAGGATGGTGAGCAGATCTATTGGCTCAACAATAAGCCATATATCTTCTACAATAATCACCAAAGAAGTAGGATGGTGGAGTGGACGGAATGATTTCTGCGGACATTGACTGAATCGACATGGAACCACTGACTCGGCAGCGTTTGGCGGCCCCGGTCCGGTTGCGGTTCGTGCTCGGTAACCGGACGGCGGATCTCGCCCTGCCAGGGGAGACCCCGCTGGTCGACCTGCTCCCCGAGGTGCTGCTGCAACTCGACCCGGATGCTGCCGACCGCGGCGCCGAACACGACGGCTGGGTGCTGCAGCGCCTCGGCAGGGCACCACTGGACGAGGAGCGCACCGCCGTCGAGCTGCAGCTGCTCGACGGCGAGACCTTGCACTTCCGGCCGCGGGCCGAACAGTTGCCGCCGATCGATTTCGACGACCTGGTCGACGGAGTCGCGGATCAGTCGCGCACCAGCCCGTACCGCTGGTCGGTTCCCCGCACCCGAGCGATGCTGCTCACCATGGGCGCGCTGGCCCTCGCCGGCGGCCTGCTGGTACTCGGGTTGGACGGGCCGGTAGGGGCCCGGGCCGCCGTCGCCGCGCTGCTCGCACTGCCGCTGCTCGCCGCCGCCGGGCTGGTCAGCCGGGCGGTTCCGGATCCGCAGACCGGCACCCTGCTCACCGGCGGTGCGGCGGCCTACGCGGCGATGGCCGGCTGGCTCGGCGCCGAGGCGATCGCCCCGTACTCCAGCACGGCGGTCCGGGTGGCGGTGGCCTGCCTGGCTCTGCTGGTCACGCTCGCTGCCGGCGCTTCGCTGGTCGCCGCCGGTGCGTTGGTGTTCACCGGAGCGATCGCTTTCGTCGCTACCGGCGCGGTGACCGCGCTGCTGGCCGCGGTCGGGCCGGTGACACCGCAGGAAGCTGCCGCCTGCGGTTTGGTGCTGACCCTGCTGATCGCGTTGATGCTGCCGCCACTCGGTTTCCGGCTGGGTGGCCTGGCGCTGCCGCTGCTGCCCGGAAGGCCGGAGCAACTGTCGGAGGACATCGAACCCGCGCCGTACCGGATGGTGGTCGACCGGGGTTCCGCCGGCCTGGCCTACCACGCCGCGTTGACGGTGGGCATGGGTGCCGCGCAGACAATCAGTGCCGCCGTGCTCGTCGCCCCCGGTGGGCTGTGGCCGATGATGCTGGCTCTGGTGATCGCCGCACTGATCAGCATGCGGTCCCGGCACATGAGTGGCCTGGTCACCCGCTGGGCGACGCTGACCCCGGCCATCGCGCTGGTGCTGTTCGACCTGCTGCGGTTCGCGGCTGACCGATCCGACCTGACCCGGGCCGTGGTCCTTGCGCCAGCGGTCGTGGTGATCGCCGGCGCCATTCTCACCGCCGGGGGCACCCTGCCGGGCCGGCGGCTGCGGCCCTACTGGGGGAGGACGGTGGACATCCTGGAGATCGTGATCGCGGTGGCACTGATCCCGGTGCTCGGTGCCGTGCTCGGGATCTATCCGATGATCCGCGCCTGGGCGAGTTGACGGGAGGGCGCCCCGATGGAGTCACGCCGGGATCAGGTCCACGCCTATTTCTACATCTTGGGCCGACTCAACGCCGCCCTCATGATGGGCCGGCCGGACCCCTACGAGCCGCCCAACCGCCGCCCGATGATCGGCCTGGTGATCGGCATCCTGCTGGCGTTGGTGATCGCCGGCGGCTTCGGCATTTACGGGATCTTCCGGCCAGGCGGGGACACCTCCTGGAACCGTCCTGGGGTGATCATCGCGGTCAAGGAGTCCGGGGCCCGCTATCTGCTGCTCGACGGACACCTACGGCCGGTGCTCAACTACACCTCCGCCCGCCTGGTGCTCGGTGGGGCCATGGACGCCAGCATCGTACGGGTGTCGCGGCACTCTCTGACCGGGGTGCCGATGGGATCGCCGATCGGCATTCTGGGCGCCCCGGACGCGGTGCCTGCCGCAGACCGGCTCTATCGTGGACCTTGGACGGTCTGTGCGCCGCCACCGTCGCCGGCCGGCGTACCGGCGGTGACGCTACTGTTGGGAGATCTCGCCGATCCGGTGCCGCTGACTGATGACCAGGGTTTCCTGGTCCGCACCGCTGATGGACACAACTACCTGGTCTGGCAGGGCCGCCGGTACCGGATGACGGTGGCGAGCGCGGTGGCGCTCGGTTACATCGCCGAGGCGCCGGTGCTGGTGACTCCGGCATGGCTGAATCCGATCCCGGCCGGGCGAGATCTGATCTTCCCCGCCGTCAGCGATCGGGGGCAGCCGGGTCCGTCGGTGGGCGGACGGCCGACCAGAGTCGGCCAGGTCTACGAGGTCCGCAACCCGATGACCGGCACGGCCGAGCAGTTCCTGGTCCGCACCGACGGTCTCGTCCGGCTGAGCCGGACCGCCGCCGCGCTCGTGCTGGCCGATCCGGCGATCGGGCAGGCGTACCCCGATGGTCCGGTTGGGCCGATCCCGGTCCGTCCGGACGAACTGGCGGCAGCATCGGTCGCGGCCAGTATGGATTTCGTGGACGGCTACCCGCCGGACCCGCCGCAGCCGCTGGCCGGCGGTGGCGGATTGCCCTGCGTCGGATTCGACTCGGCGGGTTCGACCGTGGCGGTGCGGCTCTACCGGGCGCCGGCCACCGCGCTTGCCGGGGCGCTGCCGGCCCCTCGGGCGGCGACCGCGACCGGCACTGCGGATCGCATCATGATCGCTCCGGGGACCGGAGTGCTGGCCCGCAACCCGTACGCCCCGGGCACCGTCGGTGGCGCGATGTTTCTGATCTCCGAGTTCGGGGTGAAGTATCCGCTGCCGCCGGCGGGTGCCGAGGCGTTGGGGTACGGCGGTGTGCAGCCGGTCGATGTTCCCGGGGAACTGCTGGAACTGCTGCCGACCGGCCCGGTACTGGATCCGGCGGCAGCGTTGGCGAGCCAGGTCTGGGGCGGTTGACGGGGGATATCCCCGCCGAATGCGTCCCGGTGCCCGATAGTCAGGGTTGGCCCGTTCCCGACTGGTTGCATGGACCTGGGCAGGGACGTTGCGTCCGAACGGAAGAGAGAGGAACCCATGGCCGGCATCACGAACACAGTTCTCGATCCTGTGGTGGCCAACAGGGTCGCCAGCGATCATCGGTCGACGGCCGACGACGTCGATCGACAGAAGGCCACCTTCAACGACGCCGTCGATCTGATGGACGGCGCATGCGAGGGGGCGATGATCAGGGCGGTCCTGAGCGCGCGGGAAACCTGGGTCAAAGAGGTGGATGCGATCGTCGCCGACCTGCGGGAGATGGCCGGAAACGTGGACGGCACCGTGCAGGATTTCGACGCGCAGGACCACGCCAACGCAAGCCAGGTCGGCGCTGTCGGCTTGGACATTCTCAGGGACATCTGAGCCGCTCGGTGCGGCTACCGGAACGAAGGGAACGCTAATGGCGAACGGCAAGATGGGGTATGACTACGATATCCTGTTCGAGGGAATCAGTCAGATGCAGGGAGTCAACCGCAGTGTTGAGGCGTTGATCGAGAAGCTGTCGCAGGAGACCGGTCAGGCCCTCGACAACTGGACCGGTCCGGCGGCGGCGAACTACAACGAGTTGTCGGTGCGGATCGAGAAGAACTTCGGCGACATGAACACGATCGTGCATGAGTTGGCAAAGGTTATCCAGCTCAGTTCCGATGACATGAAGCAGCAAGACATCCGCTCTGGTAACCGGTTCAACCAGTAATGGGTCGAATGGCGCCGGGGGCCCACGGGTACCCCGGCAGCCCTTAGGCGTTGGTGACAATGGATGTTCTTTCGATGTTCCGGGCGGGGTGAGTCGTGGCCGTTGGTGAAGTCGGGACCTTCGACGAGAAGAGCCCTCCCATGGGTCAGACGTTCGCGCAGATCCAGAGCATGGAGGACATCGAGGACTATATCTCTGACATCAAGAGTATGGACCTCAACGTGTCGAAGCCGTGGGGTGAAGCCGCCGAGGCGGTCAAGCGGTCCATCACGGCTCTCGAGGACATCCTCGAGGACCTCACCGACCAGGTCAACAAGCTGACTTCCGGTGATTCGCCGATCTTCGCCGGTGAGGCCGCAACCGCCTTCACCGAGCACGTCGCCGAGCTGAAGCGTAAGAGTCGCGAGGGTGTGTTCAACGTCCTCGAAGGTAGTCGCTACTACAAACATGTGGACGACATCCGCCAGACTCTCTTCGACTTTAAGGGTTCCTACTGGCGGATCATCGATATTGGTCAGGATCTGCGCGCGGCGTTGAAGGCAGACGCGCGGCGAATGGTCGAGGAGATCTACGACGGTGTTTCCGGTGCGGGTCAGGCAAAAGCGAATGACATAGAACGGGCCGAGAAGGCGGCGGTCAGGGCCGCTAACCAATGGATCGTGTCGAACGTCCGGGTCCGGCTCATGGAGCTGTCCGACGATTTCCGTGATATCGGCGGCCGGATGACGAAGCTGCAGATCGGGCTGCTGGATCCGATCGACACCACCAGCAACGACAATCGCGACGAAGAGGGCGGAGGTGAAGGCGACGGCGACGAGAACGGCGGCGACGAGGGCGAAGGTGGAAACGACGAAGGGGCTGGAGACGAGGGCGAAGGCGACGGCGACGAAGAGGGCGACGAAAGGGGCGAGGGCGAAGGTGGCGATGACGTCCGTGAGGAGACGCTCGACGAAGCCAAGGACGCTGTCGACGACGCCATCGAGGACCTCAAGACCGGCGACCCGGAGTACGACGCCGCACTGGACGACGCGAACGAAGCCGCCCAGCAGGCCATCGACGATCTAGCTGACGAGTCGCCGGGCGGTGGTGGAACCGAGGAGGGCGCTGGTCCCGGTAGCGGCGGCGGTTCGGGAATCCCGGGCGGGGACAACGATGCGGCGCGCAAGCAGGCGCTGGACGATGCGAAGAACGCCGCGAACGATGCCATCGACAAACTCGGTGAGGAAGACGCTCCACCAACCGAGGGCTCTGGCGGCTCCGGCGTTCCCGGTGGCGATCCGGCCGCCGACGCTCGCAACCAGGCGCTGGAGGACGCCCGCAAGGCTGCCGACGAAGCCATCGACGACCTGATGGATCCGGCAGGGGGCGGTACACCTGGCGAGACGGTTGGTGGCGTCCCTGGCGGTACCCCGGGCGGCGGTACTCCTGGCGGTACCCCGGGCGGCGGTACGCCGGGCAGTAAAACTGGTGGCTCCCGCGGTTCGGGTTCCAGCCCGAGTGAAGCCGAGGAGGCTCGCAACCAGGCGCTGGAGGATGCCCAGAAGGCCGCGAACGACGCGATCGACGACCTGATCGGCGGCGGCGCCGGCGAACCTCCACCCACCTCGTCGTCGGATCCGGCTGCCGAGCAAGCTCGGGACGAGGCGTTGGACGACGCGCGCCAAGCGGCCGACGACGCCATCAAGGATCTGTTCGGCACCGAGTCGACCGGTGATCCCGAGGTCGACGAGGCCCGGCAGCAGGCGCTGGAGGACGCCCGTGAGGCCGCCGGGGAGGCTATCGACGACCTGGCTGATCAGGGCGCTGGCGAGGTGTCGCCAGAGACGGCCCGGGAGCAGGCGCTCAAGCAGGCCCAGGACGCTGTCGACGACGCCATCGGTGGCCTTTCCAGCGACGACGCCGCGGTCGATGAGGCGCTCGACAAGGCCAAGGAGGCGGCCGGCCAGGCGATCGACGGGGTGAGCGACTCGGATGGCGAGTCGGGAGACGACGACAGATCGGACGACGACGAGGAGCAGGCACGCAAGGACGCACTGGAGGACGCGAAACGCGCTGCTGACGACGCCATCGACGACCTCATATCGGATGGCCCGATCGAAGACGGCGACGGCGAGGACGGCGACGAGGACGGCGACGAGGACAAGGATGGCGACGGCACTCCTGATCTGCTGGAGGAGGCCCGTGACAACGCGTTCGCGGAGGCCCAGGAAGCGGTCAACGAATCGATCGACGAGCTGATCGAGAAGGAGCTGGCCGGCGAGGGCGAGGGTGCGACCGAGGCGGATCGCGAGGCACGGGTGGAGGCGCTGACCGATGCCAAGGAAGCCGTCGACGAAGTTCTCGACGAACTGATCGAAGAGGACGGCGACCACACCACCATCTCGGACTTCCTCACCGGCGCGGAGACCGACGGCCGGCTCAACGAAGGCGGCGAGGACCACCGCGGTTCGGGCGGCGGCGGCTCCGGCGGCGATGGAAGCAACGAAAGTGATCGCGGTGACGAGGGCGACGAACCTGCACCGTTGGAGCTGGCACCGGTGACCGAGGGCAGCCTCGCCCCCACCACGTCGTCGCCCATGTCGCTGTCCCCGATGACGCCGGCCGGCGGATCGGGGATGCCGATGTCTCCGCCGATGGGTGGCGGAGCGGGCCAGCAGGGGGACCGGGACCGGGAGCGCAACACCTGGCTGGTCGGGGAGGACGGCATGTGGGGTGAGGACGACACCGATGCGGCCTCCAGCAAGGCGCTGGGTCGTGACTGACCATGGGTGAGGTGGGAAGCGGCAGGCCGTGCACCCTCGACGAGGTGGCCGCAGCGCTCGGCGCGGCCGATTTCGCGGAGGTCGAGCGCGGGGCCGGACTGCTGGACGACGCGCGGCGTAGTCTGCGGACCATCGCCGTCACAGCGGAACGGACCCTGAGCAGGCTGGAGGACTACTGGCAGGGTGAGGGAGCCGGCATCGCCTGGCCGGGTGGCGACATCGACGCGTCACGACTGGGTGAGCCGCTGCGCCGGACCCGAGAACTGCTGCACACCCTCGACGAGGGCGAGTACGGGCAACAGTTGCGGCGTACCGCGAACGCGCTCGCGGCCGGTCAGGCGCGGGTGCGTGAACTCCAGGCCCTGCGCGCTGCCGACCCCAGCCTGGTCGGCGGGTACGACGAGCGGGCGCAACTCGTCCTGCACGACATCGCGGCGGCGTACCAGGACATTGGCCGGGCACTGGGTGGCACGTCCCCGCCGACGCTGGCGTCCGTCGACGAACCGTCGATCGGCGCCGACCTGAGTCGGCAGGCCCGCGACCAGGACGAGAGGGTCGTCCTGGCATCCGGATCGGACGCTGATGTCGAGCTGTTCCGGCCGGTAGGACCAGCGCTCGGGGCCGGTCAGCCCAGCGAGCTGGTACCGCCACCACCGGCGGGCGGTGGCGGCGGCATGCCGATGATGCCGATGCCGATGGGCGGCATGGGAATGGGTGGAATGGGTGGCATGGGCATGGGCGGTGCAGGAGGTGTGCAGCAGGACACCTTTTCCCAGCAGCGGCGGGCCACCAGCGCGGTACAGGGCGACTCGAGCGCCTGGGGTGCACAGGACGAGGGCTGGAACGTCCTCGGCAAACGGGCCCGGATCGAGAAGGCCCAGGAGGAAGTGCGGGAAGGGTTGAACCGGGAGTTCCGTAAGTTCACGAAGGGAGACCGCAATGGCTGACGAGGACGGCCCGATGCGAGTGTCGGGTCAACTTGAATCGATGTTCGCCCTGCTCGCAGAGGAGCAGCGCAAGCTGGCGGAGTTCCAGCGCAAGATGAACGAGGCGAGTACGACGGTCGAGTCCGCGAACAAGATGCTCACGGCGACCTTCGACGGCCGGGGTGAACTGGTCCGGTTCACGGTCAACAACACCAAGTACCGCACGATGGCGCCGAACGAGCTCGCCGAGATGCTGCTGGACGTCGTCCGGCGCGGCCGGTCCCAGGCCTTTTCCAAGATCGACACAATGGCCGGCCGCGACGTGCTGCCGGGCGTCAACTTCGGCGACCTGGCAGCCGGCAAGGTCGACCTCAACGACGTCGTCGGCGGTCTGATGACCTCGGCCATTGATCTGCCCGGGATCGTCCGGGCCGCCGAACAGGCCGGACAGGCCGGACAGCAGGGTCGCGGCGATGGCTGACGAGACCAGGATCGATCCGGACGGCGCGCGACGGATGTTCCGCGTGCTCGGCGAAGTCGGCAAGGACCTCGACGTCGCCCTGTCCGGCGTGTACAACATTCGGTCTACTGTGGTTGAGCCGTGGGGCAATGACGATTACGGCAGGCCCTTCGCCGGACAGCGTGAAGAGAACGCCAAGGACACGCTGAAAGCCGTCGGGTTCGTGGTCGAGGGCCTGACCGGCCTCAGCGAGGAGGGCGTTGGGGCGATCGACGAGTTCGAAAAGTTGGACGAAGAGAACAGCAAGAGACTGAGGCCGGACAACTGATCCGGCTGGTGGTGGCCGTCAAATGGAGGTAGGGCGAGCATGAGTCAGCGCAGGATTACCGTCAGCCAGTCGGCGGGATCTGGGTACCGGACTCTCGGTGAGGCGCTGCGTGCTGCCGTGGACGGATCGGTGATCACCGTACAACCGGGCAGCTACAGCGAGAATCTGGTCCTGACGAAGATCGTCACCATCGCGGCGCAGGACGGACCGGGCACGGTACGGGTAACCCCCCAGTCGGGGATCCCGGTGGTGCTCGCCGCCGAGTCGGCCGCTCTGTCCGGGCTGACGATCGTCGCGGCGGACAGTGACAGCCCTGCGCTGGCCCTCACCTCGGGCCAGTTGAGCGTCACCGAGTGCGAGCTGACGGCATCCGCCTGGGCGGCGGTCTTCGTCCGCGACCAGGGTTCGCTGACCATGCGGGGCAGCCGGGTCACCAACCAGGTCGGTGCCGGGGTGGTGGTGACGTCGGCGGCTGGCAGCATGCTCGACGACTGCCGGGTGGAGCAGCTCGGCACCTCAGGTGTGGTCGTCGCCGAGCACGGCGCACTGCGGGTCCGTGCCTGCACCGTGCGGGAAGCCAGGGGCAACGGCATCTGCCTCAACGGCCACGGCCGCATCTCGATCGAAGATTCCGAGATCAGCGGTACGACCAAGCCGGCGCTCGCCGCCGAGCAACAGTCCGAGGTCACCGTACGCCGGTTGACGGTGCGTAAGACCAAGGGCGTCGGTGTCTATCTCGCCACCACCGGAGCGTCGGTGCTGGAGGACTGCTTGGTGGACGGGAGCGCCGCCGACGGTGTCTTCACCGGTGAGCGGAGCGCGCCGACGCTGCGCCGGTGCCGGGTCAGCGGCACCCGGCGCAGCGGCTTCCGCTTCAGCGGTCGATCCGCCGGCCGGCTGGAGGGCTGCGCCGCCACCAGCGTCGCCGGTGTCGGCGTGAGCATCGGCGACCGGAGCACGCCGGAGCTGACCGGCATGGTGGTCAGCGACTGCACCGGCGTCGGGGTACGCCTGGACGGCGGTGCCGATCCCTTGCTGCACCGGTTGGAGGTACACGGCTGCGGCGGCCCGGCGATCGAGGTCGTCGACGGCGCACGCGGCCGTTTCGACAACGTCACGATCGATCGGTGCGGTGGCGTCGGCATGGCGATCGGCGGGGGAGCACAGACGTCGGTGGCGGGGCTGAGTCTGCGCGGCGGATCCGTCGGAGTCGAGATCGCCGATGCCGTCGCGTCGTTCACCGATTCCGAGATCGCCGGAGCGGGTGCCGAGGGGATGCGGATCGGCTCCGGGGCGAGCGTCTCCCTGACGGCCTGCCGGGTGCACGACGCGGACGGTGCCGGCCTGGACCTGGGGGTGGGCGCGTCCGCGACGGTCGTCGACTCGGAGTTCACCGCGAACGCCGGCGACGGCATCGTCGTGCGCACCCAGGGTGCGGTGCGGCTGACGGGTTGCCAGGTGCGCGACAACGAGGGCTCCGGTCTGCGGCAGCACGATCCGGATGCCCAGTTGACCGTTGACGGGCTGACCAGCAGCCGTAACCGGCTGCCGGACGCCTACGGTACGACCGCCGGGGCCTCGGCCGGACCGGCGGCGGCAACCGGGGAGGAACGGCAGCCGGTGGCGCGAGGATCCGACCCGCTGCGTGAGCTGCAGTCGCTGGTCGGGTTGAGCGGCGTCAAACAGGAAGTGACCTCTTTGATCAACTTGAACAAGATGTCCAAGCGTCGCCAGGAGGCCGGGCTGTCCGCCCCTCCGATGGCACGCCACCTGGTCTTCGCCGGTTCACCCGGCACCGGCAAGACCACCATCGCCCGGCTCTACGGCCGGATTCTGGCCGAGCTCGGCGTGCTGCGCAAAGGCCACCTGGTGGAGGTGGCCCGCGCCGACCTGGTCGCGCAGATCATCGGCGGTACGGCGATCAAGACCACTGAGGCGTTCAACTCGGCACTCGGTGGGGTGCTGTTCATCGACGAGGCGTACACCCTGAGCAACAGCCGAGGCGGCACCGGCCCGGACTTCGGCCGGGAAGCCATCGACACGCTGGTCAAGCTGATGGAGGACCACCGGGACGACGTGGTGGTGATCGCGGCCGGCTACTCGGCCGACATGGAGCGGTTCCTGCGGGCCAACCCCGGGCTGGAATCCAGATTCAGCCGCACCATCGAGTTCGCCAACTACAGCCCGGCGGAGCTGGTGACGATCGTCGAGAACCAGTGTGCCGGACACGACTACCAACTCGACCCGGCCGCGGCCTCGGCGTTGTTGGCGTACTTCGATCACATCCCCAAGGACGGGACGTTCGGCAACGGCCGGGAAGCCAGGAAGGTGTTCGAACGGATGGCCGACATGCAGGCGTCCCGGCTGGCCGCCGCCGACGAGGTCAGCAACGCTGATCTTGCCCTGCTCACCGTCGAGGATCTGCCGGTCGCGGTGAATGACGTACGTGAGGTCAGCTCGACGAAATAGTTCGTAGTGTTCAGCTTGAACTGCCCTCGTTCCCCGCTCGTTAACTGACTGAACAATCGTCTCGCTGAAGGTAGAGGCATGAACACCACAGATGACAACGCTCCGGATCGGCTGGACGGATGATCGGCGGAGCATGCGGCGACTCGGCGACGCAGAGTCTGCTCGGCGCATACGTACTCGGAAGCCTGGACCAGGCGGAGTCGATTCGTAGACACCTCACCGGCTGCCGGTCGTGTCGGGAGTCGGTGACCAGCTTGCGTTCGGTGGCCGTCGCCCTGAAGCTGCTGCGCCGCTCGGAGGTGGCAGGCGGCCCGAACGGACCAGCGCCGACCACCCGCGCCGGCTCTTTCGGACCCCTTCCGGTCGTGCCGACCCGCTGTCGATCCGACCTGCTGGCCGGTGCCCGTGACCGGCGCAGGCCTCGCCTTTCGCCACCGGGCCGGCGGACCGTCGGGGACAGCGGCACCTCCGAGGTGTCCGGTGCTCCCGAGGGAACCCCCGCGACTTGCCCGCCGGTACGCCAGCCCTGAGCCGCTGCCGGATCGACCGGGTTGCAATGCGGAGCGAGACGCGCCCGCGTCGACCCGAACGAGCCTTGGAGGCCGGATGTTCTCCCGAGCCCTGCCCGCGACCGCGCGACGTAACAGACCCTGGCGGTACCTTCTGGTAGCCGCGATCCTGGCCGGCACGACCGCTGCGGCGTCTTGGTCCGTCGCCGGCCCGTGGCGGACGGCAGCCGCCGACGTGACACCGATTTCGCAGGGGAAGCCGGCAACCGCGTCGAGTACCGAGGGCCGCCACTGGTCGCCGTCGGCTGCGGTCGACGGCGATCTCGACACTCGATGGTCCAGCGCCTTCAGCGACCCGCAATGGCTGGCGGT